>NZ_JAKOEM010000009.1:0-145889 GCF_022321465.1 Ruegeria alba | reverse complement strand
CGGTGATCACGTCGTCGCCTTCCTGACCCTGCAGCTCGTCCACGCCGAAACCGCCGGCGATGGTGTCGTTGCCGGCCTGGCCATAGACCAGGTCGTTGCCGGCGCCGGCGTCGATATTGTCATGCCCCGCACCCGCATAGATGATGTCGCGCAGGTCGGCGCTTGATCCGCCGCCGATGATCCGGTCATCGCCGTCGCCACCGTTGAGCGTATCCGATCCGTCGCCACCATCCAGCGTGTCGTTGCCCTCGTAGCCGACCAGGCGGTCGTTGGATGCCAACCCCGAGACACTGTCATTCAATTCGGTCCCTTTGAGGTCGTCTGCTTCGGGCGTGCCGGTCAGCGTCCGGCCGATCCCGTCACGCTCATTCAGGTCGGCCTCGTCCAAGGCGATATCGTTGAACCGGAACCGCTCTACTCCGGTTACCGTGTCTCGCCCTTCGGAGGTGAACAGGACAAAGGCTTCGTCTTCGCGATAGACGAGCAAATCGGAGCTGGAGGAGTCAAAAACGGCCTCGTCTTCGCCCAACCCACCATCGAGACGGTCATTGCCGGTGCCGCCGTTCAGGGTGTCGTTGCCAATGCCACCCGATAGCAGATCGTTGCCGCCAAGACCCACCAGTTCGTCCCGGCCCGCCAGCCCCATAATGAAATCGCGATTGCCATTGCCGGTCAGCGCCTTGCTTAGCCTGTCGTCGATTGCAGTGTTCGCCGATTTCTCGAACAAAGAGATCGTTTCTTTCTCGTACTCGGGCAAACTGTCATAATCGGTGCGACCGATCTGAATGCGATGGGTGTCGCGGAATTCAGAGAGCGGATCGTTGGCCAAAGCCCAGATGCTGGCCCAATAGAGCCCCGGATCATGCTCGGCGCCGAAACCCGTGGAAAATTCAGTGTTCTCGACATTGGGGAGGTCGATCTGGGTCAGCCCATCCTCGAAGTTCACGTTGGTCAGCAGCGTCAGAACTGTGGTGAGCGAAGGTTCAGGCGAGACCCAGCTTTCGCCGGCAAAGGTGACCCGGTCTTCACGATGTGAAAGCCCGATATAATAGCCGGGCGCATTTAGCTGCATAGGCGCCAGAGGATTGCCGGTGAGTTCAGGAATGGCCGGATCGTATTGCAGATCGAACCCTTTGAAGGGAAGCGAGTCGGTATAGACATCCGGGTCGATCCCGGCCGAGGCCAGGGAGATAACCGCCAGATCTACATCGGCCGACACACGGTGGGCATCGACCGTGGCAAAGATATCGGCCATCGACCCGCCCAGAGAGTGGCCGGACACGACCAGACGATCAATTCCGTTGCCGGGGTCGTTCACATAGGCCAGTGCTGCCTCTATCAGCGCGTCGTGTGCCACATACTGATCAAACAGCCCGTTGCCGCCCCAAGCCTGTCCGCTCAGCGCCAGTGGCCAATCTGAATCATCGGTGCCGCGAAAGGTGAGCGCAACCGTGCGGCTGCCATCGGCCATCGTGCCTTCGGCAAGCAGCCCTTGCGCCGCCCACAAGAGACTATTGCGGCCCTCGAACAACCCGCCGCTTTGGAACCGGGCGTCGTTGTCAGAGACATAGTTCTGCCCCAAGTTTCCTTCGGTCAGAACGGTCCAGCCGCGCTGTGACAGGTAGCCCCTGTAGTTGTCGTCCCGCCCGTTGTCGCTGTTGTCGCCGTTGTAAACACCGGGCAGCAAGTCATCGCCGTAGACGACGCGTGCCATGAAGGCGCCCAGTTCGATTTCCGCTAGGGAAGTGGTGACCGTTCGCGCGGGTTCGTCCGCGCGCGAGACGCCAAAGAGTTCGGTACGGCCCAGGCTATCGCCGCGGTTGATGCGAACCTCGATTTCCTGTTGGCCGGTTGTCGACACAGTGTAGGAGATGGTTTCAGGGTCTGTTTGCCCTGGCAACAGGCCGCCCGAATAGGTGTCTTCTCCGATTTTGCTGCCATTGACATAGTAGCTGATCGAGAAGGGCGCCTGATAGCTGTCGCTCTGATTGGTTACCTCGGTCTCGATCACGACACTCTGACCGGCGATCGCATAGCCAAAGGCGGAAATATCGCTGACAAACAAATCGGGAAGGTCGGGGCCGACGCGATATGACTCGGTTCGTGAGTTGTTGCTGGTTCGACTGTCACCGTCGACGTCGACGATCCGCACTTCTATGGAATTCGCGCCTTCTTCGGTCAGCGTGTATTTGATGGTCTCGGTATCGGTCCACCCGCCCGGCAGGCCCAGAGACAGTGTGTCGCCGCCAATGAGCGATCCGTTCACGTAATATTCGATGCCGAAGGAGCCTATGCCCTTGTTGCCGATGTTGGCCAGCTCCGCCTCGATCTCGATTTCCTCGCCGACGTTCAGATCGCCGATGACGCGGATATCTCGGACCGTCGGATCGGCAAAGTTGTAGTCGATGTCGACGTTGAGATACTTCATCTGTAGCGTTACGCCGGTGTTGTTGCGCACCTGTAACTGCCAGTTTCCCTGCACCTGCTGCCCGTCCATGAAAACGGAGATGTTGGAGACGGAATCGGTTCCCCAGAAAGAGATATCGTAGTCGTCGGATCGGTCGCTGTCGTTCCCGTCATCGGTGTCCTTACCGATACCATCGAAATTGTCGTAGACGCGGACGCGTCGCCCTTCGGGTGAGATCAGCCAGATATCGACATCCCCGAGGTCGACAGCAGCGCCGTTGTTGTAGTTGATGAAGAAGTTCAGCGAAACGTTCTCGACCTCGGAATAGGGCAAGTCACCAAGGACGTTAAAAGAGAAATAGCGGTCTCCACTACCGATGTTGCGTGTAAAGGAGCTGTCATATGTGGCGGTCGGCATAATTCGGTACTCTCAACAATGACCGCGTTCCGGGCACAATTCAAAAAGTAGCAACCCAGAAGACGGCAGAAAAATTTCTATGCCGACAAACTAAGGCCAAACTGGAAAAGCGGCTCAATGGCAAAGAATATTATGAATAGTGCGTGCATGTTTTGGCCCGTGTCAACAAATACTGGCGTTTGCAAAGGATTGCGCTTCGCTCAGGATCAAAGAAAAACGCCGCCCCGAGGGGCGGCGTTTGCGGTTCGATCGCTGGCAGGGACTAGAAGCCCAAGCCTTCGTATTTCTTCTTGAACTTCGACACGCGACCGCCGGTGTCCATCAGGCGGGACGAGCCACCGGTCCAGGCCGGGTGCGACGAGGGGTCGATTTCCAGCGACAGGGTGTCGCCTTCCTTGCCCCAGGTGGATTTCATCTGGATGACGGTGCCGTCGGTCAGCTTGACGTCGATCAGGTGGTAATCGGGATGGATGTCGTTTTTCATCTTTCCGCTCCTTACGCTTCGGCGTCAGCCTTGGGTTTGTAGTTGGTGACTTCGGCGATACGGGCCGATTTGCCACGACGCGAACGCAGATAGTAGAGTTTCGCACGACGCACACGGCCCCGGCGGACAACGGTGATGCTGTCGATGTTGGTCGAATAGAGCGGGAACACACGTTCCACGCCTTCGCCGAACGAAATCTTGCGAACGGTGAACGAGCCGGCGATGCCGCTGCCGTTCTTGCGGCTGATGCAGACGCCTTCGTAGTTCTGCACGCGCGAACGGGTGCCTTCGGTCACCTTGTAGCCGACGCGAATGGTGTCGCCGGGTTTGAAATCGGGGATATCTTTCCCCAGGGCGGCAATCTGTTCCGCCTCGAGCTGTGCGATAAGATCCATCGCTTTTCTCCTGGTTTGCCCGTGGTTCTACCCACGAAGATATGTGCGTCCCGAGAGCTCGTGGTCTTCGACCGGGTCCGCCGCAGCGCCCGCCCGAGATCGGATCGTCCGTTTCTTCTGTTCGGTCTGCCGCCCCGGTGGACCGGTCGAAGAAACCGGATGGGGCGCGGAAACAGGCCAAACGCCCGGAGCCGCCAGAGGCGATTCCAGACCGGCCTCGTTTAGGCGCAACCGGGGCCGGGATCAAGAGTGTTGCAGGTTCTGGAGCGACTTTTTAAGGCAGGTCGGCAAAGGTCCCGCCGATTTTCGCTTATCCCCGGGCGGGTGGTTGCTTTTGGCCGGCGCCGCGCCAATCTCTGGGGCAGTACCGATTTCAAATCACGGTTTCACAGCGAGTCATTATGCGATCCCTGCTCCTTCTCTCCGTCTTTCTTACCCTGATGGCCGCCTGCGGCCGCCGCGCGCCCGAGCCCGAGCCAGTCGCAGCCCCTGACCCGATGCGCGCTGAACTGGCGCAACTGGTCACATATCCGAAATTCGGTGATGCCGATCCGCATCCCTGGGACGGGCGCGCGCCGCACAGCTATCCGATTCACGGGATCGACGTATCGCGTTGGCAGGGCAATATCGACTGGCCGACCGCCCGCGCGGCAGGTGTGAACTTTGCCTATATCAAGGCGACCGAGGGCGGCGATGTCGCCGATCCCAAGTTCGCCGAACACCGTCGCGGCGCGCAGGCGGCGGGCGTGCCCTGGGGCGCCTATCACTATTACTATTTCTGCCGCCCGGCTGCGGAACAGGCGCGCTGGTTCATCCGGCATGTTCCGCGTGGCGCCGATCTGCCGCATGTGCTCGACATGGAGTGGACCCACCGCTCGCGCACCTGCCCGCTGCGTCCCGAAGGCGCCAAGGTGCGGGCCGAGGCACGCAAGTTCCTCGACATTCTGGAGGCGCATTACGGGCGCCGTCCCATCATCTATACGACGGTCGACTTCTATCGCGACACTGGCATCGGACAGTTGCGCGATGCCGAGTTCTGGCTGCGCTCGGTCGCGGGCCATCCGCGTCAGGTCTATCCCGGCGCCTACTGGACCTTCTGGCAGTATACCGGCACCGGGCTGATACCGGGGATCGAGGGCAAGGTGGATATCAACGTGTTCCGCAGCGCCCCCGATATCTGGCTGCGCTGGAAGGCCGGGTTGATCGGCTAGGTGCGCCACCGCTTCCCTCGGCCCGCGCCTTGCCCTATGACAGCGGCCATGAGCACACCACCCGCCCGATCCCATGGCCGCAAGGCCATCCGCCCGACGCTGCAACCCCGCGAGCTGATCACCGACACGCCCGATCTGCATGGCGTGTGGAAGGCACGGGTGATCACCCTGTTTCCGCAGGCCTTTCCCGGTGTTCTGGGCGAAAGCCTGACGGGCCGCGCCCTGCAAGAGGGGCTTTGGCAACTGGAGACCATCGAACTGCGCCAGTTCGGCATCGGCAAGCATCGCAATGTCGATGACACCCCGGCCGGCGGCGGCGCCGGCATGGTGTTGCGCGCCGATGTGCTGGCCCCAGCGATCGAACGCGCGATGCAAGGCGCCAGCGGCAACTGGCCGCTGATCTACTTGTCGCCGCGCGGCCGCCCGATGGATCAGTCGCTTATGCAGTCGCTGGCGCGCTGTGACGGGGTCACGCTGATCTGTGGCCGCTTCGAGGGCGTCGACGAGCGGGTGCTGGAGCATTACGGCATTCAGGAGGTTTCGCTGGGAGATTTCGTGATGACCGGTGGCGAGATTGCGGCGCAAGCCCTGATCGACGCCACCGTGCGGTTGCTGCCCGGCGTGCTGGGCAACCAGGCCTCGACCGAGGAGGAGAGTTTTTCCTCGGGGCTTCTGGAACATCCGCAATACACCCGCCCCGCCGAATGGATGGGCCGCCCCATCCCCGAGGTGCTGATGTCCGGCCATCACGGCAAGGTAGCCGAGTGGCGCCGCGCCCAGAGCGAAAAGATCACGCAGAGCCGCCGACCCGACTTGTGGCGACGCTATCAAACGCCGAAGGAAGATTGACAGCTCCTGTGCCGTGATGCGCAGATAGGGGTGAGTATTTGCAATAAGAGGGGAAAAAGTTGTTTTATGGAAAGCTTGACGGTGAAAATGCTGACCGCTTTCGCATCGCGCTAGAGACGCTGCAAGAATTGTTTGGCTCGGTCTACGCCTCAGACAATCTGATCGGGTTGCAACGGGCAGGCGGGTTTCGCGAGGACAGGAAATTCGTTGAAACGCTGCGCCGAAACGCCCAGACAAAACAGGAGATATCGATTGCCTGGCGGCTGCATACGCTGCTCTGGGCCGCCCAGAACGTGATGCAACTGCCCGGCGATTTCGTGGAATGCGGAGTGTGGAAGGGGTTTTGTTTCGCGTTCCTGACCGACTATCTGGACTTCGCCAAGTCTGACAAGACGCTCTATCTCTATGACACCTATCAGGGCATACCAGAGGCAATGAATTCCGAGAAACGTTCAAATCAGGCCTATGAACAGGACATCGCCGATGATCCGAATGCGATCCTGAAGGTGGTGCAGCAGCGCTTTGCCAAGGTCCCGAATACGCGGATCGTGCAGGGCATGGTGCCAGACAGTTTCGCCCAGGCCTGCCCCGAGCAGATCGCGCTCTTGCATATCGACATGAATTCGGCGGCCTCGGAAATTGCTGCGCTGGAGGCGCTGTTCGACAAGGTGGTGCCGGGCGGGATGATCGTGTTCGACGATTACGGCTGGACCGGCTACGCCGCGCAACGCCACGCCGAAAACGCCTTCATGGCCGCGCGCGGGCACACGGTGCTGGAGATCCCCACCGGGCAGGGGTTGGTGATCAAGCACTGAGGGCGCGTGCCGGGCTCGGCTGGTTGCGCCTCGGGACTTGGGCGGCTGCTTTGCATGTAAACGCGGACGTCCGAAACCTGTAGTCAGATTGGCTCCGGTCTATGCTTGAGACGCCCATTCAGACACGACGGCCCACCCCAATGCGTTGGTCCCGCAACAGCTAACTGCCGAGACTTGTCCCGCCGCCGATGCGGTGCACGACTGAGACACCGGCGAAGCGCAACACGAGCATCCGGCAAGCATGCCCTTCTGTGCGATGCCCGATACGTCAGCAAGCGCATACAACGGCTTTGTTGGCGATTTTACTGTATCGCGGGGTGGCGACAATGACGCGCGGTCGAGATCGAAGTCGTCCGATACAGGGAAGATGTCTCCTTCAAGTACGGTTCCCCAGATGCCGATGTCTTTGATTTTATCGGGCTGCACCTCGAATGGGTCCTCTTCAAGGATGGTGAAATTCGCCAACTTGCCGGGAGCGAGCGAGCCAATCTCGCCCTCTAACCGAAGGGATTGGGCAGCATCAATGGTCACAGCCCGCAGCGCGTCTTCGACAGATAAACGGTGTTCGGGGCCGGCCACGCGGCCAGATACGGTCGTCCGGTTCACACCAGCCCATACCAGGAACAACGGTTCACCGGGCGCCATCGGAACGTCTGAGTGGAAAGAGATCGGGATACCGTTGGCCTTGATCGGGCCAAGGGGCACAATGTCGTCTGCACGCTCTGGACCGAGTCCAAGCTCGCTATATCGATCTGACAAGGCGGTTACGTAGTAAGGATTGCCGCTGACGATGCAGCCCAGATCGGCGATCCTGTCTGCTTGGCCTTCCCGCGCATAACCGAAGTGGACCAATGTCGTGCGGTGATCTGCCCGCGGGTTCCGGCGCATGTTTCGCTCTACAGCGTCCAGAATCAAATCAACAGCTAGGTCACCAGTCTGGTGGATATGTATTTGGTAGCCTGCATCCCAATAGGCATCGAACACGGGGTCGAATTCGTCCGGTTGCATGATCCACTCGCCGTGGAAATCGCCGCCCACATAAGGCTCCGAGACCTGCATGGCCAAACTGTAAATAGCGCCATCGGCAAAGAGTTTCACCTGCTTCGGCATGAAAGCCGTCTTGCCTTCACCCCAATCGAGCAGCTTTTCGGTTTCCTCGATCATGGAGCCTTTCTGGAAATGCAAGGCTGCCAGAGATTTGCCATCGGCGATGAAATACATCCGGAGCGGTGCGTCAGACCCCGAGAAGACTGCGTTGGTTGCCTCTTGGAGAGGTCGAGACAGCACACCTCCCGGTTCCGCTGCAACCGTGACGCCTGCGCGGTGCATATACTCGCGCGCCAGCCTCAGGCCGGCGCCCAGGCGCTCTGGTGTGGCAAGCACTGGAGCGACCGCGGGAAGGACGGCGAACATTCCTGCTTCGAAGAAATACCCATCTTCAAAGCTCGATTGCTCAAGCGCGAGCCCCGCAAAGCCATTCACGAAGTCTTGGTTGATGCCCAGCCGCTCCAGAGCGGGGGTGTTAAGGATCAACTCGTGCGCAGATCGATGGACTATGATGATCGGGCGCGTGCTGCTGATCTCGTCGAGTTGTGCACGCCTGATCTCGCCATGAAAGAAGTGGTGATACCCCCATGTCAGCAACAAGGCGTCAGGATCATCCAATGCCGCTTCAGCGGCTTGCAAACGAGACTTGTATTCCGCCTCATCCTTGGCGGCCTTCGAAAAGCCAGTCGGAAGGTTCCAATCCTCGATCGATATGATCTCGGAGGTCAGGGTCAATCCAGCGAGGAAAGGATGCACGTGCTGGTCGATCAAGCCAGCAATTATGACTTTGTCGGAGAACCTGTCGTCCAGCCGAAAGGGCTGCGAGCCGATCCGGTTGACGATTTCGTCGCGGGAACCAGCGGCCAGAACACGGTCTCCGACCACGGCAACCGCGTTTATAGCTGGGTCGTTGTCCTCCATCGTTATGACGCGCTGCGCTATGTAAACGGTGATCTCGGGCAGTGCGTTGAGATGGCTGCCAAAATCCTGCAATGACGAGGCGGCGTGAGCAGGCGTGGCATTGGCAATCGCGATCATCGACGCGCTGCCAAGAATGGTTATTGCTGTGCGACGGGTGAAATCTGTTTTGGTCATTTTGTCCAACGCTGATCGAGGTAGAAATATTTCTGAGCCTAACACCAACATTTTCTGAACAAGAAACGAAAAAAACAACCGAGCTTGGATTGCGCGCCAAGTCTCCAAATCAAAAAGAAATTCGGATTTGACGACTGCCCCGACCGCTTTGGGCTTGAAGCCGCCGTCATTCGCCGCTGCGCTCAAAAGCCCTGCGTAGACAACGCGAACCAGGGGCAGCTGCAGACGCGGTCAGAACAGTCCTTCGGGCGGGTCGGCGACGATGCGGCGTTGATCCAGGTCCACGGTGCGGACTGCAGCTTGAGTAAAGGGCAACAGGACCGGTGATTTCAATCCACCGCCGCCGATCTCCAGCAGGTCCGAGGCGCCGTGGTTCTGGACCGAGATCACCTTGCCCAGAAGCGTGCCGCCGGTGTCGAACACCTCCAGCCCGATCAGGTCGGTATGATAGAACTCGTCATCGGGCAGCGAAGGCAGCCGGTCGCGTTGGGTATAGAGGCGCAGACCCTTGAGCGCGTCTGCCGCTTCCTTGGTCTCGACGCCACCCAGATGCGCGGCAAAGCCGTTCTTGATCGCACGGGTCAGCACGATGGGAAAGCGCCGGGTGCCGGTCTCATCGGTCAGCGGCGAATAAAGCTCGATATCCTCGGGCACCGCGCAGAAGCTTTTCAACCGCACCTCGCCGCGCACCCCGAAAGAGCCCGCCACCGAACCCACGCAAATCAGATCGCTCATTTTTGCCATCCCTCGCATAAATCCGCCTCGACCCGCCCGCCGGCATCCAAGCAGCGGTCCCGGTGGGCATTGCGTTCGTATACCACTCCGACGACAAAGGCGACCGTGACAAAGAAAAACAGCCGGACGGGGCGGAGCATGGAGCTATCGTGTCTCGACCGTCAGGTGGCGGTCGCGCGCTTCCCAGCCTGCGGTTTCCAATTCGGGAGTGTCAGAGACCTCTTGCGGCCAACCGATGCAGAAATAGCCGATCAGCCGCCAGTCCTCGGGCGTGCGCAGATCGCGGCAAAGGCGGTCGGGGTCAAGGATCGATACCCAGCCCAGCCCCAGCCCCTCGGCCCTGAGCGCCAGCCAGAACAGGGTCACCGCAGAGACCACCGAGTAACGCCGCATTTCCGGCATCGTGCCGGCCCCCAGACCGTGCCCCTTGACCGTGACGTCATCGCAGAACACCGCCAGTTGCACCGGCGCCTCCTGCATGCCCGACAATTTGAGCTGGCTGTATTGCCGCGCCCGGTCGCCGGAATAGCCTGTCAGCGCTTCGGCGTTCGCGGTTTGGTAATTCTCTAGCGCCGCCGCGCGGGCGGCCTTGCTTTCGACGCGGATCACGCGCCAGGGTTCGCTCAGGCCAACGGAGGGCGCCAGGCGAAAGGTGTCGAGGCAGCGCGTCAGCACTGCCTCGTCCACCGGATCGGTGCGGAACCGGCGTACATCGCGCCGGAGCCGCATCAGCAGGTCGAACTGCGTGCGGAAATCGTCGGAAAAGCTCTGATCCCGCACGCGCGACCCGCTTATTCTTCGGCTGCCGCTTCGGCTGCTGCAGCGGCCTTCGCGGCCTTCTCCTCGGCGCGTTCCTTGGCTTTCTTGCCCGGCACGGCCTTGTTGGGGTTCGAGCGCTCGGTCTTGCCGACGACACCGGCGGCTTCGAGCATGCGCGCAACGCGGTCGGTGGTCTGGGCGCCCTGGCTCAGCCAGTACTGCACGCGCTCGACATCCATTTTCACGCGCTCTTCGCTGTCTTTCGGCAGCAGCGGGTTATAGGTGCCCAGCTTCTCGATGAAGCGGCCGTCGCGCGGCATGCGGCTGTCTGCGGCCACGATGCGGTAGAAGGGACGCTTTTTCGAGCCGCCACGGGCCAGACGGATTTTCATTGCCATTGTGTTTCTCCTTTGATGGCGTCACGCCGGGGGCGTGTTTCGTGTTGACCGGGTATTGCCCGGTTATTCCTGGTGTTTCCTGTGGTGTCGGATGACTTCCTGAATGATGAAATTCAGGAAAGCCTTGGCGAAATCAGGGTCCAGATCGGCCTCTTTCGCCAGGTCTTCGAGCCGCTCGATCTGTTGTGCCTCGCGCACCGGATCGGACGGGGGAAGGTCGTGCTCGGCCTTGAGCTTGCCCACGGCCTGGGTGTGTTTGAACCGCTCGCCGAGCGTGTAGACAAGGATCGCGTCCAGCCGGTCGATGCTGGCGCGGTGGCCTTTCAGCAGTTCGGCGGCGCGCGCCACGGGATCAGGCATGGTGTCAGTCAATGGCCCATCCTTTCGGTTTGAACAGCGGGTCGGCGTAATGCGCGATTTCCATGTCGATCCCATGTGCCAGCTGGGTGCCCTCCAGCTTGGCGGGCGAGGGGTGGCGATAGACCGCGTCGTTGCCGTCGATGGTCGGTGCCTCGGGGTCCTTCTTGGCCCCCAGCCGCTCGGCCAGGCGGATCGAGTCGAGGTTCTTGGGGTCGATATAGCTGACGGCGGTTTCCCAGCCGAGATGGCGGTAGAAGTGTTTGCGGGCGGCATGGGTGGCCTCCAGCGCATAGCCCTTGCCGGCGGCATCGGGCCAGATCACCCAGGCGATCTCGGCCTCGGGCCATTTCGCAGGTTTCCAGCCACCCGCCATGCCATAGGTCTCGTCGGTCACCTTGTCGTGGATCATCCACATGCCATAGCCGCGGATCTGCCAATGGCCGATCTCGGCGGCATAGAGCATCCATGCCTCATAAGGGTTCAACGGTCCGCCCATGAAGCGGGCGCGATAGCTGGTGAAGGTCGATTTGAAATCCGGGTAATCCTCGGGCTCGGGGCCGCGCAGGATCAGACGCCGGGTTTCGATGACGGGGATGGTATGGGTCATGCCAACCCCCGCAGGTCGTGCGCGATCACCACATCGCCCGGGTCTTCGCCGATGCCGTCGGGGTCGATCACCCCGCCCAGCCGCAGGCCCAGCGCGATGGAGCGCGCATTGTCCGGGTCGATGATATTGGTCAGGTGGTCCCAGCCGAAATTGCGCCGCGCCCAGATCATCACCGCACGTGCCGCCTCGGCGGCGTAGCCTTTGCCCTCGGCGTCGGGGATCACGAACCAACCGAGTTCCGGGCCGGGATAGCCATCGGGTTCGTAGATGCCCACCTCGCCCACATAGGCACCGCTGTCGCGCAGTTCGACGCCAAAGGGGCCATAGCCGCGCAGGGTCCAGATGCCGACATCCGAGGCCCAGACGCGCCAGGCGGCGGCGCGCTCCATCATGCCGCGTTCATGCACCGCGCGGGGCGAGGCAAAGAAGGCGGCCCAATGCTCGAAATCCTCAAGCTTTGGTGCGCGCAGGGTCAGGCGGTCGGTGTGCAGGGTGGGGATACTCATGCCGCCCCCCCTGCCAGATCGTCGGGGCCGGGATGGCGATAGACATGTTCGGTGCCATGAGTGACGTTGTCATAGCTGCGCTCGAAACGCGCGCCCATGCGCTCAGCCAGCGCGACCGAGCGGGCATTGCCCGGAAAGATGTTCGAGCTGAGTGTTTCAAAGCCCAGCACCGCATAGGCGTAACGGCGGATTTCCTCGGCGGCCTCGCGGGCATATCCCTTGCCCTCGGCGCCTTGGTAGACGACCCAGCCCAGCTCCGGTTCCGGCCAGCCCTCGGGCGACCAGATACCGACAAAGCCGACCGGCTCTCCCTCGCGGGTATCGGCCATCCAGAAGCCATAGCCATGCAGCACCCAATGGCCGATCATCGAGGCGAACCAGCGCCAGGCCTCGTTGCGGCTGAGCGGGCCGCCAAAGCCCCAGCTGCGATCACCATCGGCAAAGAAGCTGGCCACGCCGTCGAAATCGCGTGCCTCGGGCGCGCGCAGGATCAGGCGCTGGGTGGTCAGGGTCGGGATCTGAAGGTCGATCATGCATAGGCCTCCATGCCGCCATCCGACAGTTCGGACGGGGCCGGGTGGCGCCAGATCTCCAGCGTGCCGAACCGCTCATGGGTGAACAATCCGTCCTGTGCCGCGCCCAGACGCTGGGCGACGCGGCGCGAGCCGTCATTGCCGGGCGCGACCAGGCTGATCGCGGTCTGCCAACCCAGCACATCATAAGCATAGTCGCGGGCGGCGCGGGCGGCTTCGGTCGCGTATCCCTTGCCCTCGAACCCGTCCATCAGGTCCCAGCCGATTTCCGGTTCGGGCCAGCCCTCGGGGCACCACAGCCCGATGATGCCGGCAAAGCGGCCGGTTGCCGTCTCTTCGACCGCCCAGCGTCCATAGCCGCGCAGCTGCCAATGACCCAGCTCGACCGCCAGCATGCGCCAGCTTTGTTCCGCCGGGACCGGCCCGCCCACGAATTTCGACCGGTCCGACGCAAAGAAGGCCGCAAAGCCCGGGAAGTCCCGTTGCTCTGGCGCGCGCAGCGTCAGCCGTTCGGTCGATATGGTGGGGATCGGAGTCATGTTACTTCTTCTTTCCCAGTCCGCTCAGACCCGGCGGCAGGCCCATGCCGCCACCCAGACCGGGCAGACCGCCCTTCCCGCCCATCGCCTTGGCCGCTGCCTCCAGCGCCTTGGGGTCCATGCCCTTGGCCATCTCGGCCATGTCAGCGGGCGTGCCGCCCTTGCCGAACATGCCCTTCATGGCCTGTTTCAGCATGCCGCCCTTACCCATCTTGCCCATCTTCTTCATCATGTCCGCCATCTGGCGGTGCATCTTCAGAAGCTTGTTGAGATCGCTGACCTCCATCCCGGCACCGGCGGCGATCCGCTTCTTGCGGCTGGCCTGGAGCAGGGCGGGATTGGCGCGCTCGCGCTTGGTCATCGACTGGATCAGCGCGATCTGCTGTTTCAGGACACGGTCGTCGAGACCGGCGGCATCCATCTGCTTGGCCATCTTGCCCATGCCCGGCAGCATGCCCATCATGCCCTGCATGCCGCCCATCTGGATCATCTGTTCCAGCTGCATCCTGAGGTCGTTCATGTTGAACTGACCCTTGGCCATGCGCTTCATCATGCGCTCGGCCTGTTCCATCTCGATGGTGTCCTGGGCCTTTTCGACCAGGGCGACGATATCGCCCATGCCCAGGATGCGGCCGGCGATACGCTCGGGCTCGAAGGTTTCGAGCGCGTCCATCTTCTCGCCCAGACCGACGAAGCGGATCGGCTTGCCGGTCACCGCGCGCATGCTGAGCGCCGCGCCGCCGCGCCCGTCTCCGTCCATCCGGGTCAGCACCACGCCCGAGATACCGATCTTGGCGTCAAACTCCTCGGCCACCTCGACGGCGACCTGGCCGGTCAGGCCATCGACCACCAGCAGGGTTTCGCGCGGGGTGACGACGTTGCGGACATCCTCGACCTCCTGCATCAGCACCTGGTCGATATGCAGGCGACCGGCGGTGTCGAGCATATAGACGTCATAGCCGCCCATCATCGCCTGCTGCTTGGCGCGCTTGGCGATATCCACGGGCTTCTGGCCCGGCACGATCGGCAGGGTATCGACCCCGATCTGCGCGCCCAGCACCGCCAGCTGATCCATCGCCGCCGGGCGATAGACGTCTAGCGAGGCCATCAGCACCTTCTTGCCCTCGCGCTCTTTCAGGCGCTTGGCCAGCTTGGCCGTGGTGGTGGTCTTGCCGCCGCCCTGAAGGCCGACCATCAGGATCGGCGCGGGCGGATTGTCGATCTTCAGCTTGCCCGGGTCTTCTTCGCCGCGCAGCACGTCGACCAGCGCGTCATGCACGATCTTGACCACCTGCTGGCCCGGCGTGACCGACTTGGTCACCGCCTGACCGGTCGCCTTGTCCTGCACCGCCTTCACGAAGTCACGCGCCACCGGCAACGAGACGTCGGCCTCGAGCAATGCGACGCGCACCTCGCGCAGGGCGGTCTTGACGTCTTCCTCGCTCAGCGCGCCCTGCTTGGTCAGGCGGTCGAAGACGCCAGAGAGGCGTTCGGACAGATTTTCAAACATGGCTCTCCGGCTCCTTTTGCCTGTTGCGGTCGCGCCCCCAAGGTAGGAAGCGGTGGATCAATACACAATCGCCTCCACGGGCGTAACACGCTGGTGGAGGGCGATCCCCGGACAAGACCAGGGACCGGAAGGTTTGACGCTTCCGGACAGTTGTCGCGGGATTACGCGGATCGGGCCGGGGAGTCAAGCCGCGCGGGCGAAAGGGGGCTCTGCCCCCGGCACCTGCGGTGCCTCCCCCGGGATATTTTCAGCAAGAGGAAAGAGACGGGCCTGTCTCTTCATTTCGCCGCAAATACTCCGGAGCGCGAGGCAGCGCCTCGCAAAGGATCAGAAATCAAGCCCCAGATCGACGGTGCGATAGGAATGGGTCAGTGCGCCTGACGAGATGTAATCCACCCCGGTGGCCGCGATGGCGGCGACCGTGTCGAGGGTGACATTGCCGCTCGCCTCGGTGATCAGGCGACCACGTGCCATGTGGACCGCGCGGGTCAGCGTTTCCGTGTCCATGTTGTCGAGCAGCACCGCATCGGCGCCACCCACTGTCAGCACCTCTTCCAGCTGGTCGAGGCGGTCGACCTCGATCTCGACCTTGACCATATGCGAGGCGCGGGCGCGGGTCGCCTCAAGTACGGAGCGGATACCGCCGGCGGCGGCGATATGGTTGTCCTTGATCAGGATCGCGTCGGACAGCGAATAGCGGTGGTTGAAGCCGCCCCCATGCAGCACCGCCTGTTTTTCGACCAGCCTGAGACCCGGCGTGGTCTTGCGGGTGCAGGTGATGCGCGCGTCGGTGCCGCGCGTCTCGGCCACCAGCGCGGCGGTCAGGGTTGCGACGCCGCAGAGCCGACCGGCAAAGTTCAGCGCCACCCGCTCGGCCGACAGGATGGCGGCGGCCTCGCCCTCGATCACCATCAGCGTGTCACCGGTGGCGCAGGTCTGGCCATCGGCAACAAGCGTCTCGACCCGCAGCGCCGGGTCGACCAGCCGAAAGGCCAGAGCGGCGACCTGCATGCCCGAGACGGTGGCGGCGGCGCGGGCGTTCAGCCGGGCGCAATAGCGGGTGCCCGGCGCGATCACGGTGCGGGTGGTGATGTCGCCATAGGTGCCCAGATCCTCCATCAGAGCGGCACGCACCAGCGGTTCCAGGATCAGGTCGGGCAGGGGGGCATGGGTCATGGCGGGTCCTTGGGTCAAAGCGTGTTGCGCAGAGCCAGCGCCTGCTCCAGCGTCAGGTCCGAGCGTTTACCGGGGCCGGGCGCGGCCTGCGGGAAATCGGTGCGATAGTGCGCGCCGCGGCTCTCCTGCCGCAACAGCGCGGCGGCGGCAATCATCGTGGCGGTGGCGGTCATGTTGGCAAAGGCGTCGCAGGGGGGATGCGCGGCCTCGATCTGCGCGATGGCGCGCAGGGCGCGGCGCAACCCGTCGCCATCGCGCACCACGCCCACATGATCGGTCATGATCCGGCGCAGTTCGGTGACCGCCCGCGCATCGGGCGCATCGCCGCCGGGGGCAAAGGGAATATCCACCCGCGCCGCCACCGTCTGGCGCACCTGCCGGGCGATGTCGCGGGCGCAGGCGCGGGCAAAGACCAGCGCCTCCAGAAGCCCGTTCGAGGCCAGCCGGTTGGCGCCGTGCAACCCGGTCGAGGCCGCCTCGCCACAGACCCAGAGGCCCGGCAGGCTGCTTTTCCCATCCAGATCGGCGGCCACGCCGCCCATATGGTAATGCGCCGCCGCCGCTACCGGGATCGGGGCAGAAAGCGGATCGATCCCCGCCTCGGCGCAGGCACGGGCGACGGCGGGAAACAGGGTGGGCAAATGCGCGCCGATGGCCGCGCGGGTATCCAGCGCGGGGGCGTTGCCCGCCTGTGTTTGCAGATAGACGGCGCGGGCCACCACGTCGCGCGGCGCCAGTTCGCCGTCGGGATGCACCGCGGGCATGAAGCGCTGGCCGTGCCGGTCTATCAGCGTCGCGCCTTCGCCGCGCAGCGCCTCGGTCGCCAATGGCGCGGGATCGGCGCCGGTGGCGATGGCGGTGGGGTGGAACTGTACAAATTCGGCATCGGCGATCCGCGCGCCCGCGCGGGCGGCCATGCCCAGCGCTTGCCCCCGGATGCGGGCGGGATTGGTGGTCTGGGCATACAGCCCCGCCGCCCCGCCCGCCGCCAGCAGCACGGCGGGCGCGCGCAGGGTGACGGGGGCGGAGCCTTCGGGCGCGGCCGATGTGAGGCAGGCGCCGGTGACCCGCCCGGCCTCGACCAGCAGACGCGCGACCTGCACGCCTTCGAGCACCTGAACCGACCGGGTTTGCCGCAAGGCCGCGATCAGGGCGCGCATGATCTCGGCCCCGGCCTGATCGCCCTTGACCCGCACCACGCGGGCCGCTGAATGCGCCGCCTCGCGCGACATCACATAGCCGCCGTCGCGGGTGCGGTCGAAGGCGGTGCCCAGATCGGTGAGGTCGAGGATATGGTCGCGCGCCGCCCGGGTGACGTAATCGGCCACCTCTTGCAGCACCGTTCCCGCGCCCGCGCGCAGGGTGTCGCGGGCATGCGCCGCGGGCGTGTCGGCGGGGTCCATCGCGGCGGCCACGCCGCCCTGCGCCCAGGCCGAGCTGGCGCCATGGCCCAGCGGGTCGGGCGAGATCATCAGCACCGGGTGGGGCGCCAGCTTTAGCGCTGCATAGATCGCAGCCAGCCCGGCGCCGATGATGACCACGCGGTCGGTGCGCAGGTCCTGCATCGGGGCCTCAGACCCCCAGTTGCCGGCTGAGGTCGATCATCCGCTGCACCGCCAGCCGCGCCCGCTGGGCGACGGTTGGGTCGACCTCGACCTGACCGGTCATGGTGTCAAGCGCATAAAGCACCTTTTCCAGCGTGATCTTCTTCATATAGGGGCACATGTTGCAGGGGCCGACGAAGTCGACCTCGGGCAGGGCATCGGCGATGTTCGAGGCCATCGAGCATTCGGTGATCAGCAGCGCCTTTTCCGGCTTCTCCCGCGTGACATAGTCGATGATGCCGCTGGTCGAGCCCGAGAAATCGGCCTCGGCCACCACGTCGGGGGGGCATTCGGGATGGGCGATCAGCCGGGTGCCCGGGTTCCATTCGCGGAAGTCGCGCAGGTCGCGGGCACTGTACTGCTCGTGCACGATGCAGGACCCCTCCCACCAGACCACGTTCTTTTGCGGTACCTGGGCGGCCACGTTCTGGGCCAGATACTGGTCGGGGGTCATGATGATCGTGTGCTCGGGCATGGCGGCCACGATCTGGGCGGCGTTGGAGGAGGTGCAGCAGATGTCCGAGGCGGCCTTTACCTCGGCGGTGGTGTTCACATAGGACACAACCGGCGCGCCGGGATATTTCGCCCGCATCTGGGCGATGCCCTCGGCGGTGATGCTTTCGGCCAGCGAACAGCCCGCCCCCATATCGGGCATCAGCACGGTCTTGTCGGGGCTGAGGATCTTTGAGGTCTCGGCCATGAAATGCACGCCGCATTGCACGATCACATCGGCATCGGTGCGGGTCGCTTCGATTGCCAGTTGCAGGCTGTCGCCGACGAAATCGGAGATGCCGTGATAAATCTCGGGCGTCATGTAGTTGTGGCCCAGGATCACCGCGCCGCGTTCGGCCTTGAGCTGGTTGATGGCGCGGACATAGGGCGCGTGGATGGCCCAGTCGGCGGGGGTGACCACCCGCGCCATTCGGGCGTATTCCGCGCTCATCTCGGCGGCGAGTGTGGGTGAAGGGGCAAGGTCATACTTGTCGGCGAGGCCGGCACGCATTGCGGGAAGGTCGAACACGGGGCGATAGGTCCTGCCAGTTGCGAGGGGGTGGCGTTGAAATAGGGGTATTTGACGCCGCTGGCCATAGGTGGTGATAGGACAATTTCCCGAAAGAACGCCTTGTTTAGGAACTTTTTGACTTTATCTTCACGGTTGTTTGTTTGCAAACAAACAATGTTTTTTTGCACTTCTGTCTTGATTGTGGAATTCTTTCCTCATTGAGGTCATTGGTGGGCGAACGACGCAACGTGCGGTGAACTGGTCGCGCCATGGGTTGCGATGGGGCGATGATCGCGGCAAGAGGGGCGGAATGACTTGTCAGGGAACCCGACCATGGACGCCTCTTCGGCCTATCAGGACACATTGCCCGTTTCCTCGGACGCGCTGCTTGGCCAGCTTGACGACTGGGGGCTGGCCTATCGACTGTTTACCCATGTGCCGCTCAGAACGGTCGAAGACGCCAAGGCGGTCGAGGGAGAGCTGACCCGGCCCGGGGAACGGGCGTTCCGGATCAAGAATCTGTACCTGCGCGACAAGAAGAAGCGCAACTATCTGGTGACGCTGGAGCAGGACCGTGAGATCGACCTGAAGGCGCTGGGCGCGGTTCTGGGCGTGGGCAACCTGTCCTTTGGCTCGGCGGACCGGCTGTTGCAGAATCTGGGTATCCGGCCGGGTGCGGTCAGTCCGCTGGCGATGATCAACGGGGTTGGGCAGGGGGTCAGGCTGATCATGGATGCGGCGGTGCGCGAGGCCGAGGTGGTCTATATGCATCCGCTGGTCAATGATCGCACGGTGGCGATGGCGCGCGCGGACCTGATGGCGTTTCTGGAGCGCATCGGGTGCGCGGTGACTTGGCTGGACGGGGCCGAACGCGCCTGACGGCGCGTGCCTGCGGCGCGAGTATTTTCAACCAGAAAGAAGCAGGGGTCAGACCTCGTCCGCCAGCGCCATGTCGAGGGCGGCGGCGACATGGGCCGCCGAGGGGTTGATGAAGAGATGCCCGCCGGCGCGAAAGGTGATGTCGTCCACATGGTCGGGAAAGGCCAATGGCAGTTCGGTACAGGCCAGCAGGATCGCGGTGCCCGGTTCGGCGTGGCGGTCGCAAAAGGCCAGCAGGCGCGGGCGCGCGTTTTCCGAGACGCCCGCGTAAAGGTCTTCGTCGATCAGAGCCTGCATTTCGGCGATGTCCTCAAAGGGCAGGGCGGGGTTCGCCGTGATTCCCTCTGCGGCGAGCGCGCTGGCATAGTCGCCTGCCTGCATGGTGACGGAGGTGCCCAGAACCAGGGCCCGGGCGCTGCCGGTTTCGGCTGTGGCGCGTGCGGTGGCGTCAAAGATCGACAGGACCGGCATGTCGACCCCCCGGCGGATCGCATGCAGCCGCGCATGCGGCGTGTTCGAGGCGATCACCGCGAAATCGCAACCCGCCCCCTGAAGGGTCAGCAGGGCGTTGCGGAAGACCGCGTCGAAGCCGGACCAGCTGGCCTCGTCCCCCGGGCGGCCACGCAGGGCGCGGGTCTGCGCCTGGGTGACGGATTCGATCGTCATCGGGGGGATTGGCAGCGGCGTTCCATGGCCGCGCGCGGCAAAGAAGCGCCCCGCCCCCTGCGCGATGGCCCGGTAATAGTCTATGGTCGAGGGCCAGCCGACGCCGCCGAGTATGCCGATCTTCTTCATGGGGCCTCCGGGTTGGTGGGGTCTGGTGCAGCGTCCTGCGGAAGGCGCGAAATTGCCAGAACAAACCCTCTGACGGAAGATTTGTGTTGCAGAGGTGAACGTAGCGCAGGAAAACTGTCGGTAATTGTTGAAATCTGCACAGTTTGAGGCCCTAAGCCGCATGGAGAATTGGGATGAGGTGCGGACCGCCTATCAGGTGGCACGCATGGGAACCGTCAGTGGCGCCGCCGAGGTGCTGGGTGTGCATCATGCCACCGTGATCCGCCATATCGACGCGATCGAGGCGCGGCTGGGCGTCAAGCTGTTTCAGCGCCACGCGCGCGGCTATACCCCGACCGAGGCGGGTCTGGACCTGCTCAGGGTGGCGCAGGCGACCGATGACCAGTTCAGCCAGCTGGTCGGGCGGCTCAAGGGCGTGGGCGACGATGTTTCGGGTGAGCTGGTGGTAACCTCATTGGAATCGCTGGCGCCGCTGGTGGTACCGGTGCTGGGGGCGTTCCAGCGAAAGCATTCGGGTCTGATCGTGCGATATCTGACCGGCGCGCGCCTGTTCCGGCTGGAATATGGCGAGGCGCATGTGGCGATCCGGGCCGGACGGGTGCCCGACCAGCCCGACAACGTGGTGCAGCCTTTTATCGATCAGGAGGTGGGGCTTTATGCCAGCCGGGGTTATGTGGCGCGGCGCGGGATGCTCAAGGGGCCCGAAGACCTGAAAAACCACGAGTATGTCGGCAGCGATGACGAAAACAGCCGGGCCCCTTTCTATATCTGGCTGCGTCAGAACGTGCCGCCCGAGGCGATCTCGTTTCGTTGTTCCGATACCTATTCCGCCGGGCACGCGGTGCGGGCGGGGGCGGGGATCGGCTTTGTCTCGCGCTGGGCCGCCGCGCGCGACCCGGATCTGATCGAGATGCTCCCGGCAGAAGAAGAATGGGCGGGCAAGCTGTGGCTGGTGACCCATGTCGACCTGCACCGCACGCCCAAGGTGCAGAGCTTTCTGAAGTTCCTCAAGCAGGCTGCGCGCGAATGGGAGGTCTGAGTCCCGAGGGGCGGGGTCATCTGGCGATGCTCTGCTTTTCGGCGCTGGTGGCGGGCAGCTTCTCGCTTGGTTCGATGGTGGCCAACGAGATCGCTCCGGCGGCGCTGAACGCGGTGCGGTTCGGGATTGCCGCGGTGGTGATTGGCATCGCGGCGGCGGCGACCACCGGCATTCCGCGCACGGCGCTGCGGGCGCCGTGGCGCTATGCGCTGCTGGGCGGGCTGTTCGCCGCCTATTTCGTTCTGATGTTCGAGGGGCTGAAGACGGCGCCACCGGTCAGCGCGGCGGCTGTGTTCACCCTGACCCCGGTTCTGTCGGCGGTTGCGGGCTGGCTGCTGCTGCGGCAGGTGACCACGTCGCGCATGGCACTGGCGCTGGCGATCGGGGCAGGGGGCGCGCTGTGGGTGATCTTTCGCGCCGACTGGGCCGCTCTCCGGGCGTTTCAGATCGGACAGGGAGAGATCGTCTATTTCTGGGGCTGCGTGGCGCATGCGATCTATACGCCGATGGTGCGGCGGCTGAACCGGGGAGAGCCCGCGGTGGTGTTCACGCTGGGCATGCTGGTGGCGGGCTGTCTGCTGCTGACCCTTTATGGCTGGGAAGACCTGCGGGCGACGGATTGGGCGGCGCTGCCACCCATCGTCTGGATCGGGCTCCTGTATGTGTCGATCTGCGCCAGCGCGATGACATTTGTGCTGCTGCAATTCGCCACCCTGCGGCTGCCCTCGGCCAAGGTGATGGCCTATACCTATCTGACGCCAACCTGGGTGATCTGCTGGGAGATTGCGCTGGGCAATGGTGCGCCGGGCGGGCTGGTTCTGGTGGGGATCGCCATGACGGTGGTGGCGCTGGTCATGCTGTTGGAAACACCGGCGCGGCGGGGATAGCCGGGCGGCTCATCCGCCCGGTTGGGCGTCTTCGCCCAGTTCCGTCGCAAGAAAGCGTTCGAACGCATCCAGATTGACCGGCTCGAACTGACCGAACCCCTGCATCCAGACCGAGGCCTTCCGCAGCGCGTCGGGTTCCAGCTTGCACCATTTCACCCGGCCGCGTTTCTCTTGCGTGATCAGCCCGGCACGGGTGAGGATCACCAGATGTTTCGAGATCGCCGCCAGCGACATCTCGAACGGTTCGGCCACATCGGTCACGGCCATGTCATCCTCGAGCAGCATCGCGAGGATCGCGCGCCTTGTAGGGTCGGCAAGCGCCGAAAAGACATCGTCGAGCGGGTCTGACATGAACTGGCAGAACCATATGCGGCGTGGATCGTCAACCGTTTGGTTGAATATGCATTTCTGGCGGTTTTGACCCCGGACCTGCCTGCGGCGCATTTGCACCCCGTTCCGGAGGGCAATAAATACCTTTTTATTTCAATGGTATGGGTGCAGGTTTGCTGGGGTGACAGAGGCGTTGACTCTGTGCCCCGGCCCCCTTAGCACATGCCCAAGACTGCGTAGGGGTGCCACCCGTGACCGAAGACGACCAAAAGCAGCGGCTGACGCAGCTTGAGGCGCGGATCGAAGCGGCCAAGAAGGCCCGTGAAACCGGCACCAAACGCGCGGATGCAAGCCATGCCCAGGGCGAATTGGCCTGGCGGATGGTGATCGAGATGGTTTCCGGTCTGGGGATCGGATTTGGCATCGGGTACGGGCTGGACAGCCTGTTCGGGACTATCCCGATCTTCCTGGTGCTGTTCACATTGCTGGGTCTTGCCGCCGGGGTGAATGTCATGCTCCGCAGCGCGCGCGAAATCCAGGCGAAGACAGAGGCCGACGCCGCAAAGGCAACGGCCGAGAGAGACGAGAGGGACTAGACGTGGCAAGCGAAGCACACGCCGCAGACAAGGCAGCAGAACACGCGGCAGAGGGTGGTAGCCTGGTCTTCCACCCGATGGATCAGTTCATCGTCAAGCCGCTGTTCGGCGACGGCGCGGTGGGCATGTTCACCATCACCAACTCGACCCTGTGGATGGGTCTGGCGGTGCTGGCGATCATCGGCCTGCTGGTGCTGAGCACCTCGAAACGCGCCATCGTGCCGGGCCGCATGCAGTCGATCGCGGAACTCGCCTATGGCTTCATCTACAAGATGGTCGAGGACATCTGCGGCAAGGACGGGGTGAAATACTTCCCCTATGTCATGACCCTGTTCATGTTCATCGTCACCGCAAACTTCCTGGGCCTGCTGCCCAAGTCGTTCACCACCACCTCGCATTTCGCGGTGACCATGGTGCTTGCGCTGGCGGTGTTCCTGACCGTGACCATCCTGGGATTCGTCAAGAACGGCGCCGGGTTCCTGAGCCTGTTCTGGGTGTCGAGCGCGCCGCTGGCCCTGCGTCCCATCCTGGCGATCATCGAACTGATTTCCTACTTCGTGCGTCCGGTCAGCCACTCCATCCGTCTTGCCGGTAACGTCATGGCAGGCCACGCGGTGATCAAGGTGTTCGCAGGCTTTGCCGCTATCGCCGCGATCAGCCCGGTTTCGGTTCTGGCGATCACCGCCATGTACGGTCTCGAGGTGCTGGTGGCCTTTATCCAGGCTTACGTGTTCACCATCCTGACCTGCGTCTACCTCAAGGACGCGCTGCACCCGCATCACTAATCTCAGCGGCGGGCCCGTGCCCGCCCTGTGTATCCAACACCCTGACATTCAACTTCCAATCGTAAGGAGACACATCATGGAAGGCGATCTCGCACATATCGGCGCAGGCCTGGCAGCAATCGGTTCCGGCGCAGCCGCAATCGGTGTGGGCAACGTGGCCGGCAACTTCCTGGCCGGCGCCCTGCGCAACCCCTCGGCCGCCGCGTCGCAAACCGCGACCCTGTTCATCGGCATCGCATTCGCAGAAGCCCTGGGGATCTTCGCGTTCCTCGTCGCTCTGCTGCTGATGTTCGCCGTCTAATTCGCGGAACCTGATCCTTACGCGCAGGTGGGCCCAGGCCATAGCGGCCCACCTGTTGTAAAGACAACGTTCCGACGGAGGACAACATGGCGACTGAAACAACCGGAGCTGTCAGCACCTGCGTCGATTCCCATGGCTCTGCCATCGGCATGCCGCAGCTGTGTTTCGACTGGTTCCCGAACCAGATCTTCTGGCTTGTCATCACGCTGGTCGTCGTCTTTCTGGTCCTGTCGCGCGTGGCCCTGCCGCGTATCGCGGCAATCCTGGCCGAGCGTCAGGGGACCATCACAAACGACCTCGCCGCTGCCGAAGACCTGAAAGCCAAGGCCGCCGCAGCGGAAGAAGCCTATACCAAGGCGCTTGCCGATGCCCGCGCCGAGGCGCAGCGTATCGCCGCCGAGGCCCGTGCCGAGATTCAGGCTGGCCTGAACGACGCCATCGCCAAGGCCGATGCCGAGATTGCCGCCAAGGCGGCTGAATCGGAGAAGGTGATTGCCGGTATCCGTGCCGGTGCGCTGGAAAGCATCGAAGCGGTTGCCAAGGACACTGCCGAGGCGCTGGTGGATGCGCTGGGTGGCAAGGCCGACGCTGCCGCTGTTTCCGGTGCCGTCGAGCTGCGGATGAAAGGATAAGAGACATGCGTAACATTCTCGCCCCTGTCCTGAGCCTTGTCCTGATCGCTGGCGTGGCCAGCCCGGCCCTTGCCGCGAGCGGCCCGTTCTTCTCGCTGAAGAACACCGATTTCGTGGTGACCATCGCGTTCCTCGTCTTTGTCGCGGTCCTGTTCTATTTCAAGGTGCCGTCGATGATCGGCGGGGCGCTGGACAAGCGTGCCGAAGGCATCCAGTCGGACCTGGACGAAGCCCGCAAGCTGCGTGAAGAAGCGCAAAGCCTCCTGGCCTCCTTCGAGCGCAAGCAGAAGGAAATGCAGGGCCAGGCCGATGCCATCGTGGCTGCGGCCAAGGACGAGGCACAGCGTGCTGCGGAGCAGGCCAAGGTGGATCTGCAGGCGTCGATCGCCCGCCGTCTGGCCGCCGCCCAGGACCAGATCGCCTCGGCCGAGGCGGCAGCGGTCAAGGACGTGCGCGACCGGGCCATCGCAATCGCGGTTGCCGCCGCCGGCGACGTGATCGCCAGCAGCATGACCGCGACCGAGGCCAACAAGCTGATCGATGCCGGCATTGCCGACGCGGGTGCCAAGCTGCACTGACGTCAACAGCATGTACCGATCTGGAAAACCCGGCCGATGGTCGGGTTTTTCGATTCCAAAGATGTCGTCAGGGTAGTTGCCCGGGCGCAGTTCAGCTACGCCCGGCCTCATGCTCCAACCGCTGCCGGGCGATGGCCTCGTTGCGTTCGGCCTTTTCCTGATCGGCCAGACATTGCTCGACATAGCTCAGATGGTCGGACACGGCAGCGCGGGCGCCGGCCGGGTCACGTTCCTGAAGCGCGGCGTTGATGGCGCGATGCTGGTCCAGGATCGCCTCGCGCGTGGTGCGCTGGTGGAACATGATCTTGCGGTTATAGAACACGCCCTGCCGCAGCAGGTCGAACATCGAGCGCAGCATGTGCAGCATCACCACGTTGTGGCTGGCCTCGATGATCGCCATGTGAAACTCGGCATCCAGTCGGGCCTCGTCCTCGCTCTTGCCGCGTTTATGCGCCTCGACCATCTTGTCAAAGATCGCCTGGATCACCTTGAGGTCGCTTTCCGAGCCCAGCCGCGCAGCGCGTTCGGCGGCCAGCCCCTCGATATCGCGGCGGAACGAGAGATAATCGAACATCGCCTCTTCATGCGAGGCGAACAGTCGGGTCAGCGCGGGCGAGAAGGCATTGCCCAGAACCTCGGCCACAAAGATGCCCGAACCCGCCCGCGACACCAGCAGACCCTGTTCCTGCAATTCGGCCACCGCGTCGCGCAGCGATGGGCGCGACACGCCCAGCCGCTCGGCCAGGTCACGTTCGGCGGGCAGCCGTTCGCCTGGTCGCAGGATACCTTGCAGGATCAGCATCTCGATCTGGCGCACGACCGAGGTCGACAGTTTTTCGGGTTGGACTTTCTGGAATGGCATATGCGGGCGGGGCCTCTGAATGTGGTCAAAACATATGACCGGGCGCGGCGGGACGCAACAGGGCGCGTTCACGTCCTCTGTAACATTGGTCAGAATTATTGACTTAAATTTCCTGCTTTCTAGTCTCACCCTGATCACAGGGAGGACCGGAGCATGAGTCTGGAAGAAATCTTTGCCACGCGGGCGGGGCGGCTGAAGGCCTCGGAAATCCGCGAGCTGCTGAAACTGCTCGACCAGCCCGATATCCTGTCCTTTGCCGGGGGAATCCCCGACCCGGCGCTGTTCCCGGCCGAGGCCTTTGCGACCGCCTTTGCCGAGGCACTGACGCCGGCGCACCAGGCGCAGGCGCTGCAATATTCGGTGAGCGAAGGCTACCTGCCGCTCCGCCGCTGGCTGGCCGATCACATGGGCACGCTGGGCGTGCCCTGCGGCGCCGACAACATCCTGATCACCTCGGGCTCGCAACAGGCGCTCGATTACCTGGGCAAGCTGTTCCTGTCGCCGGGCGATACCGCGCTGGTAGCCTGGCCGACCTATCTGGGCGCGCTGGCGGCGTTCAACGCTTATGAACCGGCCTATGACCGGCTGCACGTCAACACCAACCGCGCGCCCGAAGATTACCGCACCGCGGCCGAGGCCGCCGGCGGGCGGGTCAAGATGGCCTATCTCTCGGCCGATTTCGCCAACCCGACAGGTGAGACGGTGGATGAGGTCGGACGCGAGCGCCTGCTGGACCTGGCCGAGACGCTGGACTGTGCGGTGATCGAGGACGCGGCCTATCAGGCGCTGCGCTATGACGGCACGCCGGTGCCGCCGATCCTGGCGCTTGAGATCGCGCGCAAGGGTTCGATCGAAGCCTGCCGGACGCTCTATTGCGGGTCGTTTTCCAAGACGCTTTCGCCCGGCCTTCGGGTGGGGTGGGTGGTGGCGCCGCAGGCGGTGATCCGACAGTTGGTGCTGATGAAACAGGCCGCCGACCTGCATTCCTCGACCATCAACCAGATCGCCATTCACCGGGTGGCTGAGACCCTGTTCGACAGCCATGTCGCCAGCCTGCGTACCACCTATCGCAGCCGCCGCGACGCCATGCTGGCGGCGCTGGCCCGGCACATGCCCGAGGGCGTCGACTGGACCCGCCCCGAGGGCGGCATGTTCGTCTGGCTCACCCTGCCGCAGGGCATGGATGGCGCCGCGCTGCTGGCGCGGTCGCTGGACACGGTGCGGGTGGCCTTTGTGCCTGGGCGCGCGTTCTTTGCCGATGGCTCGGGCGCCAATACGCTGCGCCTCAGCTTCTCCTGCGCCTCTGAGGAGATGATCGAAGAGGGGATGGCGCGGTTGGGGCAGTTGCTGCGCGCCGGGTGAAACCATCTGTTAACCGGATATGATGCAGAGTGCGGCCATGCTCCGCCTGCTCTCTCTCATCGTGTTGCTGGCCGGTTGCGGCGGCCCCGGGCGAGAGTTCCGGGGCCTGCCTGCGACCCGTGTCGATGTGGGCGGCAGCGTGTTCGACGTGCGGGTGCGCGGCAATCTGGCCGAGGCGATCCGGGTCAATCCGCAATACGCCCCCCGCTTTGGCCCGATCCGCGAGCGGGCCGGTTTTGCCATGGCGCAGGTCTCGGGCTGCCGGGTGGTCGGCGTGCTGGGCGATCAGGCGGTGGCGACCGGTGTGCTCAGCTGCGACGGGCGCCCGGCCAACTGGGCGCAGCCTGCGGCGTTGATGCGGTTCGACTGTTTCGAGGTGGACAGCTGGACCAGCGGCGACACCGAGTATACCGATTTCGAATGTACGCCTTACTAGGGGTAAACGGGCCGGAAATCGCCATATATTGGGGATAACTCGGCCTGATCCGCCAGATGATGGGGCGTGGGCGTTGACAGGCGGCAAGTGGCACGGGCAGGCTGATTGAGCACTGGAATCACCGAAAGCCGCCCGCACTTGCGTTTCAACAGGCTCAAACTGACCGGCTTTAAAAGCTTTGTTGACCCGACCGATCTGATCATCGCGGACGGGCTGACCGGTATTGTGGGCCCCAATGGCTGCGGCAAGTCCAACCTGCTCGAGGCGCTGCGCTGGGTGATGGGTGAAAACCGCCCCAAGGCGATGCGCGGCGGCGGCATGGAGGACGTGATCTTTGCCGGTGCCTCCTCGCGCCCGGCGCGCAACTTTGCCGAGGTCACGCTGCTCATGGACAATTCCGAGCGGCTTGCGCCCTCGGGGTTCAACGATGCCGACCAGTTGGAAATCGTACGCCGCATCACCCGCGACGTGGGCAGCGCCTACAAGGCCAATGGCAAGGATGTGCGCGCCCGTGACATCCAGATCCTGTTTGCCGATGCCTCGACCGGAGCGCATTCCCCGGCGCTGGTGCGGCAGGGCCAGATCGCCGAGCTGATCAACGCCAAACCCACCTCGCGCCGCCGTATCCTGGAAGAGGCGGCGGGTATCTCGGGCCTTTACCAGCGGCGGCACGAGGCCGAGTTGAAGCTGAAAGGCACCGAGACCAACCTGACCCGCGTTGACGACGTGCTGGAACAGCTGGGCACCCAGCTGGCGCAACTGGCGCGTCAGGCCCGGCAGGCGGCGCGCTATCGCGAGATCGGCGAACAGCTGCGTCTGGCCGAGGGTCAGTTGCTCTATCGTCGCTGGCGCGATGCCGACGAGGCGCGCGCCAAGGCCGAAGAGGTGCTGCGCCACCGTACCCTCGATGCCTCGCGGGCCGAGGCGGCCGCGCGTCAGGCCGAGGCGCTGCGCGCCGAGACCGAGGCGGCGCTGCCTGCGCTGCGCGAGGAAGAGGCGATCGCCGGTGCCGTGCTTCAGCGCCTGCATGTGCAGCGCGACACGCTCAACGATCACGAACAGCGCGCCCGCCAGCAGATCGAGGTTCTGACAGCGCGCATCGCCCAATTGGGTCGCGATATCGAGCGCGAGACTGGGCTGAACCGCGACGCGGGCGACACCATCGAACGGCTGGAATGGGAGGCGCGCGAACTCTCCAAGGCCGGCGCAGGCCATGCCGACCGGCTGGCCGAGGCGGCGGAACTGGCCCGTGAGGCGGCCGCCGTCCTGCAAGAGCGCGAGGACCATTTGAGCCAGGTGACCGAGGATGTGGCCCGGCTGGCCGCCCGCCACCAGTCGGCGCAGCGTCTGGTCGAGGACAGCCGCAAGACGCTGGCCCGCTCCGAGGCCGAGGAGACCCGCGCCCGGGGCGCGGTCGAAGAGGCCCACGCGGCATTGGATCGCGCGGGCGAGGCCTATGAGGGCGCCGAAAGTGCTGCCGAAGAGGCCGCCGAGGCCGCCGAGGCCGCCGAAGAGGCGCTGGCCACCGCCGACGAGCTGCGCGGCGAGACACAGGCGCGCGAGGCCGAGGCCCGCGCGCAGCTCTCCGAGGCCGAGGGCGAACTGGGCGCCATCCGCGCCGAGACCGGCGCGCTGGCCAAACTGGTTGAACGCGACACCGCCGAGGGTGGTCAGGTGCTCGACCTGATGCGGGTGGAGCCGGGCTATGAAAAGGCGCTTGGCGCGGCGCTGGCTGATGACCTGCGCGCGCCGCTGGTCGAGGGCGAGGGGCCGTCGGGTTGGCTCGATCTGCCTGATTACGCGCAGGGCCAGCCGCTGCCCGAGGGCGCCGACCCGCTGGCGCGGCATGTGTCCGGTCCCGACCGGCTGAGCCGCCGTATCGCACAGATCGGTCTGGTCGATGCCGCCACCGGCGCCCGCCTGCAAGCGGCGCTGAAGCCCGGTCAGCGTCTGGTCAGTCTGGATGGAGATCTGTGGCGCTGGGACGGCTTCCGCGCCTGGGCCGAAGACGCCCCCAGCGCGGCGGCGATGCGGCTGGAACAGCTCAACCGGCTGGAGGCGCTGAAGCAGGAACTGGCGCAGGTCAGCGCCCGTGCCGAAGGCGCGCGCGCGGCCCATGAGCGCCTGTCGCAACGCCTGCGCGAGGTGACCGAGGCCGACCGCCAGGCCCGCGAGGCCCGCCGTGCCGCAGATCAGCGCATGGCCGATGCCGCCCGCGCCCAAAGCCGCGCCGAGGCCGAACGCAACCTGGCCCAGGGGCGTCTGGAAACGCTTGGCCTGGCCGTCACCCGCCACAAGGAAGACGCGATGGCCGCCCGCGCCCAGCTGCGCGAGGCCGAGGCGGGGTTGGCGGATCTGGGCGATCTCGACACCGCGCGCGCTTCGGTAGAGGATATCCGCCACACGGTCGAGGCGGCGCGGATCACCATGCTGACGCACCGTTCCAGTCATGACGAGGTGCGCCGCGAGGGCGAGGCCCGCACCAAGCGTGCGCAGGAGGTCACCAAGGACCTCAGCGGCTGGCGCCACCGGCTGGAAACCGCGGGCAAGCGCATCGCCGAACTGGAAGAGCGCAAGGCTGCCTCGGAGGAAGAGCTGACCGAAGCGATGCAGGTGCCCGGCGAGATTGCCGAAGCGCGTGAGGAACTGGCGGAACAGACCGAAACCGCCGAGGCCCGCAGGGCCGGGGCCGCGGATCGGCTTGCCGCGGGCGAGTCGAGCCATCGTGAGGCGGCATTGGCCGAACGCGAGGCGGCCCGTCTGGCGTCCGAGGCGCGCGAGGGACGTGCGGCTGCCGAGGCCCGGGCCGAGGCCGCCCGCGAGACCATGCAGGCCGCCGCCGAACGCATCGCCGAAGAACAGCAACTGACCCCGAACCAGCTGTTGGCGAAGTTGGCGGTAGAGCCGGACGCCATGCCCGACAGCGACACGCTCGAAGCCGAGGTCAACCGCCACAAGCGCCAGCGCGACGCCATGGGCGCGGTCAACCTGCGTGCCGAAGAAGACGCGCGCGAAGTTCAGGAAGAGTTCGACTCGCTGTCCAAGGAAAAGGGCGATCTGGAAGAGGCGGTAAAGACCCTGCGCAGCGGTATCGCCAGCCTCAACCGCGAGGGGCGCGAGCGGCTGCTTACCGCCTTTGAACAGGTCAATTCGAACTTTGCCATGCTGTTCCGCCACCTGTTTGGCGGCGGCGAGGCCAATCTGGTCATGGTCGAAAGCGACGACCCGCTGGATGCGGGGCTGGAAATCATGTGTCAGCCGCCGGGCAAGAAACTGTCGACCCTGTCTCTCTTGTCGGGGGGTGAGCAGACGCTGACCGCGATGGCACTGATCTTCGCGGTCTTCCTGGCCAACCCGGCGCCGATCTGCGTGCTCGACGAGGTCGACGCGCCGCTTGACGATGCCAACGTGACCCGGTTCTGCGATCTTCTGGACGAGATGTGCCGCCAGACCGACACCCGTTTCCTGATCATCACCCACCACGCGGTGACCATGGCGCGGATGGACAGGCTGTTTGGCGTCACCATGCAGGAAAAGGGCGTCAGCCAGCTGGTCTCGGTCGACCTGAAAAAGGCCGAGGCGCTGGTCGCCTGATCCGCCTCACCGCAACGTGACTGGGGGCGGGTACGCAGCCGGGTTAGGTTTGGCTCATGATCCTGCGCCTTGCCCTTGCCTGCACCCTTGTCGCAACACCCCTGATGGCCACCGAATGGCGCCTGAAAGAGGGCGACCGCCCCCTGAACGCAGTCGAGTTGGAGGCATTGGCCGGGCGCACGCTGACCTTCTACGACGATGGCCGTTCGACCTATTCGGCGGGGGGCTCGTTTTCCTATACCTATTCCCCGGCCAATGGCGGCGGCACCGCGTTCGGCACCTACACGATCGCCGAGGATGGCAGCATCTGCACCCGCTTCCGCAACGGTCTGGGCCGCTGTGATCTCTATGTCCTGAATGGTACCCGGCTGCTGCTGATCACGGAAACGGGCGAGCGGTATCCGGTCCGGCCAGAGTGACGTTCGCGGGCAGATCGTGAAACCCGTCACCAAGCGGTTGGGCGAGTGAGAAGCCGGGTATAGAGGTGAAATAGATATCTAGCAGACAGGAAGGATGTGCTAGAGCTGGGTGAAATTTTCGTTGCCTAGGTTTTGCATATGCCGGTCGCGCCAGTCTTTTTCTTTCTGATAGCCGGGCCGTTGGCCATCGCCATTGTTTGGGTCCTTGCCTCTCTCCCCGCCTATCCCAATAGTCCGAAGGCGAGGGTTTTCTGGTTTGCGGCCCTTTTTCTGGTTTTTGGTTTTCTCATTTTTGGTCGACTGTCTCTGCATTCTCCACGCGTCTGGCAACCGCCAGTTCAGGCCGATATTGCCTGGGGGCTTTTCCTTGTCCTGCCTTTTGTGGGTTCATTGCTCTTGTGGAGGTATCAGCGCACTGCCACTGCGAGGCTCTCGGCCGCAAAATCCACACTGATTGTCCTCGCAATCTGCATCTTGTCTGTCTTGGGACTCAGACAGTTCAACAAAAGCTGCGTCTATTTCGACTACTGGAATGACCAGGGACAGGCATGGTGCCCGGTGACGTGGCAGGCGAAACTGGGAACCTAGAGCAGTATCAATATCAGCAGCAGGACCATACGCTTCAGAACGCAGAGGAGCCCTATAACTGCCCCAAAAGCTCTGCCGTGGGCCAGGCATCGGCGGGCAGGCCCAGCCGGGCCTGTTCGGCCTGTACGGCGGCCCGTGTGCCCGCACCCAGGATGCCGTCGATCTTGCCCACATCATGGCCGCGCGCCTGCAACTTCTGCTGCAGCGCCTTCATTTCGGCACCGTCCAGCCCGGGCGCGGGGTTGCCGGCGTCATAGACCTGACCGCCCTCCAGCCGTGTTGCGAAATAGGCCGCCGTCAGCACATAGACAAAGCTCTGGTTCCATTCGAAATAGACGTCGAAATTGGGATAGGCGAGGAAAGCCGGCCCCTTGTGCCCCTGTGGCAGGATCAGTGAGGCGGGCAGATCGGCGAGGGTTCCGGCGCGCGGGCGTACACCCATCGCCTGCCAGTCCACCGTGCTACGCGGCTTGCCCGGCCCGCTCAGCGACCAGTCCATCCGGGTGGGCACATTTACCTCTTGCAGCCAGGGTTCGCCCGCGCGCCAGCCCAGATGAGACAGCATCCGCGCGCCCGACAACAGCGCATCGGGGGCCGAGGTCTTGAGGGTCACATGCCCGTCGCCATCGCCGTCGACGCCGTTTTCCAGGATGTCGCGCGGCAGCATCTGCACCATGCCGATCTCGCCCGCCCAGGCGCCGGTGGTGCGGGCAGGGTCGAAATCGCCATGGCTGTAAAGCTCGATCGCGGCAAAGATCTGCGGCCGGAACAGTTCAGGCCGGCGGCAATCATGCGCCAGCGTGACCAGCGCGTTGCGGGTGTTGAAATCGCCCTGATAGCCGCCGAAATCGGTCTCGAACGCCCAGAACGCTAAAAGCACGCCGCGCGACACGCCGTATTCCGCTTCGATCCGGTCGAACACCGCATCGTATTTGCGTCCCATCGCCTTGCCGGTATCGAGCCGGTTTTGCGAGATCAGACGGCGCGAGAACTCGACAAAGGGTTTCTGGAACACGCCCTGTGCGCGGTCGGCCCTGAGCACCTTGGCGTCCTGCGCCGCCCCCTGAAAGAAGCGGTCGACCAGCGCCGGGTCATGGCCCATCGAAACCGCCTCGGCCTTGAGACCATCAACAAAGCTCGAAAAACTGCCGCCGCATTGCGCCAGCGCCGGAGAGGCCAGCACAATAGCGGCCATGATCTGGGGAAGAATGCGCATGATGTCCTGTTGGTTTGGTTCTGTAATGCGATCAGAAGATCGCCGCCAGCGCCACCAGCGTCAAGGTCAGACCCAAGGCCAGCGCCCAGACCTGCCACAGCAGGGTCACCGCGCGTTCGATCTCGCGCGGGCCGATTTCTTTGCGGCCCTCTTCGTTTACCCAGGCCAGATGCCGGATTTCGCCGTGATAGCTGCGCGGCCCGGCCAGCGCGATGTTGAGCGCGCGGGCCATGGCGGCCTCGGGCCAGCCGGCATTGGGCGAGATATGGCGCTGGGCGTCCTCGACGATGCCGCGCCAGTGGCGCCAGCCATTGGACAAGAGCACGATCATGCCGCAGGTCAGTCGGGCCGGGATCAGGTTGAGCAGATCATCCAGCCGTGCAGCGGCCCAGCCGAACTGCGCATAGCGCTCGTTCAGATAGCCCACCATGCTGTCGGCGGTGTTGATCGTCTTGTAGAGCAGCAGGCCCGGCAGGCCACCGACCAGAAACCAGAAGGCGGGCGCAATCACCCCGTCGCTGAGGTTCTCCGCGGCGCTTTCGATGGCGGCGCGCGCCACCTGCGGTTCGGACATGGTGGCCGTATCGCGCGAGACGATGCGGGCGACGCTGCGCCGGGCCTCGGGCAGCGACAGGCGCAGCGCGTCGGCCACATCCGCCACATGCCCGGCGAGCGATTTCTGTGCCAGCAGGATGGCGCAGATCAGCACCTCGGCCACCGGTCCCAGCAGCGACAGCAGCGCGCCCACCGCCAGGGCGCCCACCGCCAGGATCGCGGTCACCGCCACACCCTTGAGCCGACGATACCCGCCCTCGTTCAACTCGTCATCCAGAACCGAGATGATGTCGCCGATCAGAACCGCCGGATGGCGCAGGCGCGACCACAGCCATTCGGGCTCTCCCAGCGCGGCATCGAGCAGCATGGCAAAGCCGAGCAGCAGGGCGGTGCTCATAATGCGCTCTCCAGCCGGCCCCAGCCTTCGGCGGGGGGAAGGCCCAGCCGCAGGAAATGGCCGGAATAGGGAAAGATACGGCTCCAGATCCGGGCCTGGGCCAGGCGGTCCTGCCAGGCGGCGGCATCATCGACCTGGTAAAGGCGGAACAGGTCGGTGCCGCCCAGACGTTCGGCGCCGTGCGCGGTCATCAGCGTGTCGAGCCGGGCGGCCTCCTGCGCCAGCCTGATCCGGGTCTCTTCGGCCCATTCAGGATCGTTCAGCGCCCTTGTCCCGATGCGCAGCGCCGGACCCGACACCGCCCAGGGGCCAGTCAGGTCATTGAGGCGCGCGATGGTTTCGGGCAGGGCGACGGCAAAACCGAGCCGCAGCCCGGCAAGCCCCCAGAACTTGCCAAAGCTTTTCAGCACAACCGTACCGGGGCGGGTGGCCAGATGCGCCAGCGAGGTCTCGGGTGTCACATCGCCAAAGCTCTCGTCGATGACGCAGAGCGCGCCTTCGGCCTCGGCCTCGGTCCAGATGCGGCCGTCGGGGTTGTTGGGATGCACGACCACCCGTGCCTCGGCCGGGCCATCATCGACCACCTGCCAGCCATGGGCGGCAAAGGCGGCGGCATGTTCGTTATAGGTGGGCCGGGTGATCCGCACCCGCGCGGGATCTGCCAGCGCCGGAATGCGCGCGATCAGGGCCGAGGCGCCGGGCGCGGGCAGGATCGCCGCCGCGTCGGGCAGGTGCCAGAACGCGCGCGCGGCGCGGGTCAGTTCACCAAAGGCACCGTGATCGGGCAGCGCAGTCCAGTCCTCGGGCAGCAGCGTGCCGACCGGATAGGGCAGGGGATTGATGCCGGTCGACAGGTCGATCCAGTCGGCGCGCGCGCCGCCATACTGGCGCATCGCCCCGTCCAGCCCGCCGCCATGGTCTCGGCGCGCGCGCGGATCGGTCGGATCGTCCGGCTTGGCGGACGGATTGGCAAATCCCGTGTTCATGTTCTTGTCTTCCCCGACATCGCGACTTGCATCAAGCGGATTTCCGCCCGAAGCTCAAGGGACGAACGCGGCTTCCGGTGCGCGGGAACCGATGTTAACAATTTGTAAAGCATTTGATCAGATTACGGAGCCAAGGGAGACTGGCGCCGCAAACGAACTCAAACGGAAGTGCCGGGTTTACTGTTATGCATGTGTTGATCGTCGAAAGTAACCCAGAGCTTGGCACGCTCTGGCAGCGTCACCTGCAACGTCAGGGTCTGGAGGTCACGTTGGTGACTTCGCAAGAGGATGCGATCCTGGCGCTTTATCGGGCAGAGTTCGAAATCATCGTTCTGGATCTGGTGCTTGAGCAGGGCAGCGCCCTGGCGGTTGCGGATTTCGCCAGCTACCGGCGCCCGGATGCGCGGGTGATTTTCGTTACCAACACGACCTTCTTTTCAGACGGTTCGATCTTTGCCCACAGTCCCAACGCCTGCGCCTATGTGCATGGCGACACGCCGCCCGAGGATCTGGCGGCGATGGTCGAGCACTACGCCACCGCGCGCTGATCGCGTCCATGCGGCGCGAGATGGTCGAGCTCGGGTCCGATCGGAACGATTCGGTGCGGATTGATGCTATCGTGGCTGTAATGGTAGTGCCGGATGATGTGATCCATATGCACGGTGCCAGCCACACCGGGCCATTGATACAGTTCCCGCGTATAGGCCCAGAGGTTCGGATAATCGATCAGCCGCCGCCGGTTGCATTTGAAATGCAGATGATAGACCGGATCAAAGCGGATGAGCGTGGTGAACAGGCGCCAATCGGCCTCGGTTACCTGGTCACCCATCAGGTAACGGTTGTTCGCAAGACGTGATTCCAACCAGTCCAGAGTGTCGAACAGTGGGTGCACCGCAGCGTCATATGCCTCTTGAGTCGTGGAAAATCCGCATTTGTAGACGCCATTGTTTACGTTTTCGTAAATACGCACGTTCACCGTCTCGATTTTTTCTCGGATGCACTCCGGCCAAAAATCTTCGTGATTTCCGGTCAGGTGATCGAAGGCCGAGTTGAACATGCGAATGATCTCGGCGCTTTCGTTCGAAACGATGGTCCGGCGTTCGGTATCCCACAGGATCGGCACGGTGACGCGTCCGGAATAGGCTGGGTCGGCACGGGTATAGATCTGATGGGCATAGTTCAGCCCATACAGGCGGTCACCGGTGCGGCCCTCTGTCTCGGGTGCAAAGGTCCAGCCTTGGTCCAACATGTCGGGGTGCACGACCGAAACCGGGATATGTGTGGACAAACCCTTGATTTCGCGAAAGATCAGGGTCCTGTGTGCCCAGGGACAGGCATAGCTGACATAAAGGTGGTAGCGGCCCGATGCGGCGGCAAAGCCGCCTTTGCCGGATGGTCCGGGGGCGCCATCGGGGGTGACCCAGTTGCGGAATTGCGCCGCCGAGCGCTGGAAGGCGCCGCCGCTGGATTTGGTATCGTACCAGGTGTCATGCCAGATGCCGTCGATCAGCAGGCCCATCGGAGTCTCCTTCTGCTTTGATCAGCATCTAGGATCTGCGGTGCGGGATACCACGCCGTTGCCGCGCACGTGACCTGCGCAGCTGCACATCCGGCGCGGCCCCGCGGAAAGCACGCGGGTGCCATGCACCGAACATGAAAATCTTTGCTTGATTTTAATGGATGCTGCGGCAGGCTGATGAGGTTCGCACGGAGACGCTTTATGAGCACCTATATTTCAAAAGAAGTCGGCGAGGATCTGGCCCGGGCCCGGATCGCTGGATTGAAGAAGATGAGCCGCTTGCGGGTGGAACATATCGGTATGTTTTATACTGTACTTCGGCTGTGGCGCGACGGGTTTGCCGTCGAAGCCGAAAGCACGCCGCCACTGCGCGGGCTGGTCGATATCTACGAGGGGCCGAACCTGCTTTATCAATGCCTGATCGTGGCCTCGGGCGCTGAAGGCGGCGAGATGGTCTATGAGTTCAAGCGGCAAACGCTGGCGCAGGATCATGCCCCGCTCGACTTTGAACGCGGAGTGGACGCGCCCATCGGGTTGCTGGGCAAGGAGTAGCCTCCTCTGCCTTGCGGGCGTCCTCGACGGGCCCTGTGCAATCATGCGGGTCAGGTTGATCGAGGTCGGTCTGGTTATCGATGCGCGAACCGGGCTCGCCTACCGCATATCACCTATTGCAGGTCGCCGAAGGCGCGGTTGAGCCGGTCGATCGCGTCCTCGATCCGCGCCCTCTGGGTGCCAAGGTTGAAGCGCAGAAAATTCTCGCCACCGGTACCAAAGCTGGTGCCGTGATTTACCGCGATCCTGGCCTGCTGTTCGACCCTCTCGGTGAATTCGGCCCGGTCCATGCCGGTGCCTGAGAAATCCACCCAGGCGAGATAGGTCGCCTCGAGCGGCATCGCGCGCAAACCGGGAATGGCCGAGATGGCGCTTTCGAAGAGGCGCCGGTTCTCGTCCAGATAGGCCAGCAGCCCATCAACCCATTCCGCCCCTTCGGGAGAATATGCGGTCAGCGTCGCCATCTGCCCGGTCGAGTTCGGTGCCAGCGACAGCGCCGCCATCCGCTTGGCGAAACGTCCACGCAGTTCGGGGTCGGGGATGATCACCTGCCCGGTATGCAGGCCCGCGATGTTGAACGTCTTGGACGGCGCGGTGAGCATCAACAGCCGGTCGACGATATCGGGCGCCGCGTTGGGCATCGGGATATGGGTATGGCCGGGATAGACCAGGTCATGATGGATCTCGTCCGACACAAGAAGCAGATCGTGCCGCTTGGCGAAATCGGCCACCGCGCGCAGTTCCTCCTGTGTCCAGACCCGGCCGCCGGGATTGTGCGGCGAGCAGAGGATCACCATGCGCTCGTTGCCGGTCATTTGCGCGTCATAGGCGGCGAAATCCATCTCGTACCGGCCGTCATTGTTGACCATCTGGCATTCCACCACTTGCCGGCCCGCATTGCGGATCACCTTGGCAAAGGCGTGATAGACCGGGGTGAACAGCACGATCCCGTCTCCCGGCTTGGTATAGGTGTCAAGGCACATGCCGACACCGTTCACCAGCCCGGTGGTGGTAAAGATCGCCTCGGGCGCCACATCCCAGTCGTGGCGGTTGCGCATCCACCAGCGGATCGCATCGGTATAGGGTTTGGAATAATCCACATAGCCCAGCACCCCGTGGTCGGTCATCTCGCGCAGCTTGGCCAGCACGTGTTCGGGCGCGCGAAAATCCATGTCGGCGACCCACATGGCCAGACCGTCCTGTGCGGGCACGCCATAGATGGGTTCCATCATGTCCCATTTCGAGCAAAAGGTTCCGTGGCGGTCGATCAGGTCGTCAAAGCTCATCTGGGTCTCCGAGGGTCAATTGTCGGCCAGAGGCTAGCCAGTTTGCCGCCATGCGCAAGGGGCGTTGCAGCAGGGCGGTCAATCGCCTAAATCGGGACCATGAAACGTGCTATTCTCATTCATCCCGATCCGCGCCTGAAAAAGGTCTGCGCGCCCGTGGCCGATATCTCGGACGAATTGCGGGCGCTGGCCGACGACATGCTGGAGACCATGTACGACGCGCCGGGCATCGGCCTGGCCGCGCCGCAGATCGGTGTGCTCGACCGCTTGATCGTGCTGGATTGCGTCAAGGAAGAGGGCGCTGCCGCCCGCCCGCTGGTGATGTTCAACCCGCGCGTGGTGGCCGCCTCGGACGAGACCAATGTTTACGAGGAAGGCTGCCTGTCGATCCCCGAGCAATATGCCGAGGTGACCCGCCCCAAGGTGGTGGATGTCGAATGGATCGACCGCGACGGCAAATTGCAAAGCGAGACCTTTGACGGGCTCTGGGCCACTTGCGTGCAGCATGAGATCGACCATCTGGATGGCAAGCTGTTCATCGACTACCTCAAGCCGCTGAAACGCCAGATGATCACCCGCAAGATGCAGAAGCTGAAGCGCGAGCGGGCGCGGGCGTGAGCGTCCTGCCGATCCTGACCTGGCCCGATGCACGCCTGTCGCAGCGCTGTGACCCCGTCGAGGGGATCGTGCCCGACGATCTGATCCGCGACATGTTCGACACCATGTATGCCGCCAAGGGGCGTGGGCTGGCCGCGCCGCAGGTGGGCGTGATGCAGCGGTTCTTTGTCATGGATGTCGGCTGGAAAGAAGGCACGCCCAGCCCGATGGCGATGATCAACCCTGTGATCATGGCCGCCGAGCGGGTGCCGGTCGAGATGGAAGAAGCCTGCCTGTCGATCCCCGGCCTCTCGGTGCCCGTCACCCGGCCCAAGGCGGTGACGGTGCAATGGACCGCGCCCGAGGGCGACATTCACATGGCCGATTTCGACGGGTTCGAGGCGCGTTGCATCCAGCACGAATTCGACCATCTGAACGGGGTCGTCACGCTGGATCATCTGGACCCGCAGGCCCGCGCCGCCGTGCTCTCCGCTTATGAGGAAAACCATCCATGACCGTCCGCCGCTGTCTGCCCTGGCCCGACAAGCATCTGCGCAGCCGCGCCGCCGAGGTGAGCGAGATCACCGACGAGATTCGCGCCATCTGGGACGACATGATCGACACGATGGAGGCGATGCCGGGCGTGGGCCTGGCCGCGCCACAGATCGGGGTGATGCTGCGGCTGGCGGTGGTCGATGGCTCGTCTGAGCGGGGCCGTGCGGTTCGGATGGCCAACCCCGAGATCCTGCATGCCTCGGTCGAGCTGCGTGAACATGACGAGGCGAGCCCCAACCTGCCCGGCGTCTCGGCCAGGCTGAAACGCCCGCGCGCGGTGACGGTGCGGTTCCTGAACGAACAGGGGCAGGTCGACCGGCGCGATTTTGTCGGCATCGAGGCGACCAGCGTGCAGCATCAGATCGACCACCTGAACGGGCGGATGTATTTCGACAATCTCAGCAAGGTCAAACGCGACATGCTGCTGCGCAAGGCGCGCAAGCTGGGGGGCTGAGGTCATGCGCGTCGTGTTCATGGGAACCCCCGATTTCTCGGTTCCGGTACTGGAGGCGCTGGTAGGTGCGGGGCATGAGATCGCCGCCGTCTATTGCCAGCCACCCCGCCCGGCGGGGCGCGGCAAAAAGGACCGCCCCACGCCCGTCCATGCCCGTGCGCTGGACCTGGGGCTGGAGGTGCGCCACCCGGTCTCGCTGAAAGGGACCGAGGCGCAGGCGGATTTCGCGGCGCTGGGCGCCGATGTGGCGGTTGTGGTGGCCTATGGGCTGATCCTGCCGCAAACGGTGCTGGACGCGCCGCGCCACGGCTGCCTCAATATCCACGCCAGCCTGTTGCCGCGCTGGCGCGGCGCGGCGCCCATTCACCGGGCGATCATGGCGGGAGATGCTGAAACGGGCATTTGCATCATGCAGATGGAGGCGGGGCTGGATACCGGGCCGGTGCTGTTGCGCGCCACGACACCCATCGGGGCAGAGGAGACCACCGGCGCGTTGCATGACCGCTTGTCGGCCATGGGGGGCGACCTGATCGTCGAGGCGCTGGCACGTCTGCCCGAGTTGACTGCGGAGCCGCAGCCCGAGGATGGCATCACCTATGCCGCCAAGATCGACAAGGCAGAGGCGCGGGTCGACTGGACCCGCCCGGCGGTCGAGATCGACCGGCAGATCCGGGGCCTCTCACCCTTTCCCGGCGCCTGGACCGAGATCGCGGGGGAACGGGTGAAACTGCTCGCCTCGCGCCTGGCCGAGGGGCAGGGCGCCCCCGGCGCAGTGCTGGACGATGCGTTGACCGTGGCCTGTGGTACCGGCGCTGTGTCACTCACCCGCTTGCAACGGGCGGGCAAAGGGGCGCAGGATGCCGACATCTTCCTGCGCGGCTGGCCCGTGCCAAAGGGAACCCGCCTGTAGAAGGGGATCGCGCATGTTCATGGTTCTGATGGGAACGGTGGTGATCGCCGGGATCGTCGGTTACATCTCGGAAAAATCGGGGTTCACCCACAACGGCTATCTGCAATCCATCATCATCTGTGTCGGCGGGGCCTTCCTGTTCTACTTCCTGCGGATCATGTTCGGGATCGGTTTCGGATCCCCGGGGATGAACGCCATTCTCTCTTCGATTGGCGCGCTGATCATCGTGCCCTTCCACTGGAGGAAATGAGATGCATGTCGTTGTCCTGATCATCATCGGCGCCGCTGCCGGGTTCCTCGCCACCCGGCTGATGCGGGTCGAGGCGGATATTCCCACCACCATGCTGATCGGCATCGTGGGCGCGCTGATCGGCGGGCTGATCCTGCGGGCGCTGTTGACGATGATGGGCTGGTTGTCGGGCTTTGTCGGCGCGGTGCTGGGGGCGCTTCTGGTTGTCTGGCTCTGGCAGACCTATCTGCGGCGGCGCTGAGACGCGCCGGGGGGATGCGAGGCTCTGCCTCGCGCTCCGGAGTATTTTGGGCGAAATGAAGGGGGGTCAGCCGCGCGTGCGCGGCGGGCGGCTCTTGTAGACCGGCAGGCGCCAGCCAAAGACCAGCGATCCGGCGCGCAGACCCCAACAGACAAGCGCGCAAAGGCCCAGCGCAGGCAGGGTGGCCAGCCCCAGCCCGGCGGCGATCACCGCCGCCACAGCCCCCGCTAGCGCGCAAGAGACATAGAGTTCGCCCTGTTTCAGGACCAGCGGCACCTCGTTGCAGACCACATCGCGCATCAGCCCGCCCAGACAGCCGGTCATCATGCCCATCAGCACCACGATCACCGGCGGTTGACCTTGTGCCAGCGCCACCCCGGTGCCGGCAGCCACCGCGATGGACAGCGCGAAACTGTCGAGCCAGATCAGAAGGCGATAGCGGCTTTCGACCAGGTGTGCGGTGAAAAAGACCAGCGCGGCAGCGCCCGAGGCGATCAGGATATAGGCGGGTTGCCCAACCCAGAACACCGGGTCGCGGCCCAAAAGCAGGTCGCGCATGGTGCCGCCGCCCACCGCCGTCAGGCAGGCGACAAAGGCAAATCCAACCAGGTCGAGCTGCGCCCGGCTGGCCACCAGCGCGCCGGTCAGGGCAAAGACCAGGACCGAGGCGTAATCGAGCAGGGCAAGCAGGCTCACGCGCGGGCCTTCTTCGGCTTGAAGGGTTTCATGCCTGCGCGCGCCAACTCGTCGGCGCGTTCGTTTTCCGGGTGGCCTGCATGGCCCTTGACCCATTCCCAGGTCACGTCATGGCGCGCCTGCGCCGCATCCAGCCGCTGCCACAGCTCGACATTCTTGACCGGCTTCTTGCCGGCGGTTTTCCAGCCGTTGCGCTTCCAGCCGAAGATCCAGCCGGTCACGCCGTTCTTTACATAGGCGCTGTCGGTGACCACGGTGATTTTCGAGGGCCGTTCCAGCGTTTCCAGCGCGTTGATCGCGGCCAGCAGTTCCATCCGGTTGTTGGTGGTCTCCCCTTCACCGCCGGACAGCTCACGTTCCTTCAGCACGGTCTCGCCCTCGATGGCGCGCAACAGCACGCCCCAGCCGCCGGGGCCGGGATTGCCGGAACAGGCGCCGTCGGTATAGGCAAAGAGCTCAGGCATGGGCGCGCATCGCGATCCAGTCCTCGACCTTGCCGCTGAGGCCCGGCCCGGCGCCGAAGGCGCGGTCGATAACTGTGAAACCGGCCTGCTGCAACAGATGCTCCAACGCGTCCTCCTGATGGTAGCTATAGAACCGGCCGAGGCTGTCACGCCCTTCGCCGGTTCCGAGTTTGAGGGCGATATGGAAAATCCCGCCGGGTTTCAAGGCCCGATGGAGCCGGGCGAGATGGCCGGGAAACTCGGCAAGGGGGGCATGCAGCAGGCTGAAATTGGCCCAGATGCCGTCATAGGCGGCGGTCTCCCCGATCTCGTCGAAACGGGCCTGACGGGCGGTGACGCCCGGGTGTTGCGCCGCCAGCGCCACCATCTCGGCCGAGGCATCAACCGCCACGACCGCAAGTTCTGCCCGCGCCATATGGGCCGCAGAGGTGCCGGGGCCGCACCCGAGATCCAGCACCCGAGCGCCGCTTGGCAGCATGGCGACAAAGGCCTCCAGCATGGGGTCGGTGGCGTTGTAATCCTCGGTCAGCGCGGCATAGTCGCTGGCGCGGCTGTCATAGATGCGGATCGTTTCTGGATCGCTCATAGAAAGGCCCCCACCGCCAGGCACAGGGTGACAACCGCTGTCAGCAAGAGGCGCAGCCGCATCCACCAGACCGGCGCCAGGCCCCAGCTGGCAAAGGCGGCATCCAGCATCAACAGGCCCAGAAAGCCGAAGATCAGGTTGATCGCCGCTCCGGTCGGGCCGCCCCCGGTCATGAAGAAGGCCCAGAGCGCGGGCAGCACCGCAAGCGCATAGCCGGTCGCGGCGCGGCGGTCATCGGCCTTGGTGGCAAAGCCCCAAAGGACGCCGGACATGAAGGCAAGGATGATCTGGCCATAGGCGATCTGCACATAAGGTCCCACAAAACGCGGGCCGAGCGCAGCGGCGCCCCAGGCCTGCAAGGCCGGGCTCAGATAGGTGAGCGCGCCCCAGAGGAACGGGATCAGCCCGGCAAGGCCCAGGATCAGCGGTGCGCGGGGGATGGTGGTCATGTGCGCTCCTTCAAAGGTGAGCCGATGAGGCAATCAACGGCAATGCCGAGATTGAAAAAGGGGTCTCAACAACCGACCGAGTTTGTCGCCCGCGCCTGTTGAGTATTCGCGGCCAGACTAGCCACGATTGCCGTTGGGTGAAAGCGCGGTTTCGGTGACGCTTGCCAGCAGGTTGCAAATGCTGGCTGTCGCGTTTGCAACAGAAGCGTCTACCGTGCTGAAATTCGGGTGGGGATCATTTGCGCAGGCTCATGCCGGCTGCCGCAATACCCGCGGAACCTTGAACTCGACATGTTCGACCGCGGTTTCGACCACCTCGACCGTCACGTCGAACCGTGTGCGAAAGGCGTCGATCACTTCATTCACCAGCAATTCGGGGGCCGAGGCACCAGCAGAGACGGCAACGGTTGCGATGCCGTCCAGCGCGCGCCAGTCGATGTCACCGGCGCGCTGCACCAACTGCGCATAAGAGCAGCCCGCCTTGGCCGCGACCTCGACCAGGCGGCGCGAGTTCGACGAGTTCGGCGCCCCAACGACTAGGAGCGCGTCCGATTTCGGCGCCACCGCCTTGACCGCCTCTTGCCGGTTGGTGGTGGCGTAACAGATGTCTTCCTTGTGCGGGCCGACGATCTGCGGGAACCGGGCCTGAAGTGCTGCCACGATGTCGCGGGTATCGTCCACCGACAGGGTGGTCTGGGTGACAAAGGCGAGGCGTTCTGGGTCACGCACCGCGATGCGGGCGACATCCTCGACCGTTTCGACCAGCAGCACCTCGCCCTCGGGCAATTGTCCCATGGTGCCGATGGTTTCAGGGTGACCGCGATGGCCGATCATGATGATCTGAAGGCCGCGTTCCGCGTGCCGCTCGGCCTCGATATGGACCTTGGACACCAGCGGGCAGGTGGCATCGACATAGATCATCTTGCGTCGCTCGGCCTCGGCCGGGATTGCTTTGGGCACGCCGTGGGCGGAAAAGATCACCGGGCGATCATCGGGACATTCATCCAGTTCCTCGACGAACACCGCCCCCTTGGCACGCAACCCGTCGACCACGAACTTGTTGTGCACGATCTCGTGCCGGACATAGACGGGGGCGCCCCATTTCTCGATTGCCATCTCGACGATCTTGATGGCGCGGTCGACACCGGCGCAAAACCCGCGCGGCGCGGCAAGATAAAGGGTGAGGGGCGATTTGGTCATGGGCGGGTCTCCTTGCCTGAGCACAGGTAAGGTTTTGTGCGGTTCAGATCCAGCCCGGTTCTGGGTGTCACGAATCCGTCACCGGAGCCGGCTAGAAGGCGGGTATTGAAGCAGGCAGTGATACTTAATGATATACGGCCAGATGATCGCTCATCTGGCCGTATTTTCTTGATGGGGTGTGCTGGCTCGGATCAGTTGCCGTTGGCCGCAAATGATCGCGACTCTGCCGGCACTTCGCGCGGGGGACGGCCGATCACATCACGCAACTCTTCAAGCTCGATGAAGTTGTCGGCCTGCCGACGCAACTCGTCCGAGATCATCGGCGGCTGGCTGCGGATGGTCGAAACGACCGAGACACGCACGCCCTGACGTTGCAGGCTGGCCACCAACGGGCGGAAATCGCCATCGCCCGAGAAGAGCACGATATGATCGACGCGCGGGGCCAGTTCCATGGCATCGACGGTCAGTTCGATATCCATGTTCCCCTTGACCTTCCGGCGCCCCATGCTGTCGGTGTATTCCTTGGCCGGTTTGGTCACCATGGTGAACCCGTTATAGTGCAGCCAATCGACAAGCGGACGGATCGGAGAGTATTCGTCGTTTTCCAGCAGTGCCGTGTAATAGAAGGCTCTCAGCATCTTTCCGCGACGCATGAACTCCTGCCTGAGAAGCTTGTAGTCGATATCAAAGCCGAGAGCCTTGGCCGCCGCATAAAGATTCGAACCGTCGATGAACAGCGCTAGCCGTTCGTCCTTATAAAACATAATTGTTCCTTCCGGTATGTACCGAAACCGCCTGCTGTCCGTGAGTGAGTGCAAATAAATTCGGCGGTTCGGTGGCACTAATGTAGGAGAATCGGCATGTATAGCAAGTCCACTCTTGACGTTCACGGAAGCCGCTTATGATCGAGAAAGAGCAAATTGGCGTTATCGCATTGGGAGGAAATCTTTCTTTTGATCAAAATCCTCCGCGCATAACGTTGCGGAATGCGACGAATGAGCTGATTGCGCGCGGGGTAAGGGTGCTCGCAGAGAGTCGGTATTTTACAACCCCGTGCTTTCCAGCAGGCGCGGGACCCGACTATATCAACGCCGCGATTTCCTTCAGCTCCGAGCTTTCTCCGGCTGCTCTCTTGCAGCTATTGCACGAAGTGGAGGCGGCATACGGGCGCGCCCGCGAACAGCGCTGGGGTATGCGCACACTGGATCTGGACCTGATCTGTTATGGCGACCGAATCCTGCCGGATCGCGAAAGCTATGACGCCTGGCGACAGCTGGACCCGGCGCGCCAGACCAAACTGGCGCCCGACCAACTGATTCTGCCTCATCCCCGGTTGCAGGATAGGGGCTTCGTGCTGGTGCCGATGGCAGATGTCGCCCCCGAATGGCACCATCCGGTCCTGGGGCTGACCGTGCAGGAGATGCTGGCGGCGCTGCCTGCCAGGGACCTAGCCGAGATCCGGCCGCTTTGACCGTAAAACCGGGCATTTCCCGCTTGTCAAGCTGGGGAATCGCGCCTAGAACCGTGCTTTCTGGACAAAGCTGCACTTTGGAGAGTCGCTGATGGCCCGCGTGACGGTAGAAGATTGCGTAGACAAGGTTCCGAACCGGTTCGAGCTGGTATTGCTTGCCGCTCATCGGGCGCGTGAGATCTCTGCCGGCGCCTCGATCACCGTGGACCGCGACAATGACAAGAACCCGGTCGTGTCGCTGCGCGAGATCGCCGACGAGACCCAGAGCGCCGACGAACTGCGTGAACGCCTGATCGAGGCGAACCAGACCCAGATCGAGGTGGACGAGCCCGAAGATGACCAGATGGCCCTGCTGATGGGTGCCGAGAGCGACCGCCCGGCCGAGGACGACATGTCCGAAGAACGCCTGCTGCGCGCCCTCATGGAGGCCCAGGGGCAGGGCTGAGAACGCCGCGTGAGAGGATGCGGACCGGATGATTTCTGCTGACGACCTGATTGCCCTGGTCCGCAACTACAATCCCAAGACCAATGCCGAGCGTCTGACCCGGGCCTATGAGTTCGGGCATCAGATGCATGATGGCCAGTTCCGCCATTCTGGCGAACCCTATTTCACCCATCCTGTTGCCGTCGCCGCCATTCTGACCGAACAGCGGCTGGACGATGCCACCATCATCACCGCGCTGCTGCACGACACGATCGAGGATACCAAGGCCAGCTATGGCCAGGTGTCCGAGCTGTTCGGCGAAGAGGTGGCGATGCTGGTCGATGGGGTGACCAAGTTGACCAACCTGCAACTGTCGTCGCGCGAGACCAAGCAGGCCGAGAATTTCCGCAAGCTGTTCATGGCGATGTCCAAGGACCTGCGGGTGATCCTGGTCAAGCTGGCTGACCGTCTGCACAACATGCGCACCATCAAGGCGATGCGCCCGGATAAGCAGGCGGTCAAGGCGCGCGAGACGATGGATATCTATGCGCCGCTTGCCGGGCGCATGGGCATGCAGTGGATGCGCGAAGAGCTGGAGGATCTGGCCTTTCGCGTGCTCAACCCAGAGGGGCGCCAGTCGATCATCCGCCGCTTCATCACGCTGCAACGCGAGACCGGCGATGTAATCCACAGGATTACCGGCGACATGCGTCACGAACTGGACAAGGCGGGCATCGAGGCCGAAGTGTTCGGGCGTGCCAAGAAGCCTTATTCGATCTGGCGCAAGATGCAGGAAAAGGACCAGGGATTCTCGCGCCTGTCCGATATTTACGGCTTTCGCATTATCACCCAGTCCGAAGAGGATTGTTATCGCACGCTCGGTACCATCCACCAACGCTGGCGCGCGGTGCCTGGCCGGTTCAAGGACTATATCAGCCAGCCGAAATCGAACGGCTATCGCTCGATCCACACCACGGTGTCGGGGCGCGACGGCAAGCGGGTCGAGGTGCAAATCCGCACCCGCCAGATGCATGACGTAGCGGAAACCGGGGTGGCGGCGCATTGGTCCTATCGCGACGGGGTGCGCACCCAGAACCCCTTTGCCGTCGATCCGGCCAAGTGGATTGCGGGCCTGACCGAACAGTTCGACAGCGAGGAGGATCACGAAGACTTCCTCGAAGCGGTCAAGCTCGAGATGTATTCCGACCAGGTGTTCTGCTTCACCCCCAAAGGTGACGTGGTCAAGCTGCCGCGCGGCGCCACCCCGATCGACTATGCCTATGCCATCCATACCCGGATCGGGCATGCCTGCGTCGGGGCCAAGGTGGACGGGATCCGGGTGCCGTTGTGGACCCGCCTCAAGAACGGCCAGTCGGTCGATGTCATTACCGCCGAGGGCCAGACGCCGCAGGTGAGTTGGCTTGAAATCGCGGTGACGGGCAAGGCCAAGACTGCGATCCGACGTGCGTTGCGCGAGGTGGACCGTGAACGGTTCATCAAGCTGGGGCATGAACTGGCGCGCTCGGCCTTTGACCATGTCGGGCGCAAGGCCACCGACAAGGCGCTTGATACCGCCGCCAAGCACCTGCGGTTGAAGGATCGCGGCGAGTTGCTGGCCCGTCTGGGTTCGGCCGAACTCACCGCCCATGACGTGGTGCAGGCTGTCTATCCCGAGTTGGCCCCAGACGAGGGCGACGCCATTCCCCCGCGCCGCGCCGTGATCGGTCTGGAACCGGGGCAGAGCTTTGACCGCGCGCCCTGCTGCCAACCGCTGCCGGGCGAGCGTATCGTCGGCATCACCTATCGCGGCAAGGGCGTGGTGGTGCATACGATTGACTGCGACCGGCTGAGCGAGTTCGAGACGCAACCCGAACGCTGGGTCGATTTGCATTGGCATTCCGGCACCCACCCGGCCGCCTATGGCGCCACGCTAGAACTGACGATCGGCAACGACGCCGGGGTGCTGGGGCGGATTTGCACATTGATAGGCGAGAAGAAGGCCAATATTTCCAATCTGGAATTCATAGACCGCAAGCCGGATTTCTATCGCCTCATGATCAGCGTCGAATTGCGCGATGTGGAACAATTGCATTCCTTGATGCTGGCGCTCGAGGCAGAGGGTGACGTGGCCTCGGTTGAACGCTACAGGGAAAAGGCCAAGGCGGGCGCCGTGGCGGTTTAAACGCCGGAAGGCAGGGAAAGGACATCCAAGCGTGGTTTTCAAGCGCCGAGATCGACGCTCTCCGCTGCAGGTGCTGTGGGAACTGATCTGGCCGCGTGGCGGTTGGACCCGTGCCTTTCACTATGTCAAACACCGGGTGCGTCGTCTGCCGGACCGGCCCGAACGGATCGCGCGGGGCATCGGTGCGGGGGTCTTCGCTTCGTTCACGCCCTTCTACGGCATCCATTTCGTGATCGCAGCCATCCTCGCTCGGCTGATCAACGGCAATATCCTGGCCGGGCTCAGCGGTACCTTCTTTGGCAATCCGTTGACCTATGTGCCGATCGGTGTGATCTCGTTGCAAACCGGGCATTTCCTGCTGGGAACCGAGTTTCAGGAAGGCGCCGAACAGGGGTTGATGCGCAAATTCGCCGGTGCTGCGGGAGAGCTGAAAGACAACTTTCTGGCACTTTTCACTGATCGCGACGCCGACTGGCAGGCGCTCGAGCTTTTCTATGATGAGGTATTCTTTCCCTATATGATCGGCGGCATCGTACCGGGGATCGTTGCGGGCGTTGTCTGCTATTACCTCAGCCTGCCGGTGATCAGCACCTATCAGAAACGCCGCCGCTCCAAGATCAAGGCCAAGTTCGAGGCGATCAAGAAAAAGGCACAGGCCGATCTGCCAAACCCGGAAAATCCCGGCTAGGGTCGGGCGCGAGCGAGTCGGAAAGGAAATCCCGTCATGTCTGTTCCCCACCTGCGTCTTGGCGTGAATATCGACCATGTGGCGACCGTGCGCAACGCGCGCGGCGGTGCCAGCCCCGACCCGATCCGCGCCGCGATCCTGGCCGAGCAGGCCGGTGCCGACGGCATCACCGCGCATCTGCGCGAGGATCGCCGCCACATCACCGATGCCGATATCGACGGGCTGATGGCGGCGCTCAGCGTGCCGCTCAACTTCGAGATGGCCGCAACCGACGAGATGCAGAAGATCGCGCTGCGCCACAAGCCGCACGCGGTCTGCATCGTGCCCGAAAAGCGCGAGGAGCGCACCACCGAAGGCGGGCTTGAGGTCGCGCGCGAGGAAAACCGGCTGGCCCATTTCATCGCGCCGCTGCGCGAAGCGGGGTGCCGGGTATCGATCTTCATCGCCGCCGACAAACGTCAGATCGAGGCCGCGCACCGGATCGGCGCGCAGGTGATCGAACTGCATACCGGGGCCTATTGCGATGCCCATGCCGAGGGCGATTTCGCCAAGCGCGACCGCGAGTTGGAGGCGATGCGCGAAATGTCCGCCTTTGCCCATTCGCTGGGGCTCGAGGTGCACGCCGGCCACGGGCTGACCTATGACACGGTGCAGCCGGTCGCGGCCTTTCCCGAGGTGAGGGAGCTGAATATCGGCCATTTCCTGATCGGCGAGGCGATCTTTCGCGGGCTCACACCCGCCATCGCCGAAATGCGCCGCCTGATGGACGAGGCGCGGGCATGACACCCGGGCTTGGCCTTGTCGTCCTGGGCTGGCTGGTGGCGGGCGGCAGTCCCGGGCCTGCCACCCTGACGATTGCCGGTACCGGCATGGCCGAAGGGCGCGGGGCCGCACTGGCCGTGGCGCTGGGCATCGTGGCAGGTTCGGCCAGTTGGGGATTGGCCGCTGCGCTGGGCATGAGCGCGCTGATGCTGACCCATGTCTGGATCGTCGAGACGGTCCGTTATGCCGGGGCGCTTTACCTGCTTTGGCTGGCGGTGAAATCCCTGCGCGCGGGCCTGGCCCCGCAAGGCATCAAACCCTTCAGAACCGCCACGGGCACGGCCCGGCGGCTGTTCCTGCGTGGTTATCTGATCCACCTGACCAATCCCAAGGCGATCCTGAGCTGGGGTGCGGTCTTTGCCATCGCGCTGCCGCCCACGGCATCTCTGGCAAGCGTATTTGCACTGTTCGCTGTGCTCATCACCGCCTCGACTTGCCTGTTTCTGGGCTATGCGCTGCTGTTTTCGACCCGCGCCATCGGCGAGGGATACCGCCGCCTGCGCCGCTGGTTCGAGCTGAGCTTTGCGCTGCTCTTTGGCGGCGCGGCGCTGAAACTGCTGACGGCCCGGTTGCAATGATCCTGGGTATCGGCACCGATCTGGCCAATATCGAGCGGATCGAGCGCACGCTCGACCGCTTTGGCGACCGCTTTCGCAACCGCGTTTTTACCGAGATCGAGCAGCGCAAGGCCGAGCGTCGCGCCGACACCGCCGGCACCTATGCCAAGCGCTGGGCCGCGAAAGAGGCCTGTTCCAAGGCGCTGGGCACCGGCCTGCGCATGGGCATCGCCTGGAAGGACATGGCGGTCAGCAACCTGCGCAGTGGCCAGCCCGTCATGCAAGTCACCGGCTGGGCCGCCGAACGCCTGCGCGAGATGACGCCCGAAGGCTACGAGGCGATCATTCATGTCACCCTGACCGATGATCACCCCTGGGCGCAGGCCTTTGTCGTGATCGAGGCGCGTCCGCTCGCCGAGGCGGGGGAGGTGAACTTGACTTACCCCGCCCCGCCCCGCATGTAGCCCCGAAACGCCCGCAGCAACTGGAGAGCCTGATGGCCAGCAAAGCCGCCAAGACCGGAAATGCCTTTGTCGAGACGATCAAGACCATCGTCTATGCGCTGCTGATCGCGGGCGTGTTCCGGACGCTGTTCTTTCAGCCGTTCTGGATCCCCTCGGGCTCGATGAAGGAAACGCTGCTGATCGGCGATTTCCTCTTCGTCAACAAGATGGCCTATGGCTATTCCTATGCTTCGTGCCCCAGCCTGGTGCTGCCGCAATTCGGCATCGACATCGACGCCGAGGATGTTTGCGGCTGGGCCAAGGGCGATAATGACCGCCTGTTCGGCGGCACGCCCGAGCGTGGCGACGTGGTGGTGTTCCGTCATCCGGTTTCGGGGCGCGATTTCATCAAGCGTCTGATCGGCTTGCCGGGCGACCGCATCCAGATGAAGGACGGCGTCCTTTACATCAATGATCAGGCGGTAAAGCTGGAAGATGACGGCGTGTTCGAGGAACTGGCCGAGGCACAAGGCCCCCAGCGCCTGCGCCCGCGCTGCGAGAACGGCCCGGTGGGCGAGGGCGGCATCTGCCAGAAGTCGCGCCAGATCGAGACGCTGCCCAACGGGGTCAGTCACAAGATCGTCAATATCGGCAATCAGGCCTCGGACCACACAGGCGTCTACACGGTGCCCGAGGGGCATTACTTCTTCATGGGCGACAACCGCGACAATTCCAGCGACAGCCGCCTGCCGCAATCGGCCGGTGGGGTCGGCTATGTGCCTTATGAGAACCTGATCGGGCGGGCCGACCGTATCATGTTCTCGTCGGCGGGCCGGTCGATGCTGTTCTTCTGGACCTGGCGCAGCGACCGTTTCTTCAAGGGGATCGAGTGAAGCTTTCGGCAGAGATGAAGGCCTTTGAGGCGCGGCTGGGCTACTCTTTCGAGCGGCCCGAACTGCTGGTGCGCGCGCTGACCCATGGTTCGATCTCCTCGGCCACCCGGCAGGACAATCAGCGGCTGGAGTTTCTGGGCGACCGGGTGCTGGGGCTGGTGATGGCGACGGCATTGCTGGAGGCGGACAAGGACGCGACCGAGGGTCAGCTGGCGCCCCGCTTCAACGCGCTGGTGCGCAAGGAGACCTGCGCCGAGGTTGCCCGCGAGGTCGATCTGGGCGCTGTGTTGAAACTGGGCCGCTCCGAAATGATGTCAGGCGGGCGGCGCAAGCTGGCGCTCTTGGGTGATGCGATGGAGGCGGTGATTGCCGCCGTCTATCGCGATGGCGGTTTTGCCGCTGCCGAGGCGGTGATCCTGCGGCTGTGGGGCGCGCGTATCCATCAGGTCGAGGCCGACGCGCGCGACGCCAAGACCGCGCTTCAGGAATGGGCGCAGGCGCGTGGCCAGACTCCGCCGCGTTATACTCTGGTAAAACGTTCTGGCCCCGATCATGCGCCGGTCTTTACCATTCTGGCAGAGCTTGCCGATGGCCGCCGGGCCGAGGCCACCGCCGGGGCCAAGCGGCAGGCCGAACAAACCGCCGCGCGCAAGCTGCTCGACAGTCTGGACTAGGCCCGCGATGCTGGCCCGCCTCGCCCTTTTGCTGCCCGCGCTGGCGCTGGGATATTGCGGGCAGGACGAGACCGCCACCGCCTATGGTGCCGCCGGGCAGGTCTGGCAGGCCCAGAGCATCGACGGCGCCGCCTTTGCCGCCGGGGCAGAGCTGCGCTTTCCCGAACCGGGCCAGATCGCGGGGCAGGGGCCGTGCAACAGTTTTACCGCCCGGCTGGACGCGCCCTATCCGTGGTTCGAAATCGCCGATCTGGTCGCCACCCGCGCCGCCTGTCCAGAGCTTGAGGCCGAGGGGGTCTTTTTCGCCGCATTGCTGGCGATGGAACAGATCGAGGTCTCGGGCGCGGTGCTGATTCTGCGCAACGAGGCCGGGCACGAGATGCTGTTCAGGGCAGCCGACTGATCAGGTCGATCAGCCGCTCGCGCGCCTGCGGCAGCGGCGCATGGCCCAGGGCGGGCGCGACGCGGTGTTCCAGGAAATAGCCGGTGGTGCGCAGGGCCAGTGCGATCTCTGGATCCGATGCCGGGCCTTCGCCGCGCAGGCAGGGGGGCAGCGGCAACAGCCGGTCGGCCCATTCGCCTGCGGCCCCCGCGCTGACCGCGCGCCCGCTGCGCGGCGAGACATAGACCAGATCGTCGCTGGCGCCGGTCACCGCGCAGGCGCTCAGGTCAAGGCCAAAGCCCAGCGCGTCAAGCAGCGCCAGCTCCCAGCGCAGATAGGCCAGCGGCCAGATCTCGTCCTGACCCAGCAGGTCCAGCAGCTGTTCGGACTGCTTGTATAGTCGGGGATGCGCCTCGCGCTCGGGCAGGCAAAAGGACAAGAGCGAGACAACCGCGTTCAGCCCGGCCAGCGCCAGCCGCCCCGACATCGCCGCCGCCGCGCGCGAGCGCAGCGGTTCCACCGTGAAACTGCCCAGATGCTCCTCCAGCCGGGCGCGCCAGCTGAGGTCGAGCTGCGCCCCCGGTTGCAGGATCGGCGCGATGCGGCGGCTGGTACCACCCCGCACCACGCCCGCATGGCGGCCATGGCTGGCGGTAAAGGTGTCGATGATGGCCGACGTCTCGCCGTGGCGACGCACGGAAAGCAGGATACCCTGATCACGCCAATCCATGTCGCCCCTCACGCTCGTTCGGGGCCAGAATGGCCGCATCCGGGGGCAGACCGCAAGGCCCGCCCGCGCGGTTCAGGCCCGTCTGGGCCTCAACCGCATTTGGAATGGCCGCAACTGCGGCAGGTCATGCAGCCCTCGACCATCTGCATGTCGAACTGGCCGCAGCTGGGGCAGGCCTTGCCGCGCGGCGCGTCGCCATTCACCACCTGCGCCTGCGGGTCCGATTTCAGGCCCATGCCCTCGCCTTCGAGAAAACCGATGGCGATCAGGTGCTGTTCGATCACCCCGCCAATGGCCGCCAGGATCGAGGGGATGTACTTGCCCTTGACCCAGGCACCGCCGCGCGGGTCGAACACGGCCTTCAACTCTTCGACCACAAAGGACACGTCGCCGCCGCGCCGAAACACTGCCGAAATCATCCGGGTCAGTGCCACGGTCCAGGCGAAATGCTCCATGTTCTTGGAGTTGATGAAGACTTCGAACGGGCGGCGGTGACCGTTGATGATGATGTCGTTGATGGTGATGTAGAGCGCATGCTCGCTGTCGGGCCACTTGATCTTGTAGGTGTTGCCTTCGAGATGCTCGGGCCGGTCCAGCGGTTCGGACATATAGATAACGTCGCCACCTTCGAACTCGTGCGGCGCATGGGCGCTTTCACCCGGCGCCTTGTCGGCGCTTTCCGAGACCGTCAGGACCGAACCGGTCACATCATTGGGCCGGTAGGTGGTGCAGCCCTTGCAGCCCAGATCCCAGGCCTGCATGTAGACGTCCTTGAACTCGTCGAACGAGATATCCTCGGGGCAGTTGATGGTCTTGGAAATCGAGCTGTCGATCCATTTCTGCGCCGCCGCCTGCATCCGCACGTGATCGGCAGGCGCCAGCGTCTGGGCGTTGACGAAATAGTCGGGCAGGGGCGTGTCGCCGAACTTGTCGCGCCACATCTGCACCGCGTAATCGACCACCTCTTCCTCGGTCCGGCTGCCGTCTTTTTGCAGCACCTTGCGGGTATAGGCATAGGCAAAGACCGGTTCGATCCCCGAAGACACGTTACCGGCATAGAGCGAGATGGTCCCGGTGGGCGCGATCGAGGTCAACAGCGCGTTGCGGATGCCATGGGCGCGGATCGCCTCGCGCACATCCTCGTCCATGGCCCGCATGGTGCCCGAGGCCAGGTATTTCTCGGCGTCAAACAGGGGAAAGGCGCCCTTTTCCTTGGCCAGCTCGACCGAGGCGAGATAGGCCGCGCGGGCGATGGCGTGCAGCCAGTCCTCGGTCTGCTTGGCGGCCTCGTCGCTGCCATAGCGCAGGCCCAGCATCAAGAGCGCATCGGCCAGCCCGGTCACGCCCAGCCCGATCCGGCGCTTGTTCTGCGCCTCGGCGGCCTGTTCGGGCAGCGGGAATTTCGAGGCATCGACCACGTTGTCCATCATCCGCACGGCGGTCGCGACCAGCTTTTGCAGCGCCTCGGGGTCCAGTTCGGCTGCGTCTTCGAACGGGTTCGTCACCAACCGCGCCAGGTTGATCGAGCCCAACAGGCAGGCGCCATAGGGCGGCAGGGGCTGTTCGCCACAGGGGTTGGTGGCGGCGATGGTTTCGACATAGTTCAGGTTGTTGGCCGCGTTGATGCGGTCGATGAAGATCACGCCCGGTTCGGCATAATCATAGGTGGCCTGCATGATCCTGTTCCACAGGGTGCGTGCCTCGACCGTGTGATAGACCTTGCCGTCGAATTGCAGCTCCCACGAGCCATCGGCCTTGACCGCCTCCATGAAGGCATCGGTGACCAGCACCGACATGTTGAACATGCGCAGGCGGGCGGGGTCGGACTTGGCGGCGATGAACTGTTCGATATCGGGATGGTCGCAGCGCATGGTCGCCATCATCGCGCCCCTGCGGGAACCGGCGGACATGATGGTGCGGCACATGGCGTCCCACACATCCATGAAGCTGAGCGGCCCCGAGGCATCGGCGGCCACGCCCTTTACATCGGCGCCGCGCGGGCGGATGGTCGAGAAATCATAGCCGATGCCGCCGCCCTGCTGCATGGTCAGCGCCGCCTCTTTCAGCATCTCGAAGATGCCGCCCATGCTGTCGGGGATGGTGCCCATGACAAAGCAGTTGAACAGCGTCACCTGCCGCGCGGTGCCCGCACCGGCGGTGATGCGCCCGGCGGGCAGGTATTTGAAATCCTCCAGCGCGGTGTAGAATTCCCGCTCCCAGCGGTCGGGATCCTGTTCGACGCGGGCCAGATCGCGGGCGATGCGGCGCCAGCTGTCCTCGACCGTCTGGTCGATCGGGGTGCCGTCCGCCTGTTTGAAACGGTATTTCATGTCCCAAATCTGCTCGGCGATGGGGGCGGCGAAACGGCTCATCGGATGATTCCCTCGTGCTGGAAGAGACATCCAGACTAAACCAAATGTGAGGTAGGCCACAACTGCTTGATGCCCGGGTGGGGTGAGCTACAATATCAAGGTGGGTCTCTGGACGACTCTGTGGGAAAGCTGTGGATAACTACCTCAATCTGATCAAGCTCAGCGTCGGGACGGAAAGCGTCGACAACCTTGCCGAATGGCAGGCGATGCGGCGGACGCAGACGCCGGACGGGCTGCCGCGCCATGTCACCCGCATGTGGCCCAAACGCGAGAGCGAGATCCTGGCGGGCGGTTCGATCTATTGGGTGATCAAGGGGTTGATCCAGTGCCGCCAGCGGGTGCTGCGGATGGACGAGGTGAACGGGCAGGACGGTACCCGGCATTGCGCGCTGGTGCTCGACCCCGAATTGCACCGCACCCACAGCACCCAGAAACGCCCGTTTCAGGGCTGGCGCTATCTGAACCCCGCCGACACGCCGCCCGACCTGCCCAAGGGACGCGCGCAGGACGATGCGTTGCCCGAGGACCTGAACCGGGCCTTGGCCGAGATCGGGGTGATCTGAACCTCAGCCGGTCCAGGGGCTGTGACGCAGGATGTCGGCGAATTCCGCGACCAGCTGCGGGAACTGGGTCCGGGTGTGGATCAAGAGAGACACGCTGCGCTGTTCCTCCAGCCCGGCGATGGGGCGGAATGTAAGCTCTGTCGGCTGTACCCGTGCCACCGAGCGCGGCAGGATCGTCACCCATTTGCCCGTCCGCACCATCGCCAACAGCGAATGGGTGTTGTGCACGGTGATCCGGGCGCGGGGCAGGGCGGCGCGTATCTCGGGCGCCTCGATCAGCCCGCACAGGCTGTTGCGGATGAAGCCCGAGGCAAAGACCGCGTCGATATCGGGTGCCTGTGGTTGCTGCGCCAGCGGATGACCGGTGGCGCAAAGCAGGCCATAGGCGTCTTCGAACAGGGTTTCGCTTTCGACCCCGTTCAGCACCGGTTGGCCCGAGACAATGCCCAGATCGGCCTGCCCTTGCAGGATCGCATCCACCACCCTGCCGCTATCCATGTCGCGCAGTTCCAGATCCAGCGAAGGATGGCGCTGCATCATCGTCTCGATCGCGCCTGGCAGCGCCAGACCAGAGGCAGAGGGGATCGACGCCACCCTGAGCAGCCCCTGCGGCGCCCGCGCCGCCGCCTCGATCGCCTGTATGGTATCGTCGAACTGGCGCAACTGCTGCTGGGCAAAGCGGAACACCTCTTGTCCCAGCGGGGTCAGGCGGTTCTTGCGCTCGTTCTCGAACAGGCGCTGGCCCAGATGCTCCTCCAACTGTTTCAGGGTCATCGACAGCGCAGACTGAGTCCGCCCCATCCGCATTGCGGCATCGGCAAGGTTTCCTGTTTGTGCAACAGTGCTGAAACAGCGCAGCATCTCGATCTTGATCATGAGTTCAGAAAACCTGAAATTTCATTAAGAAGTTTAAGTTTGACCGATATGGTGCGCGGAGTCCACCATGACCCAATTCATTCGAGGAACTGGGCCAGAGGCATGTCGGACACAAAACTCAATCTCATCGCGGGCGAATGGCTGGCGGGCGAAGCTGAAATCGAAAACCGCAACCCGTCGGACCTGAGCGATCTGGTTGGTATGTTTGCCCAGGCCAGCGCCGATCAGCTCGATGGGACGCTGCTTCAGGCCCGGCGCGCCCAGGCGGAATGGGCGGCCTACGGGATGGAGCGCAAGCAGGCGGTGCTGATGGCCATCGGCACCGAGCTGATGGCCCGGGCCGAGGAACTGGGCACCCTGCTCAGCCGCGAAGAGGGCAAACCGCTGGCCGAGGGCAAGGGCGAGGTCTATCGCGCCGGTCAGTTCTTTACCTATTACGCCGCCGAATGCCTGCGCCAGCTGGGCGAGAATGCCGACAGCGTGCGCCCGGGCGTCGAGATCGACGTGCGCCGCGAGGCGGTGGGCGTCGTTGCGGTGATCAGCCCGTGGAACTTTCCCACCGCCACTGCCTCGTGGAAGATCGCGCCCGCGCTTTGCTATGGCAATGCGGTGGTGTGGAAACCGGCCAATATCACCCCGGCCAGCGCCGTGGCGCTGACCGAGATCATCGCGCGCCAGGACATCCCCAAGGGCCTGTTCAGCCTGGTCATGGGCTCGGGTCGCAGCATTGGTCAGCGGCTGGTGGAAAGCCCGCTGGTCAACGCGATTTCCTTCACCGGCTCGGTGCCGGTGGGCAAGGGTATCGCCTCCGCCGCCATCCAGAACCTGACCAAGGTGCAGATGGAGATGGGGTCCAAGAACGCGCTGGCGGTGATGGATGACGCCGATCTGGATCTTGCCGTGACGCTGGCGCTGGGCGGTGCCTTTGGCGGCACCGGGCAGAAATGCACCGCAAGTTCGCGGCTGGTGGTGCACGCGGCCATCCACGATGCCTTTGTCGAGAAGCTGGTGGCGGGCGCGCAGGCGATGAAGGTGGGTCATGCGCTGGCCGAGGGCACTCAGATGGGCCCGGTGGTGAGCCAGCAACAACTGGACGAGAACCTCGCCTATGTCGATCTGGGCAAGTCCGAGGGCGCCGAACTGGCCTGCGGCGGCCAGCGGCTCGATATGCCGCAGGACGGTTATTACATGTCGCCCGGCGTGTTCCTGAACACCACCAACACCATGCGCATCAACCGCGAAGAGATGTTCGCGCCGCTGACCAGCGTGATCAAGGTCGGCAGCTATGACGAGGCGCTGAGCGTGGTGAACGATACCAACTTCGGCCTGACCTCGGGCATCGTCACCCAGTCGCTGGCACGCGCCACCCATTTCCGCCGCAACGCGCGCACCGGGGTGGTGACAGTGAACCTGCCGACGGCGGGCACCGATTACCACGTGCCGTTTGGTGGCCGCGGCGACAGCTCTTACGGGCCGCGCGAACAGGGCAAGGCGGCGGCCGAGTTCTATACCACGGTCAAGACCGCTTACATCAGCGCGGGGGCACCACAATGAGCTATCGCATCGACGGCCTGCAATATGCCAACTGGTCGGAAAAGATCTTTCGCCAGCTGCGCGCGGGCCATGTCGATGCGGTGCATGTCACCATCGCCTATCACGAAAGCTTTCGTGAGACGGTCCTGAATTTCGAGAAATGGAACCGCTGGTTCGAGCAATTCCCCGACCTGATCATGAAGGGGCAATGGGCCGGCGATATCGACATCGCGCGCGAGACCGGGCGCACCGCGATCTTTTTCGGGTTCCAGAACCCCAGCCCGATCGAGGACGATATCGGGCTGGTCGAGATCCTGCACACGCTGGGCGCGCGCTTCATGCAGTTGACCTATAACAACCAGTCGCTGCTGGCGACCGGCTGTTACGAGGCCGAGGATGCGGGCATCACCCGCATGGGCCGTCAGGTCATCAAGGAGATGAACCGGGTGGGGTTGGTGGTGGACATGAGCCATTCCGCCGACCGCTCGACCATCGAGGCCGCCGAGATCTCGGAACGCCCCATCGCCATCACTCATGCCAACCCGCATGACTGGGCCCCGGCCCTGCGCAACAAGCGTGACGATGTGATCCGGGCGGTGACCGAAAACGGCGGCATGCTGGGCTTTTCGGTCTACCCCCATCACCTGAAGGACAAGTCGGCCTGCACGCTGGACAGCTTCTGCGAGATGATCGCCCGCACCGCCGAGCGGTACGGAGTCGACCATCTGGGGATCGGCACCGACCTGTGCCAGGACCAGCCCGACAGCGTGGTGGAATGGATGCGCACCGGGCGCTGGTCCAAGGAGATCGACTTTGGCGAGGGTTCCGCCAGCGCGCCGGGCTTTCCCCCGATGCCGCACTGGTTCCAGGACAATCGCGATTTTGGAAATATCGAGAACGGGTTACGCGCGACCGGCCTGAACAAGGACGAAGTGGCCGGGATCATGGGCGGGAACTGGTACAGGTTCTTTGCCCAGAACTTCGTCCCGCAAGGATGAGAGAGATGGACACCGCCCCGAACAGGCACATCCAACGCAGGGATCCGGCGACAGTCATGCGGCTGTCGCGGCTGGGGTCGCTGCATCAATGCCGCCTCAGCTTCATGCGCATCCTGACCCGGCGCATGGCGCGCGAGAACTGGAGTTTTTCGCGCCCGGTATTCCGCATCGACGCGGCGGGTGTGGGCCATGCGGTCTATACCGCGCAGGGGCCCGACCGTGCCTATTCGCTGGTGGCCTTTGCCCATGACCTGCCGCCCGAGATGCGTTCGGACCGGGTGATCGCCACCGCCTGGGATGCCACATTCACCCTGTTCGACGGGAGCCCGACCGAGGACGACATCAACCGGCTGTCGCAGAACGTGCCGCTGCAAGAGGCGGGCCGGGTAAGCGAGTGCGAAATTTCGGTCAGCCGGGCCAACCGGTCTGTGCGGCTCTGGGCGCATGTGGTCGACGCGCTGGCGAGCGGGCAACAGCCCGACCGCGCCGAGATCGACAAGGTGGGCTATCTGATGCGCACCACCGCCGTCTATGGCTCGGGCAAGCTGGGCGCGGCGGATCGCGAGCAGATCGCCGACCGCCCCGAGATGCAGGTGCCGTTTCAGGCCGAGATGCTGTCGGTCTATCTGACCCGTGTCTTCGTGCGCGATCTGGTGCAGCACATGGCACGGGCCAAGGGCGGTGAAGGCGCGGTCGATCTGGACCCGGCGCTGGCGCGGCGGATGGGCATCGGCAATTCCACCGGTCTGGGCATGGCGCCCTATATCGTCAACCACCCGGTCCTGTTCAACAACTGGGTCATGGCCCGGGAAGAGGCGATTGCCCGGGTGCGCAGTGTCGCCACCGCCAGCCCCGACGCGGCCGCGCAGTTTCGCCGGATGCTGAGGCGCAGCGAGGTGTCGCTGGGCCAGTGGCGTTCCGAACACCCGATCCAGCTTGAGAAACTGGCCGATCTGCGCCGCGACATGGAGGTGCTCTCGCGCCATGTGACGGGCGATGACCTGTTGAACGATCACCCCTGGGACCGGCTGATGCGCTGGGCCGAGGGCGCGCTCAGTGAGGAGGGGCAGGAACTGGTCGCCTCGCTGATCCTGGAACCCTATCCCGATCTGGTGGACGGTCTGGCCAGCTGCATGGCCGATGGCAATCCGGGCGCGTTTCGCATCGACGGGGCCATGCCGATCTCGGAACTGCGCGGCCTGATCGCGGCCAGCTACGCCTGGGCCTTTGACCTCGACTGGTCGGCGCCCGAAAACTGCGCCCGCGCCTGGTATGTCTCCGAGGAGAAGCTGGAGCCGCGTCTGGGCGAGCGGTTCGACGAGCCGATTGCCGAGTACGAACAGCCGCTGGCCCCGGCCCGCGATGCGGCGGCGGCCCATGCGGCACTGGCCGATTGGGACGGTGCCCGTCCGGTGGCGGAATTCCTGCTGGCCCATCCAGAGCACCGCCACACCGTGCGCCGCGCCCAGATGAGCCGAGTGGCCCCATATGGCGAGATCCACGACAACACGATCAGCGCCTCGGTGCTGCCCATCGACATGCTGCGGGCGAAACTTGCCTTCTTTGGCGCTATCCATTTCGACCCCCGTTCGGATCGCTGGGTGCGGATTTGCATGTATGCGGGTGCGCCATACCCCGAGGAGCTTTCGCCCGAGACGGCGGATGACTGGGTCTATCCAGAGGTGCCGGCATGAGCTTTTCCCTCAACGAGATCGAGGCCACCGCCAAGCGCGCGACGCGTGGCGCGGGCTATCCCTGGGGCCTTGCCGAAGAGGCGGCCAAGGCGACCCGCTGGCTGGCCGCCCATGACATTGACGCCTGCGCCGAACTGGCCGCGCTGCTGACCCGGGTCGATGGGGTGCCGCTTGCCGATCTTTCTCCCGACCCAAGGGGCATGACCTGGGCCGCGCCGGGCGGCACGCTCTGCCCGCTGGCGGCGGGGGCGGCGCTTTCGGATCGCGCGGCAGAGCTGTCCGATGCAGGGTTTCGGCTGGAACAGGTGGCCCGGCCCGCGCTGCTGGTGCCCTTTGCCGCGCTGATCGCGCAGCAGATCGGTCGCCCGGTTTCCCTGCGCTGGGAGGGCGGATGTGCCGTCACCGATGGTAAGGCGCTCGACCTTTCCGGCGCGACACCGGACCTTGCGCCTCTGGTCGAGGTGACATTGGGCGGCCAGATCGACGCCGCGACGCCCATGCGCAGCCGCGCCCAACCCGCGCCCGAGACCTGGGCCACCCTGAACCGTTTCGCCCATCGCACCTATGCCCCCGCAACCGAGGAATCCCGGTTGAAGGGCGCAGGCGCGGGGCTTTCCGACAATGACTGAACCGAGGACCCCATGACCGAAACCCGCACCCTGAGCCTGGACGAGATCGAAGATCTGAGCTTTCGCGCATTGGTGGCCGCTGGCACCTCCGAGGCCAATGCCCGGCCATTGGCCGTGGCCACCGCCGCGACCGAGGCCGACGGTATCGCCAGCCACGGGTTGCTCTATATCCCGATCTATTGCGAGCATGTGCAATGCGGCAAGGTCGACGGGCGGGCCGAACCCCGGCTCGACCGGCCCGCGCCCTCGGTGTTGACTGCGGATGCGGCGACCGGGTTTGCCCATGCTGCGATCGATCTCGGCTTTGACCAGCTGATGCCGCTGGCGCGCAGCCAGGGCGTTGCCGTTCTGGCGATCCGCAACAGCTATAACTGCGGCGTGCTGGGATATCACACCGCCCGTCTTGCGCGGGCGGGGCTGGTGGGGCTGGGCTTTACCAATGCGCCCGCTTCGATCGCGCCCTCGGGCGGATCGAAACCGGTGGTCGGCACCAACCCGTTCTCGCTTGCCGTGCCGGGTGAGGATGGTGAACCGGCGATCCTGATCGACCAGAGCGCCAGCACCATCGCCAAGAGCGAAGTGATGAAACACGCCCGCGAGGGCAAGCCGATCCCGGTCGGCTGGGCACTGGACGCCGACGGCAACCCCACCACCGACCCTGAGGTCGGGTTGAAAGGCTCGATGGCGCCATCGGGGGGCTACAAGGGAGTCGGGGTTGCCCTGCTGGTCGAGACCATGGCCGCCGCGCTGACGGGCGCGACGCTGGGCATCGACGCTTCGCCCTTTTCCGGCACGGCGGGAGGGCCGCCGCGCACCGGCCAGTTCTTTATCGCGATCGACCCCGGCGCGACTTCGGGTGACCGGTTTGCCCCATTGGTTGCGCGTCTGGCGGGGGCGGTTCATGATCAGGACAACGCACATTTGCCCGGCGACGGGCGTCGCGCCCGCCGACTCCTCTCGCGCGAAGAGGGAGTCGCGGTCAACGTCGCGACCCTCGAACGGATCGAAAAGATCATCGCGGCATAAGCGACATTTCAGACGTCGCTTCTGCGACAAAAACCATCGGTCCTGCGTCACTCTGACCGGCGCGGGATCGCTAGAGTAAGCAAATTGTTGCGTCAGGGAGGGATCGCATGTCAGTAAAACCACCATTCACCGAGATCGAGGTCAAAAGGGCCGCGTCCGGTTTCTATCAGGGACATAGCGTCGAGATCGCGCTGTTCTCCAAGGCGATCATGGTCGGCCTGGTCCTTTGGGCCCTGGTCTGGCCCGCGAATGCCAATGGCGTTCTGGGCAGCCTGAACTGGCGTCTGCTGGAGGATTTCAACGTCTTCTACATCGTCATCGTCGGCTTCTTTGCCGTGTTCCTGTTCGTGCTGGCGGCGCTGCCGCAGACCGGCAAGCGGATCATGGGCCGGCCCGGCGAGGGCACCGAGTTCTCCAACTTCTCCTGGTTCTCGATGATGTTCGGTGCCGGTCTGGGCGTCGGCCTGATGGTGTTCGCCACCGCCGAACCGTTGGGCCTGTGGGGCTCGAACCCTGTCGTGGTTTCGGGCGCTGTTGCCGGCAACTCCGAGGAGGCACTGCAATCGGCCTATCGCTACACCTTTGCCCATTACGGCTTTCACGCCTGGGCGATCTATGTGGTGACCGGCCTGGCGCTGGCCTATTACGCCTATACCCGTGACATGCCGCTGACCATCCGTTCGGCGCTGACACCGCTGTTCGGCCCGCTGATGAACGGGTTCCTGGGCCATGTGGTCGACATTCTGGGCGTGGTGGCAACCATCCTTGGCGTGTCGGTGACCATCGGCTTTGGCGTGTCGCAGTTCATCGATGGCATGTATGCCATCACCGGCATGGAATGGATGATGGACATGACCGGCGAGGCGCCTGCACCGGGCACCGTCGGCCTGATCTCGGGCCTCTTCGTGATCATGGGTCTGTCGGTCATTTCGGCGGTATCGGGCGTGGGCCGCGGCGTGAAGTATCTTTCGAACCTCAACCTGGTGATGTCGCTGATCCTGCTGTTCACCTTTGTGGTGTTTGGTTCGTTCCTGTTCGCCATGACGACCTATGCCACGGCGCTGGTCGACTATATCCTCCACTTCCTCTCGATCAGCTTTGGCGCCTATGGCCCGCAGGATCCGGCCGCTTTTGCCGCCGCTCTGCCGACCGAGGCCGCCCCCTATGCCGACGCGCTGCGCGGTGGGGCGACCAATGCCTGGGGCTCGTTTGACGGGTTCAAATCCGGCCTCGAAGGCGAAGCCGCCGCACTGTCCGACGAGGTTCTGGCCGCAGCCTATGCCGCGGGCGAGCCGGGCCGTCAATTCGGCTGGCAGGCAGGCTGGACCACCTTCTACTGGGCCTGGTGGATCGCGTTCTCGCCCTTTGTGGGCCTGTTCCTGGCGCGCATCTCGCGCGGTCGCACGGTGCGTGAATTCATCGTCGGCTGCCTGTTCGCCCCGGCGCTGGTCTGCTTTGCATGGATGACCATCCTGGGCGGCACCGCCATCGACCTGGAACTGACCGGCAATGCCAATGGCGCCATCATCGGCGCGTCGAACACCGCCAAGCTGTTCGTGACCCTGGGCCAGATGCTGTCGGGTGGGTTCCTGTCGGCGATTACCGTCATGTGCGTTGTGCTGATCATGACCTTCCTCGTCACCTCGGCGGACTCGGGCATCCTGGTGATGAACACCATCATGTCGGGCGGCGATCAGGAAGTCGGCAACAAGCACAAGATCGTCTGGGGCGTGATCCTGACCGCGGTGATCGGTACGCTGCTGATCGCGGGCAAGACCAATGGCGGCGCCGACCCGATGGAGGCGCTGAAGAGCGCAATGATCATCGGTGCTCTGCCCTTTACCGTGGTGATGGGGCTGATGTGCGTGTCGCTGGTCAAGGCGCTTTATCGCGATGGAAAACGTGAAAAGCTGGGCCTGACCGTGGGCAAGCCGGCCGAGTAAAGCCAATGTGCCGGGCGGTTTGCCGCCCGGCCCCGACCCTTGCAGACGGGCCTGTGCCGGATTGGCGCGGGTCCGTTTCGCTTTTATGTGTCATGCCGTCTCCAGCAGGGCACGCAGCGTGTCCAGGGCCGGGTCCATCTCGTCTTCGGAAAAGGCGCAGAACCCCAGGATCAGCCCGTTGCCGCGCCCCGGCACCGCGCAATAGCGCGAGAGGGCGGAAACGGTCAGCCCCGCCGCACGGGCGCGCTCGGCCAGCGCCATGTCATCAAGGCCGGGATGCAGGTGCAGCACCGTCTGCATTCCGGCCTGATGGTCGGCGGCGGTTCCATATTCGGCAAACTCCCGCGCCAGCCGGTCCAGCAGAAAGCGCCGGCGCTCGCCATAGACCCGCCGCACCCGGCGCAGATGCCGGTAGAACTCGCCGCTCGACATGAACTCGGCCAATGCCTGCTGCGGCATCGAACTGGCCCGGACCCCGAACCGGCGCACGGTCTGGCGGAACGGCTCCAGCAGCGGTTCGGGCGCGATCAGGTAGCCCAGTCGCAGCGCGTTCGAGAAGATCTTGGAAAAGGAGCCGACATAGATGGTGCGGCTCAGCGGATCGAACCCGGCCATGGCGGGGATCGGGCGCCCGGCATAGCGGAACTCGCTGTCATAGTCGTCTTCGATGATCCAGGCATCGCCGGACCGCGCCCATTGTGTCCAGGCACTGCGACGGCTGGGGGACATGGCACCGCCCAGCGGATAGTGATGCGAGGGGGTCAGCACCGCCAGTCGCGGCGCTGTGTCGGGTGGCGGCAGCGTCGCCCCCTGTTCGTCGAGCGGCAGAAAGACCGGCTGCAAGCCCTGTGCCTTGGCAAAGCTGCGCAATGGGCCATAGCCCGGATCCTCGAGCGCGATGACCTCGCCGGGACGCGACAGGCTGCGCATGCACAGTTCCAGCGCATCGGTGGCCCCGGCGGTGATGATGATCTGTTCGGGCGCGGCCTCGACCCCGCGCCAGTCGCGCAGATGTGCAGCGATGGCGCCGCGCAGCGCCGGATTGCCGAAAGCGTCACCGGTCGTGAACATCGCCTGCGGGTTCGAGCGGCAGAGCCGTGCCACGGTGCGCGCCCATTGCCGGTAGGGAAACAGCCGCATGTCCGGCGTGCCCGCCACGAAAGGACGCGCTTTGGCGGGGGCGGTTTCGACCTGCGTCGGTCGGGCGCGCGCGGCCGGCGGGGCGGTCTCGACTTCCCCCATGGCACAGACAACATGGCCCGAGCCCTGGCGCGCGCGCAGATACCCTTCGGCCACCAACTGCTCATAGGCGGTTACCACCGTCGAGCGGGACACGCCAAGCTCGACCGCCAGTATCCGTGTGGGCGGCACCGCTGTGCCCTCGGGCAGGGCGCCGGTACTGGCACGGGCGCGGATGGCGCTACAGATCTGTTCAAAGACCGGCACCGGGCTGTTGCGCTCGATCGAGATGGCGGGCCAAGAGGTCTGGCTCATGAAATTGGTTTGCCTGTTTATTCTGATTTTGGAGGTTAACGGCTGTCCACCTTATGGGCAAACAGAGAGTAGCGCAGGAGGGACGGAGATGATGGAACGCAGAAACGAACTGGGTCAGCCGATCGGGGCGGCACTGCCGGGATGGCGGGGATGCCCAAGACCCCGGCGGCAGCAGATGGAAGGCAGCTTTGCCCGGCTGGAGCCGTTGCAGGCGGCCCGTCATGGCGCCGATCTCTGGCACGCCTTCGCCGCCGATACCGAGGGGCATGGATGGACCTATCTGCCCTTTGGTCCATTTGACGGGCAGGCTGACATGACGGCGTTTCTGGAGGCGATGAGCAACACCGAGGACCCGCTCTATTTCGCCATTTGCGACAGGGTCAGCGGGCAGGCGCAGGGCATTGCCAGCTATATGCGCATCCAGCCCGAGCATGGGGTGATCGAGGTTGGCGGCATCGCCTTTGCGCCGGTTCTGCAACGCAGCCGGGTGGCGACCGAGGCGATGTTCCTGATGATGTCTCATGCCTTCGACACGCTGGGCTATCGTCGTTTCGAGTGGAAATGCGACGCGCTGAACGCGCCGTCGCGCCGGGCAGCGGAACGGTTGGGGTTTCACTATGACGGTTTGTTCGAACAGGCCATCGTCTACAAGGGCCGCAATCGCGATACGGCCTGGTTCTCGGTCCTGGATCGCGACTGGCCCGAACTGCGGCAGCGCTTTGTCGATTGGCTGGCGCCCGAGAATTTCACCCCCGACGGTCAGCAACGCCGCAGTTTGGGCGACGACCGGGCCTAGGCCCGATCCACCTCAACAAAGGTCTCGTTGTAACAGGCGCCCCTCTCGATATCTGTTCGGATATCCGAGGGGATCAGCGCATTCACCGTCTGCCCGGTGGACGAGCTTTCGAGCCAAGTGCCCTTGGGGCTGTAGAGGACGCCGGGCCGGGTGGCGTCGGTGATCTTCAGCCGCAACGCCACCGCGCCACGCCCATTGCGCAGAACCACGGGGTCGCCATCGCTGAGACCCAGCCGCGCGGCATCTTGCGGATGCATCTCGACCGTCTCGGGGTCAAGGCTGTCGCTATGGCCGCCAAAGGTGGCATTGGTCCGTTTCGACGAACTGGGTGTGATCAGGGTAAAGGGCAGGTCGGGCGCAACCGGATCATGGCGCGGCAGGCCGCAGCCGAACCGATCCTCCAGATCCTGACTGTACAGCTCGATCCGCCCCGAGGGCGTGGCGGGCATCACGGTGTCGCACATCACCAGCGGTGCATCGGAAGGCCTTGCCATATCCAACGCGCGATCGGTCGGCATTTGACTGGGCGCATGGCCCCCCAAACGCGGATCGGTGCCGTCTATCGCCTGGTCCATCAGCGCCGCGTCGTTGTCGCGGAACTCGGGCTCGTCATAGCCGAACCGGGCGGCCAGCCTGCGGAAGATCTCGGTATTCGGCAGGCTCTCACCCACTGGGGCAATCACCGGTTCGGCCCGTTGCAGCCAGGTCTGCCCATAGGCGCCATAGATATCGTCGAACTCGAAATGACTGGCGGCGGGCAGGATCACGTCGCAATAGGCCATGCTGTCGGTCATGGTCACATCGGCGCCGACGATGAACAGATCCGGCCGGTTGAGCGCGCGGATCATATTGGACTGGTCCGGATGTGTCGCCACCGGGTTGTGATTGTAGATCATCAGCGCACGGATCGGCGGGTCGAGCCTGTCGTCCAGCAGATGCGCCGCCACATCGACGATGTTGAACACCCGCGTTCCGGGCTGCTTCAGATGATCGCCCTGAAGTCGTGCCGTGGTGCGCGGAAAGGCGAGGCCGGGCTTGGCGATCACGCCCGCGCCGGGGCGGCCATGCTGGCCGGTCAGCGCGTTCAGGGCCATTGCCGCGCGCAGGCCCGCCCCGCCCGAGCGGCCGCGCTCGATCCCGTTGCCCAGAGAGGTTGCCATGGTGCGCGCTCCGGCGATCCAGTCGGCCAGCATGTGGAACTCGACCGGGGTCAACCCGCAATGGCGCACCACCGCGTCCACGTCATGGGTGCGCGCGGCCTCCAGATACCGGTCGGCGCCCAGCACCCATTTGCCGATGAAACCATGGTCCAGCGCGCCGCGTCGTTCCAGTTCAGCCGCCAGCGCCAGTGCCAGCACCACGTCCGAACCGGGGTGGAGTTGCAGGTGCAGATCGCATTGTTCGGCCAGCTTGATCCGGCGCGGGTCGATCACCACAACCCGCCCGCCCGCCGCGCGGACCCGTTTGAGAACCCGCATCAGATGCAGGTTCGAGACGGTGACATTGTTGCCCCAGACCAATACCAGGTCGGCCAGCTCGGCCTGTTCCGGTGGCATACCGGGAGCAGAGCCGAACAGACTTGTATACGCGGTGCCGCGCACGCCGCCGCAGAGCGGTCCGCGATCCAGCATCGTCGCACCCATCCGGTAAAAGAACCGCCGGTCCATCGAGCCGCCTGCCAGCTCTCCATGCGGGCCGGCATAGTTCAGCGGCAGCACCGACTGCGGCCCAGCTGTGGCGATTGCGCGAGAGAACCCCTCGTGGATCAGGTCGAGCGCACCCTCCCAGCTGATGGGTTCATAGGCCCCCGAACCGCGCGGCCCGGTGCGGCGCAGGGGGTGGGTCAGCCGACGGGGACCATGCACGAAATCAGGGTAATAGCGCGCGACCTTGTTACAGATCACCCCGGCGGTAAAGGGATTGGCCGCAGATCCACGCACCTGCGCAACCCGGCCGTCCTCGACAGTGACGCTCAAACTGCACGTATCCGGGCAATCCAGCGGGCAGACAGAGGGCAGGGTAAGGGTCATCTTGGTCTCCGATCAGAAGGTGAGAGGACAAGATAGCCAAACAGGACTGGTGGAAAACGGCCAAAACAAGTCAAAACAAGCAGACCAATCATCGGCGGGTACCCGCCATTCAGCCTTGGGCCGCATCACTGCGGCCTTAAGAACACGTTTTAAGAGACTGGAAACAAAGTTCTTCCCCTATTAGCAATAATTTGCTACCGAAAACTTAATAATAAAACTGAGGCAGGCAGACGGTTAATGAAAACGGGCTTTCGCGGCACGTTCGTCATTTCCTGGTCGCAAACGGATTTGGATGGTCTTGAGGGGGCTCCCCTCGACGCGCTGACCGCGGGGGCGGTCTGGTCATGGCGTGGCGAGACCGTGCAGGTGGATGGGCCCACGGGCGTGTTGCGGCTGGACCGGGCGGACGGAGAAGAGGCGCTGCGCAAACGCGCGGCCCGCAAGGTGAGGCGTCTGGTCGGGGCGGCGGTACAGCATCGTACCGATGTTGAGGCGGTCGAGGTCAAGGACCCCTTGATGGATCAGGCCTTTGTGGTCACCAACGGGGCGCAGAGCTACACCATCACCGTGATCGAAACAGGCAATGGCACGCCGCCGCTTCTGATGTTCATCGACGAATTGCCACCGCGCGATACCGATCTGTGGGTGGTGCATCACAACCTGAACAGCGCCGATCCGCTGCCGGGCGCGCGCGAACGCGGCGGGGTGATCTGTTTCACCCCCGGAACCCGCATTGCCACGCCGACCGGCCCGCGCCTGATCGAGGAGCTGCGCGAAGGCGACAAGGTTCAGACCCGAGACAGCGGCCCGCAGGAGATCCAGTGGATCGGCCAGCGCCGGATGACCGGCGCGCGCCTGTTCGTAATGCCGCACCTGCGCCCGATCCGTATGCGGGTGGGGGCGCTGGGCATCGACCGGCCCGACGCCGAGTTGCTGGTCTCGCCCGAACACCGGATGCTGCTGCGCGGTCCGACCGCGCAGGCGCTGTTCAACACCGACGAGGTGCTGGTACCGGCGCGCGACCTGGTCAATGACAGTACGATCATGGTCGACCTGACCCTGCGCGAGGTGACCTATGTCCACCTCATGCTGCCCAGCCACCAGATCCTCTGGGCCAACGGCATCGAAACCGAAAGCTTTCATCCCGCCCACGCGGCGCTTTCGGCGCTGGCCGAAACCGACCGGCGGCGGCTGTTGCAGCGCATGCCCGAGATCGAGGCCGACCCGTACCTCTATGGCGGCTTTGCCCGGCGCAGCCTGACCCCGACCGAGGCGGCGTTGATGTTGCACGAGGCCGCTTGAGGCCGATCCCGGATGCGCGGGCGGTTCATTCCGCGCATCCCCTGCAAAACCCCTGTTGACTCCCCCTGCCGCGCGGCTATAAGCGCGGCTTCATTGGTGTTGGTGGCTCCCGCAAGGGATCGCCTGTCATGCCGCAAGGCAAGAGGACAACGCCCTTCATAGTGGCCCTTTGGGCCTCGACCATAACGAAGGAGATCAGCCGTGACCAAACGCACGTCTGCCAAGTACAAAATCGACCGCCGGATGGGCGAAAACATCTGGGGTCGTCCGAAATCCCCGGTCAACCGCCGCGAATACGGCCCCGGCCAGCACGGCCAGCGCCGCAAGGGCAAGATGTCCGACTTCGGCCTCCAGCTGCGCGCCAAGCAGAAGCTGAAAGGCTATTACGGCGACCTGACCGAAAAGCAGTTCCGCCGCATCTACGGCGAAGCCGAACGTGTGAAGGGCGACACCGGTGAAAACCTGATCGGCCTGCTGGAACGCCGCCTGGACGCCGTCGTCTACCGCGCCAAGTTCGTGCCGACCGTCTTTGCCGCCCGTCAGTTCGTGAACCACGGTCACGTTCTGGTCAACGGCAAGCGCGTCAACATCCCGTCCTACCGCGTGAAAGAGGGTGACGTGATCGAGGTGCGTGACCGCTCCAAGCAGCTGGCCTCGGTTCTCGAAGCCGTGTCGCTGGCCGAGCGCGACGTTCCGGATTATCTGGAAGTCGACCACTCGAAGATGACCGCAACTTTCGTCCGTACCCCCGGCCTGGGCGATGTGCCCTACGCAGTGGTGATGGAACCGAACCTGGTCGTCGAATACTACGCCAAGAACTGATCCGTTCAGTTCCCGAGATTTCTGAAAGCCGCGCATATTCTGCGCGGCTTTCTTTTGTCCGGGTTGACCCTGTCGGTCGCTGTGGGTATCGCGCGGCCAAAGCCCTTTGCGCAATTCGGAGCCTGCCGTCATGACCGCCAGCAAACGTATCGTCCTGTCCAGCGACCACGCTGCCATCGAACTGCGTCGCGCGGTTGCCGCGCATATCTCGGCCCAGGGCTGGGAGGTGGTCGATATCGGCCCGCAAACCACCGAAAGCACCCATTACCCCAAACATGGCCGCGCCGCGGCAGAGCGGGTCGCCTCGGGCGATTGCAGCCTGGGCATCGTACTGTGTGGCACCGGTCAGGGCATCATGATGGCCGCCAACAAGGTCGCGGGCATCCGTTGCGGTGTCTGCTCCGATACGTTCTCGGCCCGGATGATCCGCATGCATAATGACGCCAACATGCTCTCGATCGGTGCGCGCGTGGTGGGCGAGGGGCTGGCGCTGGATATCGTCGATGCGTTTCTGTCGGCCGAATTCGAAGGCGGCCGCCATGCAACGCGCGTGGACATGATCGAAACGCCCGAGGGCTAAAGCGGCAGTGGCCTCCCCTCGGCAATCGCCTCCATCGCGAAATAGCTGGTGACGCTGTCCAGTTCGACCTTCTCAATGAGCCGCTGATAAACCTTGTCATAGCTGGCCATGTCGCGCGTCACCACCTTGAGCTGATAGTCGTAGTCGCCCCCGATGCGGTGGAAATCCACCACTTCGGGGATGGTCAGCACATGTGTGCGGAACTTTTGCAGCCACTCCGCCGAATGGTGGCGGGTCCGCAGCATGACGAAAACCACCAGATCGAGCCCGAGTTTCTCGCGCGCGACGCGTGCGGTGGAGCCTTTGAGCACGCCCTCATCCGTTAGCGCCTTCAACCGCCGCCAGCAGGCATTCTGCGACAGCCCGACACGGTCGGCCAGGTCCCGCTGGCTGAGCGAGGCATCGCGTTGCAGCTCTTTCAACAGTCTTGTGTCAATATGGTCTATCTTTTTCATGGCTTCTATCAAATGACACGAAAATTTAGAAAATCAACTAAAGATAGGTGAGAAATTCTCTGGTTTGTTAGGTCAATCTGCCCTCACCAGCAGGAGACCGCAGACATGACCCTTTCCCAGTTTCGCCAAGTGATCGAAGGTGATGCCCGTGCCGGACGCCTGGCCGACGGGCTGATCGGAGAAGGGGTGATGATCCCCGGCCTCAACGGGGACGTGCCGCTGGTCTATGCCGATTACGTCGCCTCGGGCCGAGCGCTGCGGCAGGTAGAGCGGTATGTGACCGAACATGTCCTGCCGTTCTATGCCAACAGCCATACGGAGGCGTCTTTTTGCGGATCGTACATGACTCGTCTGCGCAGGGAGGCGCGGGACGAGATCGGCCGGTGTGTCGGCGCCACGGAAGACGACGCGGTGATTTTTGCCGGGTCGGGCGCCACTGCCGGATTGAACCGGCTGGTCAGCCTGTTTGGGATTGGGGAGGCTGACCGGCCGGTTGTCTTTATCGGACCCTATGAACATCACTCCAATATCCTGCCCTGGCGCGAAAGCGGCGCCAAGGTGGTCGAGATCCCCGAGGCACCCGAGGGCGGGCCGGACCTGGCCCGTCTGGACGCGGCGCTGCGCGCCCATGCGGGCAGCGACCTGATGATCGGCGCCTTTTCGGCGGCCTCGAACGTGACCGGCATCATCACCGACACCGTGCCGGTGACCCGGTTGCTCAAGGCGCATGGGGCGCTGTCGGTCTGGGATTATGCGGGCGGTGGGCCCTATCTGCCCATCGACATGGGCGAGGGCGGGCTGCGCAAGGATGCCATCGTGGTCTCGCCGCACAAGTTTCCCGGCGGCCCCGGTGCCTCGGGCGTTCTGGTGGTCAATCGCGGCGCGGTGCGGCGCGATGTGCCGACCTGGCCCGGTGGCGGCACGGTCAGCTTCGTCTCGCCCTGGGGGCATGATTACAGCCCCGACCTGGCCGCGCGCGAAGAGGCGGGCACGCCCAACGTGATCGGCGATATCCGCGCCGCGCTGGCCTTTATCGTCAAGGACGCGGTGGGCGCGGACGAGATCGCCCGGCGCGAGGCGCTTTATAACACCATGGCGCTGGAGGGCTGGGTCGACAATCCGCATCTGATGCTGCTGGGTACCGACAAGGGTCACCGGCTGCCCTTCTTCTCGTTCCAGGTGCGCGACGAGGCTGGCCGTCCGGTGCATCAGCAGTTGTTCACCCGGATGCTGAGCGACGTGCATGGCATCCAGGCGCGTGGCGGTTGTGCCTGTGCCGGTCCTTACGGCCACCGGCTGCTGGGGATCGACCGGGCCACCTCCGAGGCGCTGCATGCCGATCTGGCCGCCGGGCGCGAGATGCACAAGCCCGGCTGGGTGCGGCTCAACTTCTCTTACCTGATGGACGAGGCGACAGTGCGCTTCATCATCGACGCGGTGAATGACCTGTCACGGCGGACCGGAGACTATGTGCCGCTCTATCAGGGGGATCCTGCCACCGCGCGCTTCAAGGCCGCATGAGGGAATTGCGTCTTTTCTCAGCCGAATGAGACCGGTATGAGGGGCTAATCTTCAGGAGCGCCCCGCATGAACCAGTTCACCCCGCAGCCCGGCATCATGGACATCGCCCTTTATCAGGGGGGCAAGGCCCATGTGGACGGCGTGGCCAATGTGATCAAGCTCAGCTCGAACGAGAACCCGCTGGGCCCCAGCCCGGCGGCGGTCGAGGCGATCCGGGCCACCGCGGCGCAGGCGCATCGCTATCCCAGCACCGACCATGCCGAACTGCGCGCCGCCATCGGCGCGGTGCACGGGCTGGACCCCGACCGGATCATCTGCGGTGTCGGCAGCGACGAGGTGCTGCAATTCGTGGCTCAGGCCTATACCGGTCCGGGGGACGAGGTGATTTATACCGAGCACGGGTTCTCGATGTACCCGATCCTGGCGCGGATGGCGGGGGCGACCCCGGTTCAGGTGCCCGAGCGTCAGCGCGTTGTCGATGTCGATGCGATCCTGGCGACCGTCAACGACCGCACGCGGCTGGTCTTCCTGGCCAATCCGGCCAACCCCACCGGCACCATGATTTCCGAGGCCGAGGTGACCCGGCTGGCCGACGGTCTGCCCGGTCATGTGCTCTTGGTGCTCGACGGGGCCTATGCCGAGTTTGTCGAGGGGTTCGATGGTGGCGCCGCGCTGGTTTCGGCCCGCGACAACGTCATCATGACCCGCACATTTTCCAAGATTTACGGGCTGGGCGGGCTGCGGATCGGCTGGGGTTACGCGCCGCGCGAGATCATCGACGTGCTGAACCGGATCCGCCAGCCCTTTAACCTGTCGACCATGCAGCTGGCCGCGGCCGAGGCGGCGGTGCGCGATCAGGATTGGGTCGCCCAGTGCCGGGAGCAGAATACCACCTGGCGGGCCTGGCTGGCCGCGCGGCTGGCCGAGCTTGGCGTGCCTTCGGACGTGTCCTGCGCCAATTTCATCCTGGCCCGTTTCTCCGATCAGGGTGAGGCCGAGGCCTGCGACCTGTTCCTGCAATCGCGCGGCCTGATCGTGCGCCGGGTGGCGGGGTACAACCTGCCGCAGGCGCTTAGGATTACCGTGGGCGATGAGGCCGGATGCCGTGCCGTCGTCGATGCCGTGCGCGCCTTCAAGGAGGGTCGCGCATGAGCCCGGTCTATGACCGCGTCGCCCTGATCGGTCTGGGCCTCATCGCCTCGTCCATGTTCTGGGCGATCAAGCGCGCCGGGCTGGCGGGCGAGGTGACGGGCTATGCGCGCTCTGAGGCGACGCGGGACACCGCGCGCCGGATCGGTCTGTGCGATCGGGTCTGCGACAGCGCCGCCGAAGCGGCCGAGGGGGCCGATCTGGTGGTGCTCTGCGTGCCGGTGGGCGCGATGGGGCAGGTGGCGGCGGAAATCGGCCCGGTGCTGAAACCGGGCGCCACGGTGTCCGATGTCGGCTCGGTCAAGCGCGCGGTGATCGACGCGGTGGGGCCGCATATTCCCGAAGAGGTGCATTTCATCCCGGCTCACCCGCTGGCCGGGACCGAGCATTCGGGGCCGCAATCGGGCTTTGCCGAGCTCTACGACAACCGCTGGTGCCTGCTGGTGCCGACCGAGGGCAGCGACCCGCAGGCGGTAGCCCGGTTGCGCGCGCTGTGGGAGGGCATGGGGGCCAATGTCGAAGAGATGGAGGCCGATCATCACGATCTGGTGCTGGCGGTGACCAGCCATGTGCCCCATGCCATTGCCTATACGATGGTGGGGGTGGCCGACCATCTGCGGCGGGTGACCGAAAGCGAGGTCATCAAGTATTCGGCGGCGGGGTTTCGCGACTTTACCCGCATCGCCGCATCGGACCCGACCATGTGGCGCGATGTGTTCCTGAACAATCGCGAGGCGACGCTGGATATCCTAGGCCGCTTCACCGAGGAACTGTTCATGCTGCAACGCGCCATCCGCATGGGCGACGAGACCTATCTGTTCGACTATTTCACCCGCACCCGCGCAATCCGCCGGGGCATCATCGAGGCGGGTCAGGACACTGACGCCCCCGATTTCGGCCGGGTCAAGGGCAAGCCCGCATGACCGGGCGCGGGCGTCTCCTGTCGGCGCTGGTGCTGACGCTCTGGGCGCTGCCGCTGGCGGCCAATGCCCCGGCCCGCTCGCTGCGGCCGGTGCCCCGCGCGGTTGCTGCCGATCCGGTGGTTCAGGCCGCCATCGCTGTGGCGACAGAGGAGGCCGCCGCCTCGGTTGCGGTGACCCGGATGCGCCCGAACCTGCGCCCGCCCTCGGAACAGGAGATTTTGGCCGCCGCCACGCCACCCCGACCAGACGCGCCCGGCCTCGACCTGTCGCCACGGCCCGAGCTGCGCCCGAAAGAGGTGGAAGAGCGCGCGCTGTTTGGCCGCAAGAAGCGGATGAAGGGTGCGGTCTGCGGAAACCCGGATATTCAGGGCAGTGCAGCAGGCCGGGTTCCGGGCAAGATCAAGGGTTGCGGTATCAAGGACGCGGTGCGTGTCACCTCGGTCTCGGGCGTGCGGCTCAGCACGCCGGCGGTGATGGAATGCGGCACGGCAGAGGCGTTGAATCACTGGGTCGCGCGCAGCGTCAAACCCACCTTTCGCCGTCGCGGTCCGGTGGTCGAGCTTCAGGTCGCCGCGCATTACTCGTGCCGGACTCGCAACAACCAGCGCGGCGCCAAGATCTCGGAACATGGCAAGGGCCGCGCGATCGACATCTCGGCCTTTGTGATGAATGACGGCGAGCGGATCACCGTTCTCGAAGGCTGGAAACGCGGCGCCACGCGCAAGATGCTACGGCAGGTTTGGAAAGAGGCCTGCGGCCCGTTCGGCACCGTGCTGGGGCCAGAGGCGGACCGCTATCACAAGGACCATCTGCATCTGGACACCGCCCGCCACCGGGGCGGCCCCTATTGCCGCTGACGCCTTTGTCTCCTACCGCAAGATGATGCGCGGCGCCGGACCCAGCGGAATCGGCCCCAGCGTCACAAAGCCACGGCGAAAGCCCAGTTCCACATCCAGCGCGTCCGGGTTTCCGCCCAGCCCCGCCAGCATGGTCAGCACCCGGCTCAGCGGCTCGGCGGCCTGCTGGGACAGGGCGCCCGCCTGCTGTGCCATCGCCACCATCTCGCGCCAGTTCTCGGCCTTCAGCGCCACCGATCCGGTGGGGATGCCGTATTCGTCGACGCTGACCTTGCCGGCGGCAAAGAGGCGCAATTCGCCCCAGGCGGCCTCGGCCAGAGAAAGGTTGATCTCGACCGGCTGCGGGCGGCGCTCCTCCAGCGCGGCGCGGTCCCAGGGGCGGTCGAAGGTCACCGCCATCGAGATCTCGGCCCGTTCGAAACTGCGCGGCAGCCCCTCGGCCCCGCCCATGGCGCGGCGCAGGTCGCGACCCGGTGCCAGATCGCTGAGTTCGGCGTGCAGCACATAGGCTTCGGGTTGATCCTGTTGCGTCATCGACAGGGTCAGCGCGTCGGCATCGGCCAGAACCTCGCCATCGCGGGTGACCGACCATTCGCCTGCGCTCAACCCCATCGTGCGCAGTTCCAGCACCACCCCCGGCGCCAGATCCAGATCGGCGCGCATAGCCTCGGCCTCGATCACCAGGGTCCGGTCGAAATAGGACAGTCGCTGAGGTGTGTCGGGAAACAACAGGCTTCGCCGTCCGGGCCAGATCGCCGGGCTTTGCAGCGCCAGCCAGTCGGCCCGCCAGGCGGTGCCGGTGTCCGGGTCGGCCAAAGCCGGAGCCTCGATTTCGATCCGGTGACGGAAGGGATAGCCCGACAGGCCGGTCTCGGCATATTCGGCCTGCCAGCCGCGCGCGGCCTGCATTTCGAACCAGCTCACGACAGAACCGCGCAGGCCGAACCCCGCAACCGCCCAATAGCCCGACCAGATCACCGCCGCCAGCAGCGCCACCCGCACCAGGTTCAACATCGCCTGCCCCTTTTGTCTCTGCTCGTTTTCCTGTTTATAGGCCGAAACGGGCAAGGACCAGCGCGATGACGATGTGGGTATTCGGATACGGATCTTTGATGTGGAACCCGGGTTTTCCGGTGGCGCGACGCGAGTTGGCGACGCTGAACGGCTGGTCGCGCTCTTTCTGCATGAGTTCGATCCACCATCGCGGTACCGAGGAAAAACCGGGGCTGGTGCTGGCGCTTGACGCCGTGCACGACGCACAGTGCCGGGGCATCGCCTTTGCGGTCGAGCCGGGGCACGAGGCACGCACTCTGGACGAGCTGCGCGAACGCGAACTGATCTCCTCGGCATATCTTGAGCGTGAGCTGGACGTGGCACTGGATATCGGCGGCCTGGTGCGCGCGGTCACCTATGTCATCGACCCCGATCACGAGCAGTATTGCGGCGGCATGCCGCTGGAGCGGCAGGCCCAGATCATCGCCACCGCGATCGGCGGGCGCGGCCCCAATACCGAGTATCTCTACAACACCGCGGCCCATCTGGCGGAAATTGGGCTCAACGATCCCGATCTCGACTGGCTTTCCGCCCGCGTGCGCGAGATTACCGCATAAACCCTTGGCGTTGCGCCTCTCTTTTCGATAGGTTCGGGCCAGAGCAGTCAAGGGTTCAGGAACGCCGCGAATGGCCCAGCCAGACCGAGAAGCGAGGCCGCAGTTCTCGCACCCGACCCGCCAGATCCTGATGATGCTGATCGTCATCGGCCTGTCGGGTTTTGGCGTCTTTGTCGCCATGCCGCGCGTTTTGCCGGTGTTTCAGGCCAACCCCTATCTGAACGGGTTCATCCTGCTGGTCTTCCTGATCGGTGTGCTGGCCTGTTTCTGGCAGGTGGTGCAGCTGATCGGGTCGGTCCGCTGGATCGAGGAGTTCGCCGCCGGGCATGAGCGCGAGGATACCAGACCGCCCTCGATGCTGGCGCCGTTGGCCTCGCTGTTGCGCTCGCGCGTGGCGCGGATGCAGATTTCGTCCAGCTCAACCCGCTCGATCCTCGACTCGGTGGCCGAGCGGATCGAGGAAGAGCGCGAGATCACCCGTTATATCACCAACGTACTGATATACTTGGGTCTTCTGGGCACGTTCTTTGGCCTTGCAACCACGATCCCGGCGGTGGTGGACACCATCCGCAGCCTCAACCCGCAAGAGGGCGAAGAGGGGTTGGCCGTCTTCAACCGGCTGATGACCGGGCTTGAGGCGCAGCTGGGAGGCATGGGCACCGCCTTTGGTTCATCGCTGTTGGGTCTGGCCGGGTCGCTGATCGTTGGATTGCTGGAGCTGTTCACCGGCCACGGCCAGAACCGGTTCTACCGCGAACTCGAGGAATGGCTGTCGACCATCACCCGGGTCGGGTTTTCCTCGGGCGAGGAGGGACACTCGGAAAGCGGCGCCATTGCCGGGGTGGTCGACACGATGGTCGAGCAGATGGACGCGCTGCACGCCATGTTCGCAACCTCGGAAGAGGGCCGCGCCGAGGTCAGCGGCAAGCTGGGGGCACTGGTCGACACAATTGCCGAGATGAACCAGCGCCAGGCCGAGACCGAGGACGTGACTGCCGCGCTCGACCGGGTGGCGGCGGGGCAGGAGGCGCTGATCGACTTTCTGCGTGAACAGGGCGCCCATGACGGGCTTGACGCCGAAAGCCGGATGCGGCTGCGCTCGATCGACGTGCAGATGTTGCGCATTCTCGAGGAGATTTCCGCCGGTCGGCAGGAAAGCATGGCCGAGCTGCGCAAGGATATCGAGCTGTTGGCCAAGGCGCTGTCGGTTCCGCGGCGTCCGCTGCGCGGCGTCACCCGCGACGAGGGGTGATCCATGGCCCTGTCACGCCGCACCGGACACAGGTTTCAGGGGTCGGTCTGGCCAGGTTTCGTGGATGCGATGACCGGCCTTCTGATGGTGCTGACCTTTGTGCTTACCATCTTCATGGTGGTGCAGTTCGTACTGCGCGAGACCATTTCCGGGCAAGAGGACGAGCTGGACGCGCTGGCAGGCGAGGTTGGGCGGCTGGCGCAGGCGTTGGGGCTAGAGGAACGCACCAACAACCAGTTGCAGGCGCGGTTGGGCGCGCTCAATGCCACGCTCAACGATACCCAGGACGATCTGAGCCAGGCTCAGGCGCTGATTGCCTCGCTGACGGTCGAACGTGACCGCAGCCGCGCCGCGCTGGACGAGGCCGCGACCCGGATTACCGCCTTCGAGGCGCAGGTCGCCGCGCTGTTGGCCGATCGCGACCGGGCGCTGGGCGATGTGGCGGCGCTTGAGGCCGAGCGGGGCCGGCTTCTTACCGAACAGGAGGCGTTGAACCTGGCACTGGCACAGGCTCGCGACGAGATCGACGACCGGACCGAGGCGGCAAGGCTGGCCGCCGCCCGGCGCGAGGCGCTGGAGGCGATGATTGCCGATCTGCGCCGCTCGGGCGAAGAGAACGCCGCGCAGATCAGCTCGCTGGAACAGCAGTTGAGCGAGGAAGAGGCTGCCCGCCTGGCCGAAGCCGCCGCCGCTCAGGCGCTGCGCGAGAAGCTTGAAAACGCCGATGCTGAATTGACCGCGATGACTCTGGCATTGGAGGCGCAGCGCCGCGAGGCCGAGGATACGCTGACCCTGCTGGCGGCGGCGGACGCCGCGCGTGAACAGCTGGACGCGAAACTGGCCGAGGCGCTGTCCCGGATCGAGGCGGCCCGCGCCCAGGCGCGCGAACGCGACGAACTGGCCGAGCGTCTGACCCGGGTGCTGGGCCAGATGGAGGTGGCCCGGTCCGAGGATGCCGCGCGCGTCAGCGCGCTTGAGGCCGAGCTGGACCGGCTCCGCGCCGAAGGCGGCGAGACCCGTGCTGCTCTGGCCGAAGCGCGCGCCCATGCGGAAGAAACACAAAGCGCGCTTGAAGCGGCGCTGGCCCAGCAGCGCGCGGCCACCGTGGCGACCCGTTCGCAATACCAGGACGAGCTTGACCGGCTGCAATCCGAACATGCCGCCGCGCGTGCGGCGCTTGAGGCGGAACTGGCCAAGGCCCGCGCCGAGGCCGACACCACTCGCACCGATCTGGAGGAACGTCTGGCGCGTGGCGAGGCCGAGGCGGCCAGCATCCAGGCCGGGCTGGAGGCCGAGCTGGCTCAGGCGCGCGCCGATCTGACCGCCGCGCGTACCGCCGCCGATTCCACCGCTGAAGATCGCGCCTCGGTCGAGGCGCGGCTGCTGATGGCGCTGGAGTCGCTTGATCGTGCGCAGGCCGCCGCCTCGGATAACGAGGTGTTGCAGCGGCGTCTGCTGGCGGCGCTCGACGCGCAGACCGAGGCGGAAAGCAGTGCCGCCCGCCAGCGCAGCCTGGCCGAGGAGCGTGCAGCGTTGCTGGCGCAGGCGCGGGCCGCTCTGAGCGAGGAACAGGCGGTGTCGACCGAGGCGCAGCGCCAGACCGCGCTGTTGAACCAGCAGGTCGCAGCCCTGCGCAACCAGCTGGGCAGCCTTCAGGCGTTGCTGGACGATTACAAGGCCCGCAACGCCTCTGCCGAAGTGCAGTTGCAAAGCCTGGGCCAGGACCTGAACGCCGCGCTGGCCCGTGCCGCCTCCGAGGAGCGCAAGCGCCGCCTGCTGGAAGAGGCCGAGCGCAAGCGGTTGGAGGAAGAGGCCCGTGTGCTGGCCGAGCAGGCCAAGGATCTGGAGCGCTATCGCTCGGAATTCTTCGGGCGGCTGCGCGACGTGCTGGGCAATCAGGAAGGCGTGCGGATCGAGGGCGACCGCTTCGTGTTCTCCTCCGAGGTGCTGTTCGATCCGGGCAGCGCCGATCTGTCGCCCGAGGGTCAGTTCGAGATCGCCAAGGTGGCGCGGATCCTGCGCGCGATTGCCGCCGATATCCCACCCGAAATCAATTGGGTGATCCGGGTCGATGGGCATACCGACAACGTGCCGCTGCTGGGCACCGGCAAATATGCCGATAACTGGGAGCTGAGCCAGGGCAGGGCGCTGTCGGTGGTGCGCTACATGGTCGACGCGCTGGGCCTGCCACCTGACCGGCTCTCGGCTAACGGGTTTGGTGAATACCAGCCCGTCAATTCGGCCGACACCGACCAAGCGCGCGCGCAGAACCGGCGGATCGAATTGAAACTGACCGAGAAGTAGCGCTTACTCGACCGAGACTGTCGCCAGTGTCCGGTCGACCTCGACCCCTTTACGCAACAGGGATGCGGTGCCTTCATAGGTACCTGCGGGCCAGGACGGCCCCTTCAGGCGGCGTCCCGCCGCGCGAAAGAACTGTGCCTGAGCGCGGTCTAGGGTCATGTCCTGTTGCATCAGCTGTCCTCCGGGACCCTCGACCGTCAGCCGCAGGATGTCACCTTTTTGCCCGCCAAACGCTAGGACAAAGAACACCAATGCGCCTGCGTCCCCGGGCAAACTGGCCCGGGTGGCGGTGCCGTCTTGTACCTGCGCATATTCGGGAACCGCGTCGGCAAAGCCCGCGTCGATCAAGCCACTGGCCTCGTAAATGGGCGTTTCTCGCCAGAGGCTGCCCCCACTTGCATTACATTGCGCCGTATCACCGGTATCGAAGGGGTCGACCACCGCGCCGTTGTGGCGGACCGACAGATGCACATGAGGAAACTGGGCCTTGCCGCTGATCCCAACCTGTCCAAGGATGGCGCCACGCTCAACTCGGTCGCCCTTGCGCACCCTGACCGAACCTTTCTTGAGGTGGCAATACTGGGTTTCCCAGCCATCTTCGTGCCTTAGTACCACGCCGTTTCCGCATTCACGGCCTTCGACCGCCGCCGCATTGTCAGGTCCATAGACACGATCCTCGACCCCGTCACGCAGGCCTGTCACGATACCGGGCGCCGAGGCCTGAACATCGACCCCTGCGCGCATATGCGCCAGCGTAGGGAGCGCGAAATCGGTGCCTTTGTGGCCGTCATAGCTGAGCCCACCGCAGGTGAAATCGCGCGCACCCTTTCCAGGATCGCGGTCGACATATTGCTGAATGTGACAGGATGCGCCCAGAGTACAGTCGATGGGCAGATCCAAAACGGGATCACCCGCCGCGGGCAAGGCGGCGAGCGATAGAAGGAGCGTGAGCCCCGGGCGCATCAATCTGCGGTCAGCAGGGGGGGCTTGTCGCCAGATATCCGCGGCCGGTCAGGGCCGTCGATCTGCAGCACCAGCTCACCGCCCTTGACGCCGACCCGGACCACACCGCCCTTGGCCAGCTTGCCAAACAGCAACTCTTCGGCAAGAGGCTTCTTGATGTGCTCCTGGATCACCCGGCCCAGTGGGCGGGCGCCCATCTTGTCGTCATACCCTTTGTCGGCCAGCCATTCGGCGGCTTTCGAGGTCAGTTCGATATGCACATGGCGATCCATCAACTGGGCCTCCAGTTGCAGCACGAATTTCTCAACCACCTGCAGGATGACCGACTTGGGCAGCGGCGCAAACGAGATTACCGCGTCAAGACGGTTGCGGAATTCGGGCGTGAAGGTGCGCTCGATGGCGGCGGTATCCTCGCCCTCGCGCCGGTCGCGGCCAAAGCCGATGGCCGACTTGGCCTGTTCCGAGGCGCCCGCGTTCGAGGTCATGATCAGCACCACGTTGCGGAAATTCACCGTGCGCCCATTATGGTCGGTCAACTGGCCGTGATCCATCACCTGCAACAGGATATTGTAGACATCCGGATGCGCCTTTTCGATCTCGTCCAGCAGCAGCACGCAATGGGGATGCTGGTCGACGCCGTCGGTCAGAAGCCCGCCCTGATCAAAGCCGACATAGCCCGGCGGTGCGCCGATCAGGCGGCTGACGGCGTGTTTCTCCATGTATTCCGACATGTCGAAGCGCAGCAGCTCCACGCCCAGCGTCTCGGCCAACTGCTTGGCCACCTCGGTCTTGCCGACACCGGTGGGACCGGCGAACAGGTAGTTGCCGATGGGTTTTTCCGGCTCGCGCAGGCCCGCGCGGGCAAGCTTAATGGCGCTCGACAGCGCTTCGATCGCCTTGTCCTGGCCGAACACCACCCGTTTCAGGCTGGCTTCGAGATCTTTCAGAACCTCGGCATCGTCCTTGGTGACGTTCTTGGGCGGTATGCGGGCGATCTTGGCCACCACGGCCTCGATCTCCTTGACGCCGATGGTCTTGCGCCGCTTGCTTTCGGCTACCAGATGCTGCGCCGCGCCGGCCTCGTCGATCACGTCGATCGCCTTGTCGGGCAGCTTGCGGTCGTTGATGTAGCGCGCGCTGAGCTCCACCGCCGACTTGATCGCGTCGGCGGTATAGCGGACCTCGTGATGCTCCTCGAAATAGGGTTTCAGTCCTTTCAGGATCTTGACGCTGTCCTCGACCGTGGGTTCGTTCACGTCGATCTTCTGGAACCGGCGGCTGAGCGCGCGGTCCTTCTCGAAATGCTGGCGGAACTCCTTGTAGGTGGTCGAGCCCATGGTGCGCAGCTTGCCGCCCTGCAACGCAGGTTTCAGCAGGTTCGAGGCATCCATCGCCCCGCCCGAGGTGGCCCCGGCACCGATCACGGTATGAATTTCGTCGATGAACAGCACCGCGTCGGGATGATCCTCAAGCTCGTTGACCACGGCCTTGAGCCGTTCTTCGAAATCGCCGCGATAGCGGGTGCCCGCAAGCAGCGCGCCCATGTCGAGCGAATAGATCGTGGTTTTCGACAGAACCTCGGGAATGTCGCCGGCGACGATCTTGCGCGCCAGCCCCTCGGCGATGGCGGTCTTGCCCACGCCCGGATCGCCCACCAGAAGCGGGTTGTTCTTGCGGCGGCGGCACAGGACCTGGATGCAGCGCTCGACCTCGTGGTCACGGCCGATCAGCGGGTCGATGTCGCCGGCGCGCGATTTGGCGTTCAGGTTCACGCAATACTTGGAAAGCGCGCTTTCCTTCTGCTCGCCATCGCCCGTGGGCGCGCTCGATGTCTCTTCCTCGCCATGTTCGGCGCCGGTCACCGGGCGGTTCTCGCCATAGGCGGGATCCTTGGCGACGCCATGGGCGATGAAATTGACCGCGTCATAACGGGTCATGTCCTGTTCCTGCAGGAAATAGGCGGCGTTCGATTCCCGCTCGGCAAAGATCGCCACCAGCACGTTGGCGCCAGTCACCTCGGTCCGGCCCGAGCTTTGCACATGGATCGCGGCGCGCTGGATCACACGCTGGAACGCGGCGGTCGGGACCGCCTCGGACCCGTCGATATCGGTGACGAGGTTCGACAGATCCTCGTCGATGAACTCCACCAGAGTATCGCGCAGTTCCTTCAGGTCGACGCTGCACGCCTGCATCACCCGCACCGCGTCGGGTTCGTCCAGCAGCGCCAGCAGCAGATGTTCCAGCGTGGCGAATTCGTGGCGCCGTTCGTTTGCAGCCGCCAGGGCGGCATGAATGGCCTGCTCAAGTGTGCTCGAGAATGAAGGCACAGGCGTGCTCCTCTGTCTTGGGTCGGGAGGGGGCCGAGTAGCGGTCGGACCCCACATCCAACCATGTGCTCATAGTATTAGAGTTTGGTTGATGTGTGCGGCTCTTCAAGAGTTTTCTTGCGTTTGCCGCTCACATTTATGGTGACAGGTGGCGCGAATGTTGCATTTGCGGCATCAGAACCGGTCCTTGCGGGCGCGGATTTCCGCAAAGACACGGGCGGGGTCTGCCCCATGCATGCCCAGATGGCTCTGGATACCGGGATCGGCTGCGCGCAGGAACGGGTTGGTGGCCTTTTCCAGCGACAGCAGGCTGGGAACGGTCGGACGCCCCTCGGCCCTCGCATGATCTATCTCGTCGGCGCGGGTTTTCAAGGCCGCATTGCCCGGATCGACTGTCAGGGCGAAACGGGCGTTCGACTGGGTGTATTCATGGCCGCTGCACACCAGGGTGTCGTCGGGCAGGGCGGCGAGTTTCGACAGGCTGGCCCACATCTGGTCCGGCGTGCCCTCGAACAGGCGGCCGCAGCCCAGCGCCATCAGGCTGTCGGCGGTAAACACCGCCTTGCCACTTGGCAGGTAGAAGGCGATATGCCCGACCGTGTGGCCCGATACATCCAGGACCTCGACCGGGTCGCCGCCAAGGTCGAACCGGTCGCCCTCGGACACGGCCAGGTCGAGCGGAGGCAGGCGATGCGCGTCGGCCTCGGCCCCGATCACAGTGGGGGTGTAGCGGGTTCGCAGCGCCTCGAGCCCGTCGACATGGTCCCAGTGATGGTGGGTCAGCCAAACCTGGTCCAGCGACCATCCGCGCCGATCCAGCTCGGCCTGGATCGGGGCCGCCTCCGGCGCGTCGACCAGCGCTGTCTTGCCGCTTTCGGCGTCATGTACGAGATAGGCGTAATTGTCGTCGAGGCACGGGACCGTCACGATCTCATGGGGCATGGTCTTTTGGCCTTTCGTTGTTAGACTGCCCCAGCCAAACAGATCGGGCGAGCGGCTGCAATGCATCTGGACGTGCAGGACCTGAGGAATTTCTATTACCGCAGCACCTTGGGGCGGGCGGCGCAGGCCGCTGTGCGCGGCCGACTGCTGGAGATCTGGCCCGAGGCCAAGGGCCAGACGGTCGCGGGCTTCGGCTTTGCGGTGCCGCTGCTCAGGCCATATCTGACCGAGGCGCGGCGGGTGATCGGCCTGATGCCCGGCCCGCAAGGGGTGATGCCCTGGCCCGCTGGTATGCCCAATGTCTCGGTCCTGTGCGAGGAGACGCTGTGGCCGATCGAGACCGGCCATGTGGACCGGTTGGTGGTGATGCACGGGCTTGAAACTTCGGAACATCCGACCCAGGTGCTGGATGAATGCTGGCGGGTGCTGGGGCCGGGGGGCAAGGCGATATTCGTGGTGCCCAATCGGGCCGGGCTGTGGTCACGTTCTGACAAGACGCCATTCGGCTTTGGCCGCCCCTATACGCTGGGCCAGCTGGAAACCCAGCTGCGTAAGCATCAGTTCCTGCCCGAATTCCATTGTTCGGCCCTGTATCAGCCGCCTTCGTTCAAACGCTTCTGGCTGAAATCGGGCGCCCTGATCGAGCGGACGGGCACCCGGCTGCCCACCATCATGGCGGGTGGGGTGTTCATCGTCGAGGTTTCGAAACGGGTGCACCCGCCGCGCGGAAACCCGGCTCGCGACGCCACGCGCCGCCCGGTCAAGGCGCTGGACGGGTTGTTGAAGCCGGCCTGATCAGGCCCCGGATGCGTCACAGGAATCGCGAAAAGCTGCAAACGGGTAACATTTTTCAAGCACTTAAGAGGGTCCAAAGGGTCGCAGTTCAGGTAACGCCTTGAAAACACATGATTTGGGTGCAAGGCCGTTATCGCTATACTATATTGCGACACTGGGACTGCTCTGCTACATCCCCCCTGATTTTGATGACCTGCCGCCAGGGCGGGGTATCTTCACGCCCCCGGGGTCGCGCGCCACGCGCGTTCGGGGCCAAAATATCGGAAGGGTGGACGTGTCCGAACCAGCTTCGATTTCCGCAGGCATTGCTCAGCGCTATGCCACCGCGATTTTTGCGATCGCGCAAGACAACAATGACCTCAAGGGTCTGGAAACCGGCATCAACGATCTGACCGCCGCCCTGGGTGACAGCGCCGATCTGCGCAGCCTGATCGCCTCGCCGCTGGTCTCGCGCGCCGATCAGGAGGCCGCGATCACCGCGGTTGCCAAAAAGATGAAACTGAATCCGGTTCTGGCCAACGCGCTGGGCCTGATGGCGCAGAAACGGCGTCTGTTCGTGCTGCCGCAACTGCTGAACGCGCTGCGCGACGCGCTGGCAGAGGCGCGCGGCGAAGTCACGGCAGAGGTCGCATCGGCCAAGGCGCTGACCAAGACCCAGATCGAAAAACTGACCAAGACGCTGAGCGAGCAGGTCGGCAAATCGGTCACCATCAATGCGACCGTGGATGAAAGCCTCATCGGCGGTCTTGTCGTCAAAGTTGGCTCGAAGATGATCGACAGCTCGATCCGCTCCAAGCTCAACTCCCTCCAGAATGCAATGAAAGAGGTCGGATAAATGGGTATCCAAGCTGCAGAGATTTCTGCAATCCTGAAGGACCAGATCAAGAATTTTGGTCAGGAAGCAGAAGTGGCCGAAATCGGTCGCGTGCTGAGCGTCGGCGACGGTATCGCCCGCGTTTACGGCCTCGACAATGTTCAGGCCGGTGAAATGGTCGAGTTCCCGGGCGGCATCATGGGTATGGCGCTGAACCTGGAAAGCGACAATGTCGGCGTCGTGATCTTCGGTTCCGACCGGGACATCAAGGAAGGCGACACCGTCAAGCGCACCAACTCCATCGTGGACGTGCCGCAAGGCGAAGCGCTGCTGGGCCGCGTTGTCGACGGTCTGGGCAACCCGATCGACGGCAAAGGCCCGATCAAGGCGGAAAAGCGCGGCGTTGCAGACGTCAAGGCGCCCGGTATCATCCCGCGTAAATCGGTGCACGAGCCGATGGCGACCGGCCTCAAGGCCGTCGACTCGATGATCCCGATTGGTCGCGGCCAGCGCGAGCTGATCATCGGCGACCGTCAGACCGGCAAGACCGCGATCGCGCTCGACACCATCCTGAACCAGAAATCCTATAACGATGCCGCTGGCGACGACGAGAGCAAGAAGCTCTACTGCGTCTACGTGGCTGTTGGCCAGAAGCGCTCGACCGTGGCCCAGCTGGTCAAGAAGCTGGAAGAAAACGGCGCGATGGAATACTCCATCGTTGTCGCCGCCACCGCATCCGACCCCGCGCCGATGCAGTTCCTGGCCCCCTATGCCGCAACCGCGATGGCCGAGTACTTCCGCGACAATGGCCGTCACGCGCTGATCATCTATGATGACCTGTCCAAACAGGCCGTGGCCTATCGTCAGATGTCGCTGCTGCTGCGCCGTCCGCCGGGACGTGAAGCCTATCCGGGCGACGTTTTCTACCTGCACTCGCGGCTGCTGGAGCGTTCGGCGAAGCTGAACGAGGACTTCGGCGCCGGTTCGCTGACCGCTCTGCCCGTCATCGAAACCCAGGGCGGCGACGTGTCGGCCTTTATCCCGACCAACGTGATCTCGATCACCGACGGCCAGATCTTCCTGGAAACCGAACTGTTCTACCAGGGCATCCGCCCCGCCGTGAACACCGGTCTGTCGGTCTCGCGTGTGGGCTCCTCGGCCCAGACCAACGCGATGAAGACCGTTGCCGGTCCGGTGAAACTGTCGCTGGCCCAGTATCGCGAGATGGCGGCCTTTGCCCAGTTCGGTTCCGACCTCGACGCCGCAACCCAGCAGCTGCTGAACCGTGGCGCGCGTCTGACCGAGCTGATGAAGCAGCCGCAGTACTCGCCGCTGACCAACGCGGAAATCGTCTGCGTCATCTTTGCTGGCACCAAAGGCTATCTCGACAAGATCGCCCTCAAGGATGTCGGCCGGTGGGAAGCGGGCCTGATCGCGCATATGCGCGGCAAGCGGGCCGATGTTCTTGAGTGGATCACCAAGGAAGATCCCAAGATCAAGGGCGACGCCGAGGACAAACTCAAGGCAGCGATCGACGAATACGCCGCCACGTTCGCATAAGGAGAGAGTTGGGACATGCCTTCTCTCAAGGACCTTAAAAACAGGATCGAGTCGGTCAAATCGACCCGCAAGATCACCAAAGCCATGCAAATGGTCGCGGCGGCAAAGCTCCGCCGCGCCCAGGAATCCGCTGAAGCGGCCCGCCCCTATGCCGAACGGTTCAATGCCGTGATGGCGGGGCTGGCGGCCTCGGTCGGCGGCAGTGACAGTGCGCCGCTGCTGCTCCGTGGTACGGGCAGCGATCAGGTGCATCTGCTGGTCGTCATGACGGCCGAACGCGGTCTGTGCGGCGGGTTCAACTCGAACATCGCGAAACTGGCCCGCACCCGCGCAAACGAGCTGTTGGCCAAGGGCAAGACGGTCAAGATCCTGACCGTCGGCAAGAAGGGCCGCGACGCGCTCAAGCGTGACTTCGCCAAGCATTCGGTGGGTCATGTCGATCTCAGCGGTATCAAGAGCATGGGCTATGCCAATGCTCAGGATATCGCGCGTGATGTTCTGGCTCGGTTCGATGCCGGTGAATTCGACGTTGCCACGATCTTCTACGCGAAGTTCGAGAATGTCGTGACCCAGGTGCCGACCGCGCAACAGATCATCCCGGCGGCCTTCGAGACCGACGGCGAGGGCGACGAGGTTGCGCTGTTTGACTACGAGCCCAGCGAAGAGGCGATCCTGGCCGACCTGCTGCCGCGTGGTGTGGCGACGCAGATCTTCTCGGCGCTGCTTGAAAACGGGGCCTCGGAACAGGGTGCCCGGATGTCGGCGATGGACAACGCGACCCGCAACGCGGGCGAGATGATCGACAAGCTGACCATCGAATTCAACCGCTCGCGTCAGGCCGTCATCACCAACGAGCTGATCGAAATCATTTCCGGCGCCGAGGCGCTGTAAGAAAATCCGGAGACGAAACATGGCGAATGCAAAAGGCAAAGTCACGCAGATCATCGGGGCCGTCGTCGACGTCCAGTTCGATGACGCACTGCCTGAAATTCTGAACGCGCTGGAAACCGAGAACAACGGCAAGCGCCTCGTTCTCGAAGTGGCTCAGCACCTGGGCGAGAACACCGTCCGCACCATCGCGATGGACGCGACCGAAGGTCTGGTCCGTGGCGCTGTGGTGACCGACACCGGCGGCCCGATCTCGGTGCCGGTTGGCTCGGCCACCCTGGGCCGCATCCTGAACGTGATCGGCGAGCCGGTGGACGAAAAGGGCCCGGTCAACGCGACCGAGACCCGCGCCATCCACCAGCCTGCCCCCGAGTTCGAAGAACAGTCGACCGCGACCGACATCCTGGTCACCGGCATCAAGGTCATCGACCTGCTGGCCCCTTACTCCAAGGGCGGCAAGATCGGCCTGTTCGGCGGCGCCGGCGTGGGCAAGACCGTTCTCATCATGGAACTGATCAACAACATCGCAAAAGTGCACTCGGGTTTCTCGGTGTTCGCGGGTGTGGGTGAACGGACCCGTGAGGGCAACGACCTCTACCACGAGATGATCGAATCCAACGTTATCAAACCGGATAACCTGGAAGAGTCGCAGGTGGCGCTGGTCTACGGCCAGATGAACGAGCCTCCGGGAGCCCGTGCGCGCGTTGCACTGACCGGCCTGACCCTGGCCGAGCAGTTCCGCGATCAGTCCGGCACCGACGTTCTGTTCTTCGTCGACAACATCTTCCGCTTTACCCAGGCCGGTTCCGAAGTGTCCGCTCTGCTCGGCCGTATCCCCTCGGCCGTGGGTTACCAGCCGACGCTGGCCACCGACATGGGTGCGATGCAGGAACGCATCACCTCGACCAAGGCAGGCTCGATCACCTCGATCCAGGCCGTCTATGTTCCCGCGGACGACCTTACCGACCCGGCACCGGCAACCACCTTTGCGCACCTCGACGCAACCACCGTTCTGTCGCGTGCGATCTCGGAACTGGGTATCTACCCGGCCGTGGACCCGCTCGACTCGTCGTCGCGTATCCTCGACCCGCAGGTTGTCGGTGAAGAGCACTATCAGGTTGCCCGTGACGTTCAGGGTATCCTCCAGCGCTACAAGTCGCTGCAGGACATCATCGCCATTCTCGGCATGGACGAACTGAGCGAAGAAGACAAGCTGACCGTGGCCCGCGCCCGGAAAATCCAGCGTTTCCTCAGCCAGCCCTTCGACGTGGCAAAAGTGTTCACCGGCTCGGACGGTGTGCAGGTTCCGCTGGAAGACACCATCTCGTCGTTCAAGGCGGTTGTGGCCGGTGAATACGACCACCTGCCCGAGGGCGCCTTCTACATGGTTGGCGGCATCGACGAAGTGATCGCCAAAGCCGAGCGGATGGCCGCAGAAGCCGCCTAAGGAGTATCCCTGATGGCAAACACGATGCAATTCGACCTCGTCAGCCCGGAGCGCCGCCTCGCGTCGCTTCAGGTCAGCGCGGTCCAGATTCCCGGCGCGGACGGGGACATGACGGCGATGCCCGATCATGCCCCCACCATCACCACGCTGCGCCCCGGGGTGCTGAAGGTCGAAGGACCCGAAGGCACCAGCGAATACCTGGTCACGGGCGGCTTTGCCCAGATCGGCGCCGACACGCTGTCGGTGCTGGCCGAGAAAGCCATTCCGGTGACCGAGGTGACGCGGGCGCATCTGGACGAACTGATCTCCGAGGCGCGCAGCTCGCACGAGGCTGCCAAGGGGCAAGAGCATACCAGCGTCGTTGACGACGCAGCCAAGCTCTTGGCCGATATGGAGGCCTTGGGCACGCATATGGGGCTCTGAGCCTCGCGAGCGCAGTCCAGAACAGGGGCCAGCCGGGCAACGGGCTGGCCCTTTTTGCGTCATGTTTTGGCCGGACTGGTCTGATAGAGACGCAAGAAAAGTAGGAATTTGTGTGGGTTTTGAGCCATGAAGCTGTTTACTTCCCATCCAGTCGCCATTCAGCAGGGCGACGAGGCGATGTTCTCGGATTTCGAGAATGACGGCGACATGTGGACCGGTTCGGGCAGTCGTGAGAGGCGAAAGCCCGTCCTGTTTGAACAGCCGTTCCGCTCTACCCCGGTGGTAATGGTCACGATTTCGCTATGGGATGTGGATACCGGCGCAGCGGTGCGGGCCGAGGTCAAGGCCGAGAATGCAACGCCCGAAGGCTTCGATCTGGTGTTTCGCACTTGGGCGGATACCCGCGTCGCCCGCCTGCGGCTCGGCTGGACCGCGATCGGCGACATGCGCAACGAAGATGATTGGGACGTGATCTGATCACTTGCGGTGGCCCCAGTAAATTCGTCGAATGTTTTGGGGCGCTCGCCGCTTGCCGGTTCAGTTGAACCGGCAAGCGGCATTAGTCCATGTGATAGAGAGATTCGTAGATAGGCCGCAGGGTCTTGTCCTCGAACAGGGACGAGACCGACGTTCCGTTCCAGATATTTAGGATCGCCTGGGTAAAGATCGGTGCGGTCGGTACCACGCGGATATTCGGGGTGGCCAGGATCTCGGGTGTCGGCTGTATGGAATCAGTGATCACCAGCGACTTCATCACCGAATTGCTGACCCGTTCGACAGCCGGCCCGCTCATCACCCCGTGCGAGATATAGGAGTGGACCTCGCGCGCGCCATTGTCGAGCAGCACCTGCGCTGCCTTGCACAGGGTTCCGGCTGTGTCACAAATGTCGTCGACGATCAGGCAGATCTTGTCGGTCACATCTCCGATCACCGTCATCTCGGCCACTTCGCCCGGCTTTTCCCGGCGCTTGTCCACGATCGACAGCGGCGCGTTGATCCGCTTGGCCAGCTCCCGCGCCCGGGCAACGCCCCCCACATCGGGCGAAACCACCATCAGGTCTGCCATCTGCTGTTTGAACTGGGTCTGTACATCCAGTGCAAAGATCGGCGAGGCATAGAGGTTATCGACCGGAATGTCGAAAAAGCCCTGAATCTGGGCCGCATGCAGATCCATGGTCAGGATCCGCTCGATCCCGGCGCCGGTCAGCATATTGGCGACCAGCTTGGCACTGATCGGGGTGCGCGCCTTGGTGCGACGATCCTGGCGAGCATAGCCGAAATAGGGGATCACAGCGGTAATCCGGCTGGCCGAGGACCGGCGCAGCGCATCGGCGATGATCAGCAGTTCCATCAAGTTGTCATTGGCCGGGTTCGAGGTCGGCTGGATGATGAACATGTCCTCGCCGCGGACATTCTCGAACACTTCGACGAATATCTCGCCGTCGTTGAACCGCTCGACCCGGGCATCGACCAGCCCTTGGTCGACCCCGCGATAGAGGCTCATCCGGCGGGCAATGGAGCGGGCAAGCGGAAGATTGGCGTTCCCAGCGATCAGCTTGGGCTCGGTGAGTGACGGCATGACGATTATCCCCAGGCAGCACTGTCTGTTGTGACAGATTCGTGATGTTGACACCGCTTAGCATGGGCGTACGGTCCCGCAAAGCGCAGGCAGCGGAGAAAACGAATATGGCTGATATCGACTACTTTTTTGCGACACTTTCCCCCTTCTCCTATCTCGCCGGGCAGCGTCTGGAGGAAATCGCCGCCCGTCACGGGGCGAAAATCGCCTACAAGCCGATCGACATCATGGCGCTGTTTGCCCGCACCGGTGGCGTGCCGCCCAAGGATCGCCATCCTTCGCGCATCGAATATCGCGCGCAAGAGTTGCAGCGCCAGATGCGCAAGACCGGATTGCCCCTGAACATGAAGCCGGCTTTCTGGCCAACCAATGCCGCCCCGTCTTCCTATGCGATCATCGCGGCGGGGCGGGCCGGGGGCGGTGATCTGGGCGCGCTGTGTCATGGCATCCTGCGCGCCTGCTGGGCAGAGGAACGCGATATCGCTCAGGATGAAGTGATCCGTGACTGCCTGTCCAGCGCCGGGTTCGATCCGGGACTGGCCGACAGTGGCCTGCTGGCGGGCGCTGAAACCTATGCCGCCAATCTGGAGGAGGCGGTCGAGCGTGGTGTCTTTGGCGCGCCTTTCTACATCACCGCCGACGGGCAGCGGTTCTGGGGACAGGACAGGCTCGACGATCTCGACGCCCATCTGGCGGAGATGAAAGGGTGAGGACGGCGCAGATCCTGCCGCAAGCCGCCCATGTCAGTCATTTCGGCCATGGTCCACGCCCGGTGTTGGCTCTGCATTGCACCATCGCCCATTCCGGCGCCTGGAAGGGGCTGACACGCATCCTGGGGGAAGAGGCGCGCTTTACCGCCCCCGACATGCTCAGTCACGGGCGCAGCCCGGACTGGGACGGGCAGGGCTGTTTTCAGGACCGTATCCTGCGTATTGCCGAGACCTGCCTGACCGAGGCACCGATGGATGTGATCGGCCACTCCTTTGGCGCCACGGTGGCGCTGCGCCTGGCGGTGGAACATCCCGAGCGGGTGCGCAGCCTGACCCTGATTGAACCGGTCTTCTTTGCCGTGGCCGGCCAGGACGCGCCCGAGTTGATCGACAGCCATGCGAGCGACGCGCAGCCCTATCTCGATGCGCTATCGGCCGGAGACCGTGCGCTTGCCGCGCGGCTTTTCAACCGGATGTGGAGCACCGCCTCAAGCCCGCGCTGGCCCGATCTGCCCGAAGCGACCCGCGCTGCCATGATCCGGGGAATCCATGTGGTGCCGACGATGGATGCCGCGCTGTTCGACGATACCGCCGGGTTGCTGGCGCCGGGGCGGCTCGACCGCGCGGCCATGCCGGTTCTGCTGCTGCGGGGCGCCTTGACACATCCGGTGATGGAAGCGATCTCGAAGGGCCTCCAGCGCCGTTTGCCCGATGCCCGCGAAGAGGTGATCGAGGGCGCCGGTCACATGCTGCCGATCACCCATCCAGAGGAGACGGCGACCCATATCCGCGCGCTCTGGTCGCGGGCAGGCTGAGCACGCCTCTTCATTTCGCCAAAAAAAACTCCGGGGGAGGTGACAAAATTCTCCGAATTTTGCACCGGGGGCAGCGCCCCCTGCACCCCTTCAGAGCAAGGAAAGGAACTGGTCGATCTGATCCGTTCCGATAGACCAGTCGCAGACCATGCGACAGGCCAGCATCTCGCTCTCGTCCGCGCCCTCCAGTTCCGCACCCCACAGGTGATAGGACGCGCCCGCACCCATCAGGCGCCGATGGGTCGCGCGTGGGAAGCTGGCAAAGACGATATTGGCCTGCGGCTCGTGCAGGAACGTTGCCCCCGACGCCCGCAGCCCCTCGACCAGGCGGGCGCAATTGTCATTGGCCCGCCGCGCCGAGCGCAGCCAGAGATCGTTGGTCAGATAGGCCTCCATCTGTGCCGACAGATAGCGGTGTTTCGAAAAGAGATGCGCGCCGCGCTTGCGGCGCAGCTCGAATTCCCAGGCATGTTTCGGGTCGAAGAAGATCACCGCCTCAACCCCCATGCAGCCGTTCTTGGTGCCGCCAAAGCTGACCGCGTCCACGCCTGCTTTCCAGGTCATTTCAGCGGGCGAGGCGTTGAGCGCGACCAGCGCATTGGCAAAGCGGGCGCCATCCAGATGCACCGGCAGACCGTACTCCTTGGCCACACCGCAAAGCGCCTGCAACTCGGCGATGGAATAGACGCCGCCGCGTTCGGTCACCTGGGTGATCGAGACCGGGCCGCGCTGCGGCCCGTGCACGCCACGGGTCTCTTCGCCCCTGATCGAGGCGCGCAGCGCTTCGGGTGTCATACGGTCGCCGTCGGGCACCAGGGTCAGCTTGGCGCCGCCCGAGTAGAATTCAGGCGCGTTGCACTCATCCTCGTGGATATGGGCCACGGGCGAGCAGAAAATCGTCTGCCAGGGCTGTGACAGGGTGGCGAGTGCCAGCGAGTTGGCCGCCGTCCCGGTTGCCACCAGATAGACCGCCGCGTCTGGCGCCTCGAAAATTCGACGAATTTTCTCCTGCACCGCCTGCATCTGTGCGTCGGCCCCATAGGCCATGGCATAGCCCTGATTGGCCTCGGTCAGGGCCGCCAGGATCTCGGGATGGACGGGACCGGAATTGTCAGAGGCAAAGAACATCAGATCGGCTCCTCGATGATATGGTCTTCCCAGTCTTCTTCTGGTGTTTCAAACTCGGATACGGTGATGCCGCGCACCGATACGCCCGCGCGATGCACGCTCTCGGGATCGCCCGAGATCAGCGGGTGCCAGTCGTAAAGCGGCTTGCCCTCCCACAGCAACCGATAGGCGCAGGTGCGGGGCATCCAATAGGCGTGGCTGTCCAGATTGTCGGGAGTCAGCACGATGCAATCGGGTACGAACTGGTGACGGATCGGGTATTGCGTGCAATGGCAGCTCTCGTCATCCAGCAGCCGGCAGGCGACCCGGGTCAGCTCGACCTCGCCGGTTTCCTCGTCCTCAAGCTTGTTGAGGCAGCATTTGCCGCAACCGTCGCACAGCGCCTCCCATTCGGTCTTGTTCAGCCGCGCCAGCGGCTTGCGCTCCCAGAAACGCGGGCGCAGCCCGTTGCGGTCGATCGGATCCTTCATAGGTCGGCCAGGATGTCGCGGGCGCGGCCGCAATCGGCGTCCATCTGCGCGATAAGGGCGTCGAGCCCGTCAAAGGTCATTTCGGGGCGCAGGTAGTCGACCAGCCCAACGCTCAGGGTGGCGCCATAAAGATCGCCGGAGAAATCGAACAGGAAAGTTTCGATATTGGGTTGCTCGCCGTTGAACATCGGCCGTACCCCGACCGAAGCAGCACCGCGATAGCTGCCCTTGTGCGGTCCGTCCAGCACGTCGACCAGCACCGCATAGACGCCGAACCGGGGCGGATGCAGGCCGTCGATGGACATGTTTGCGGTGGGAAAGCCCAACTCGCGACCGCGCTGCTCGCCACCGATCACTTCGCCCTCGATCCGGTGCCAATGGCCCAGCATGGCAGCGGCGTCGCGCGGGCGGCCCTCGCTCAGGGCGGTGCGGATCGCGGTCGACGAGATCACGCGCTCGGTCTGTTCCAGGAGCGGCGCGACGGTGACGCCGAAGCCCATTTCCTGACCAAACCGGACCATGTCGGCGGCGTTGCCGCTGCGGGCCTTGCCGAAACAGAAATCGGCACCGATCACGACATGAGCCAGGCCCAGCCCGTCGCAGATGACGCTGCGCGCGAACTCTTCAGGTGTCAGCCCGGCCAGCGCGGCGTTGAAAGGCAACTCGTACAACCGTTCGACACCCAGTTTTTGCAGCCGATGCGCGCGTGCCGGGCCACGCATCAGGCGAAAGGGCGGACTGTCGGGGGCGAAATACTCGCGCGGATGTGGCTCGAAGGTCATCACGCCAAGCGGTACGTCGGGCGCGGCCTGCCGCGCCAGCTCGATCACCGAGCGATGCCCGATATGCACACCATCGAAATTGCCGATGGCGACACTGGCGCCCCGGTCGGCAGGTTCGACGAATTTGTAATCCCGAATGATCCGCATGGCAGCAGGCCTAGCGTCCCGCGACGGCGGGATCAAGCGCTGCTTGCCGGAACCGGATCGGCAACGCATACTCCGGGACCGGCGGGGGTGTTTTCGTCCCACCCGACAGGAGTTACAATCGGATGCAAACTCTGTTCCAACTGCCGGTCCCGGTTGCGGCGTTCGTGTTCGTTGCGGCAACGCTGGTGCTGGCATTATCGGCCTATGGGCTGACCCGGGCGATACTGTGCCGCTCGGGTGAGGCAAAGTCCGACCTGGCCGGCCCTATCTTTACCCGTGTCGGGGCGTTGCATGCACTGATCCTGGCGCTGGTTTTCGCACAGGAACTGATCAATGTGCGCGACATCAGCACCGCCAGCGCGCGTGAGGCGGTTCTGGTGGGGGACGCGTTCTATGATCTCAAGCGCTATGATCCGGAGGAAACGCTGCCGATCCGCAAGGACCTGGCGGGTTATGTGCGTCTTGTCCTTGAGCAGGAATGGGACAGCCTTGCAGAGGCGGATATCCTCTCTCCCGAGGCCTGGGCGGCCTGGGAAAGGGCCTATGTCGGGGCCTTGGAACTGGAACCCGCGACGGATCGGCAGAACGTGCTGAAGGGTATCGTCGTCGACCACCTGCGCGAGGTGTCCGGTTTGCGGCGATTGCGCGAGAACGCGGCGATCGCCAATGTACAGGACCTGTTCATGATGGCTGCGGTTGCCGGGCTGGTCCTGACATCTGCGGGCCTGTTCACCCATGCGCCGAACACGCACAACATCTTTCTGTTGTCGATCTTCGCGGCCTATACCGGCTTGATCGTGTTCTTTGTGGTCGCCTTTGCCAATCCCTATCACGCGCCGGGCATGGTGATGCCAACGGGATTTGAAAATCTGTTCATGGGAGAGCTGGCCGAGCTTGGCCGATGACGTCGCCGAGACGCACAAGAAAACACCGCAGCACCAGAGGTGCTGCGGTTTTAATCGACAGCAGTCGGGTTCAGTCGAACTTGCGCGAGGGGGCCAGCACCATCGCCTCGCCCACCAGCACCTTTTTGCCATCGACGGCGCAATGGCAGTCCAGCTTGACCCGGCGCTTGGCAAAGTCGATGTCGATCACCTTGACCTCGGCATAGACGGTGTCGCCGGGGCGCACGGGCGCGAGGAACTTCAGCGACTGGCCCATGTAGACCGTGCCATGTCCCGGCAATTGCTCGCCGATCACCGCCGAGATCAGCCCGGCGGTCAGCATGCCATGGGCGATACGCCCCTCAAAGATGGTGTCGCGGGCGTATTCGTCGTCCAGATGCACCGGATTGCGGTCGGTCGAGACCTGGGCGAACATCTCGATATCCTCGTCGGTGACCTGCTTGCGCAGGTACCGGGTCATGCCCATCTCGATATCTTCGATACAGATCGTTCCGCGCGGCAGATTGTCCAACATGTCACCCTCTCTATCCAGGCGATGGAGCAACTTTGAGCAAGTCTCCACCTGAGTTTGGCAACTTTATTACTTTGCAGGTGCAGAAAATCAAGTCCTTTCTGCTCAGCGCAGTTGTCCAATAGTATAGGTTGGGGTCCGGTTTTCCCTGTTCAGATAGGCTGTTAGCGCTTTGGGGTCGGGGCTGAGGCCAGTTTTGGTTTCCGATGCGGCCAGGCCGCCCGAGATGAAGAGGGAATCAATCCCTTCGCCCATCGCCCCGGCGACATCGGTCTGGATACCATCACCGATTGCCAGGATCTCTCCATCGCCCACATCCTGGCCCAGCGCGGTCAGCCGACGGCGGGCCAGATCATAGATCGGCGGGTGCGGTTTACCGAAATAGAGGCTCTCGCCCCCCATCTCGGTGTAAAGCCGCGCCAGCGCCCCGGCGCACCATTCGCGGATTTCGCCGCGGTCGACCACGATATCGGGATTGGCGCAGAGCAGCTTCATCCCCTTGGTCTTGGCATAGAGGAAATCGGGTCGGTTCACCTCGGGGTCGGCCATCGGATCGAAGGGGCCGCAGCAGACGATGCCCTCGGCCTCTTGCAGGGGCACGCGGGTGATCTCGACCGGGTTGTCGAGCAGCTTGAGCGGCTCGAAGAATCCTGCATCGCGGTCCCATTCGCCCATGAAATAGACCTTTTGCCCAACCGCGCCCCGGAACATGGCGGATCGGGCACTGTCGCCGCTGGTGGCGATGGTGTCATAGGCGTCCTGCGGCACGCCAAACTGGGTCAGCTGCGTCGCCACGCCCGCGCGCGGCTTGGGCGAGTTGGTGACCAGCACCACGATGCCGCCCGCCGCGCGATAGGTCTGCAACGCGGCGACCGCCTCGGGATAGGCAGTCACCCCGTTATGGACACAGCCCCACAGATCGACGAACAGCGCGCGATATCGGTCGGAGATGTCGGAGAGGGCGTTGATGATCTGGGTCATGTCGAGGTCCGGCTTTGTAACTGTCGCAGGCCGTGTATGCCGCATGTGCCGGACGATGACCATGGGCAAGCGCTGAGCATCAGGTGCGAAAGCTTTCCAGCCGCCGCCCGGTGCGGCGCGTCATCACACGGCGGAGCGCGGTGGCATCGCCATACCCGACCCGATGCGCGACCTGTTCCAGGCTCAGCCCGCCCGCACGATATAGGCGGATCGCTTCGGTCACCCGCAGGGTCTGGGCAAACTCGCTCGGGGTCATGCCCGCGACCCGCGACAGGCGGCGGGCAAAGGTGCGCGCGCCCAGCCCGGCGGCCTCGGCCAGTTCGGCCAGCGGCACCTGCCGGGCAATATGGCGGCGCAGGTACAACTCGACCCGTTGCAGCGCCGGATCACCCGCCACCAGCGTCGCCACCGACAGATAGGGCAGTTGGCTGGGTCGGCTGTCAGCCAGCAGAAAGCGGCGGCAATCCTCGGCCAGGGCATAACCGGCCTGTGTCTCGATCAGGTGCAGCATCAGGTCGATCTGGGCAAAGGAGGCCCCCGCCGTCACCAGCGCCCCATCGCTGCACAGCACCTCGCCCATCTCGACCCGGACCTTGGGGAACCATGAGCGCAAAAGTGGCGCCAGCCACCAGGTGGTGGTGACACGTCGCCCATCCAGAAGTCCCGCCGCCGCCAGTGCAAAAACGCCAGAACAGGCGCTGGCGATGCGGGTGCCGGGCCGGGCAAGGTGGTGCAACGCATCCGTCAGTATGGCAAAGCCCGACCCGTTCATCGCGGTGCGCAACTCTTGCGCCGAGGCAAGCCCCATGCCCGGCAGCAGCACCAACTCGGGCCTGGGTGTTTCAGGGCTGACCGCCTCGGGTCGCAGGGTGCGCCAGCGAAATGGCGCCGGCTCGCCGCGCAACGCGGCCACGCGGTTGGCGCTGTCCAGCATGTCCTCGGCGATAGCCAGGCTCGACCGCTGGCAGGGGGTTGGATGCAGCAGAAGGACGTCCATGGCGAGTTGTCCATTTTGGCTTGATTAATGTCATTTGTGACACTAGCGACCTGTGAGCCACGCGTCCATCCTGTGCCGTGACACCGACACAAGGAGACCAGAATGACACTTACAGGCGGATGTTATTGCGGCGCGCTGCGCTACGAGGCCGAGGGCGCGCCAATGCTCAAGGCACAATGCCATTGCCGCGCCTGCCAGACCTATTCGGGCGGCGCGCCCAACCTGTTCATGGTGATGCCCGCCGCTGGCTTTCGTTATGTCAAAGGCACGCCCAAGAGTTTTCGGCTGGAGGACCGGCCCGACCGCGTGACCCGCGATTTCTGCGCCACCTGCGGCACCGGGGTCGCCTCGCACCGGCCCGGCCTGCCAGCGGTGATCCTCAAGATCGGCACGCTGGACGACCCCGCGGTGTTCAAGGGGCCCAAGGCAGCGGTATTCGCCGCCGAGAAACAGGCGTTTCACATCATTCCCGAGGGCGTACACGCCTTTGACGGGCTACCCCCCGCTTAGCAGGGAGCTATCCCGCCGGGTCAGATCACAGCGCGATGCGGAACCGGGCGAACCCGTCCGGCCCATCGCCCGCGGCCTCGATCTTCACACCTTTTATCCCGTCGGCATATTGCGCGGCGGCCGGCCCGGTGTCGAACAGGACCGAGGTGCCGGGCAGGGGCGCAAACGACCAGTTCGCATCGGCGCTGGGATTGATCGTGCCTTGTTCGACAATATAGCGCACGATCACGTCCCGGTTGGTGTCCGGTCCCTCGAAAATCACAGTATCCGGCGAGGCGCCCGGGAAGCTTCCGCCGCCGCTGGCACGGTAGTTGTTTGTTGCGACCACGAATTCCATGTCATCCGTCACCGGCTTGCCATTGAAGGACAGGTTGACGATGCGTTGCGCCTCGGGATTGACCATGTCGCCCTTGGCGGTAAAGCGCGACGGCTGGCTGAGGTCGATCTGATAGGTCACACCGTCGATCACGTCGAAATTGTAGGACGGGAAATCGGGGTTCAGCAGAACCTGGTCGGCCGCGCCCGGAGTGATCTGGTTGAAGATCCCGGCAGACCGTTCCAGCCAGCCCCGCAGCTGCACCCCGTTCACCCGCACGGCGCGCACCGTGTTGGGGTAAAGGTAGAGGTCCGCCACGTTGCGGATCGCCACGTCGCCCACCGGGACATCAGTGTAATACTGCGGCCCGCCGCGCCCGCCCGCCTTGAACGGCGCTGCGGCCGACAGAATGGGCAGGCCCTCGTGCTCGGTCCCCTTCATCATCTCGCCAATGTACCAGGTCTGGGCAATCGACACGATCTGCACCGAGGGGTCATCGGCCACCAAAGCGAAATAGCTGTGCAGCGCTGCGTCGGTCTTGCCCACCGGGCGGCGGACATAGGCTAGTGTCGCCTCATGCTCGGCGCTGGCAGCCTCTTCGACCTTGGCAACACTTTCGACCAGCGGCGTGATCGACCGGTCCTCGTTGCGCTTCGAGATCGGGCGCGCCTCGGCGGTATGGGCCACGATGCGCCATGCCCCGCCGTCACGTTCCAGCATCAGATCGATCAGCCCCATGTGAGAGCCCCAGAAGCCGCCCATGGTCGCAGGTTTGCCCATGATGGTTCCGGCAGCCGAGTCGACGCCCGCGGTCCCTTCATATTGCGGGCCGGGGAAGACGCGGTGATGATGGCCGGTCAGGATCGCGTCGATCCCGTCGACGGCGGCCAGCGGAACGGCGGCGTTTTCCTGTCCGTCCACATGATTGGCCTCGCCGATGCCCGAATGGCACAGCGCGATGACGATATCCGCGCCCTCTTCCTTCATTTGCGGCACATAGGCCCGGGCGGTGTCCACGATGTCACGCGCGACGACATTGTTCTCCAGATGCCGCCGGTCCCAGTTCATCACCTGTGGCGGCACAAAACCGATCAGACCGATCCGGATAGGATGGGGTGTCCCGTCGCCGTCGATGACCTCGCGATCCAGGATGACATAGGGCGGCAACAGCGTCTTGTCCTCGCGCGGGGAGCTGCCCGCCTCGCGGGCGATATTGGCGCAGACAACCGGGAAATTCGCGCCCGCCAGAGATTTTGTCAGGAAATCCAGACCATAGTTGAACTCGTGATTGCCCAGCGTCGATCCGTCGAACCCCAGCGTATTCATCGCGGTGATGATCGGATGGCTGTCGCCCTCGGCCATGCCGCGTTCATAGGCGATGTAATCGCCCATCGGGTTGCCTTGCAGGAAATCGCCGTTGTCGATCAGCAGCGAATTGGTGCTTTCGTCCCGGATCGACTGGATCAGCGCGGCTGTGCGCGACAGGCCCACGGTGTCGATCGGTTTGTCGGCGTAATAGTCATAGGGATAGACATGCACATGAAGGTCCGTCGTCTCCATGATCCGCAAATGGGCCTGCATGCCGGAGGCCCGCGCCGAGAACGGATGCAGCGCGATAAAGCCGGCGGTTGCGCCGATAAAGGAACGGCGGTCAAGGAGAAGCGGCATTTCAGTACCTCCGGTTATTGAAAATGAATCATGAATTCTAAAGGTCGGAGCATTGAACCCCGCCAGCACGCAGAGATCGGACAGCCTGATTCCCGATGGTGCTGAACAAAGTGTCTCATTATAGCGGCCACAAAAAAAGGGCGCGTATCCGCGCCCTTTCCCCGGTTTGAACCGGTTCGACAGAAGTGGCCGTCAGACCTTGAGGTTCGGAATGATCTGCTTCTTGCGGCTCATGATGCCGGGCAGGACAACCGTGTCGCCCGAGACCGAGGCGCCAAAGCTCTTTTCGGCAACCGTCTTGACCAGATCGTTGGGCACCAGCAGCGTGGCTTCCTCGTTCAGGATGTCGATCACGAACAGCAGCACCTGGTCGGCGCCGTCTTCCTTGGCCACGTCGATCATCGAGGCCATCAGGCTGTCCTTGCGGTCCAGCAGAACCTTGGGCGCGGTGGTCTCCAGAACCGAGACCCGGAATTCCTTGCCGTCGACGTTGTATTCTTTCGAGTCCATCCGCAGCAGTTCGGCATCCGAGAAGGACGACACGTCCGACTTGGCCGCGAACATCTCGGCGGCATAAGAGGGGATGTCGATGCCCAGATCGGCGGCCAGCTTCTCGGCCACGGCGCGGTCGTGCTCGGTGGTGGTGGGCGAGCGGAACTCCAGCGTGTCGCTGAGGATACAGGTCAGCGCCGCGCCCTTGACCGCGTCGGGCATGCGCGCGGCATCGTCGCCCATCAGGTCGACCATGATGGTGGCGGTGCAGGCCAGCGGGCGCAGCGTGATGTCGATCGGGCCTTTGGTCTTCAGCCCGCCGATCAGCGCGTGATGGTCGATGATCTGGCGGATATCGGCGTCGTTGACGCTGGCCGGCAGTTCGGCGGGGTTGTTGGTGTCAACGATCACCACCGGGGCACCTGCGTCCACGTCCGAGATGATCTCGGGCTTGTCGAAGCCCCAGCGGCTCAGCATGAAGGCCGCTTCGGTGTTGGGTTCGCCCAGCAGCACCGGTTTGGCGGCCTGGCCCTTCACCTCGGTCAGATACCAGGCCCAGACGATGGGCGAGCCGGTGGAATCGGTGTCGGGGGATTTGTGGCCGAATACCTGAATGGTCATGTCTCTATCCTGCGCATGGTCGAATTTGCGCGCCTTATAGGGGCGCGGGCCGGGCTTGTCACGGGGCGCTGTGCGGCCTGCGACCCTTGGTCTATCCCCGTATCAGAACGCCACCCGGTTCAGGCTGTAACCCGCCTCGGCCAACAGGTTCAGCAGACCCTGTTGTCCATGCAGATGCGCGGCCCCCACCGCGATCACGGCGGTCTGGTCGCGGATGTCCAGAACATGACGCATCCAGTTGCGGTTGCGCCCCTCGACCAGTTCCAGCATGAAACTGTCCCAGAGCGGGGCGAATTCCTCGGGCGTCAAACCGCTGCGCGCCATCGCATCGCGTCGCGAGAACTCCATGAACTCGGCATGGCGCTCTTCGAAATAGATCGCGCTCAGTGTTGCCAGTTGGTCGGCATCGGCGCCCAGCATGGCCGAGAACATGTCCAGTTCGCGGGCCTGCTGTTCGATCGGGGTGGCGGTGAACAGCGCCAATAGCTCGGCACCGGTCTCCAGCGAGTGCTGCGGCAGGCCATGGCTGTCGGCCAGGGCCGCAAGCCGGCGATCCATGCCTTGCCGCGCTTCGGGGTCGCGCAGCAGGCAGGGCGGCAGCGAAAGAATCGAGCCCAGCACCCAGGGTTGCATCTTGGCCCCCATCCAGCCGGGCACATTCCGTTCGGCGAGGGCGCGGGAGATCCGGTTCCATCCCTCCTCGCTCATCAACTCGATCAGGGTGGGGCCTTCGGTGATCAGCGCCACCTTGGGGTTGCCCATCACCTCGCGCTCGAACGCGGCCAGATCGGAGCTGTTCAGTTCGAACCAGGCCGCATCGGCGCCTGCAATCACCGGTTTCAGCCTTTCGATGGCAGGCCCCATGCGCGGGTCGTTGACATGCAGGGTGCCGATCAGGTGCAGCACGGTATCGCCCCGGGTCGCGACCCAATGATTGCCCTCGGGATAGGGGATCGCGGCTGCGGCCTGCTCCATCTCGGCGCGGATCTCGCCCGGCAGATCGTCACGCAGATCGTGGCCATCGCAAGCGGCCTGCGCTGCCAATGGCATCAGGAGAAGCAGCAGCACAGAGAGAAAACGCATCCCAAGCCCCCGCAAAGGTCAGAAATCGGCCCGGCTGAGGCTGTAGCCCTGTCGTTTCAGCAGGTTCAGAATACCGGTCTTGCCCGGCAGATGGGCAGCCCCCACCGCGACCACCAGAACCGGAACGTCCGCGCGCAGGATCACGGGCATCCAGGCCCGGTTGCGTCGGTCCAGGATATGGGCGTCGAACTGGCGCAGCAGACGCGCGACCTCGCTGCGCGACACCTTGAGGTCGCGGTAGAGTGTCCAGCTTTCGATCAGCATAGCCTCGGCCAGGCGCTGTTCGAAATAGGCATTGGCCATGGTGACGACCTGGTCGTCGTAGTTCAACTCGCTCTTGAGATCGAGCAGCAGCAGCTGGATCTGGTCACGGATCGGGATCGCCGACAGTGCCCGCATTCCGTCGCCCACATTCTCGAGAGAACCGATCGGCACCTTGGCCCGGATCGCGGTCTTTTCGATGCGGTCATCCAGGCCCTGATAGGCGAACAACCCGCGCCCGCCGCAGCCCGAAGTAGACAGGCTCATCGAGATGAACCAGGGCTGCATCCGCGCCAGCATCCGCTCGTCGACCCCGTGCATGGCCATCTTGACGCTGAGCAGGCGCCAGTCCTCGGCGCGCATCATCTCGTTCAGGCCGGGACCCTTGGGAATTGTGAGAAGACCCGGCGTGCTGCGCAACACGCTGTCGAGCGTGGCCAGTTTCTGCTGCGTCACCTCCAGCAGTACCGCATCGGCCGACCGGATCACCGGTGTCAGGCTGCGCATCGCCGCCCGCATCCGGCTGTCCCCTGTGTGCTGAGTGCCGATGACATGGATGCGGCGGTTGCCTTTGGTTGCGACCCAATGATTGCCGTAGGCAAAGGGAACCTGCTTGATCTCGCGCGCCAGCCGTGCCTCTGCCTCGGGCGTCAGCCGGTCGCGCATGTCAGTGCCGGTGCAGCGGGCTGCTGCCCCACCTGCGGCCAACAGGCAGAGGCAGATCAAAAACACGCGAAACATGACAAGGCTCCTGCAATTTCCGGCTGTCTCCACAGCTAGGCCGCCCGGGTCGGGGGGACAACCCCGGGGCAGGGGGGCGATTGTATTGCCGCTGCGATGTGCCTAGCGTGCAACCATGCAACGCGAACAAGATCTCTATCCTCCGCTCAAGGCGGTGTTCGAGCGGCAGGGATATGTCGTCAAGGGCGAGGTGGGCGCGGCCGACCTGGTCGCGCGCCGGGGGGACGAACCGCCGGTTATTGTCGAGATGAAGCTGCGGTTCTCGCTGTCGCTGTTTCATCAGGCTGTCTCACGGCTCGCGCTCAGCGACAGTGTCTATGTCGCCGTGCCGCGCCCGACCGGGCGCACGGCCCGGCGGGCATTGCGGGACAATCTGGCGCTGTGCCGGCGGCTGGGTCTTGGCCTGATCACCCTGCGTGCAGATGGCCGGGTCGAGGTGCATTGCGATCCCGGTCCCTATCGTCCGCGCAAGTCGAAGGCGCGCGAGGGACGGCTGCTGCGCGAGTTCGAAAGGCTGGAGGGAGACCCGAACGCGGGCGGCGCCACCCGCCACGGCATTGTCACCGCCTATCGCCAGGACGCGCTGCGTTGCGCGGCCTGGCTGGCGGAACAGGGCGCGTCACGCGGCGCCGATGTGGCGCGCGCAACCGGTGTTTCCGCCGCGACGCGGCTGATGCGGGACAATCACTATGGCTGGTTCGCGCGGCTCGAAAAGGGGGTCTATGCCCTGACCGAGGCCGGCCGCGCCGGGCTGGTCCACTGGGCCTATAGCTGGGATCAGGAGGACGCGGCGGGCATGTCCGAGGCAAAGACCGGCTCGGGATAACCCACCCGCGCCAGATAAAGGCCCTGCGGCGGGCAGACCGGCCCACAGGCGGCGCGATCGCGCGCCTCCAGCGCGCGGCGCACATCCTCGGGCGCCCAGGCCCCGGCGCCCACGCGCTCCAGCGTGCCCACGAAACTGCGCACCTGGTTGTGCAGGAACGAGCGCGCGCGCACGTGGAACCGGATCTCGGGGCCGGAGAAACTCTCCACCTCCTCGACACGCAATTCGTCCAGCGTCTTGACCGGGCTGGCGGCCTGGCAGATCGACGAGCGGAAGGTGGTGAAATCGTGCCGCCCCAGCAACAGGTCGGCGGCGGCCTGCATGGCGCGCGCGTCCAGCCGGTGCCCGATCTGCCAGACCAGCCCGGCATCATGGGTCGCCGGCGCCCGCCGCATCAGCAGGCGGAACAGATATTGCCGCTCGGTGGCCGAAAAGCGGGCATGCCAGTCCTCGGCCACCCGTGCGGCGGCGGTGATCGCCACCGGTTGCGGTTTCAGGTGCCAGTTCAGCGCCTCGGACAGGCGAAAGGGATCCCAGTCGCGGGTCAGGTCACAATGGGCCACCTGGCCCAACCCGTGCACGCCGGCATCGGTGCGCCCGGCGGCAGCGATGGTATGGGGGCCGGGTTCGAGCCGCGCCAGTGCCGCCTCGATGGCGCCCTGCACCGAGGGCAGGTCCTTTTGCCGCTGCCAACCAGCAAACGGGGCGCCCAGATATTCGACTTTCAATGCATAGCGTGGCATGGCCGCGCTGGTACCCCGCGCCCGCCGTCCTGTCCAGTGGGGGCGCTGCCCCCGTCGCCGCAAGCGGCGACTCTCCCGGAGTATTTAGGGCGGAATGAAGCAAGGGGTGTTTGGGCTTCTTTCTGGTCGGAAATACTCCGGAGCGCGAGGCGGAGCCTCGCAAAAAACATCGCGACCCTAGCAACCGGGCGGCGCTCTCTTTATCTTGGCGGGGAAACAGGCAGGGGCAGAACTTGGTCATCACCTCCTTCGCAGACCGCGTGATGCGCGGCGTCGAGACCGTTTCGGATACGCTGAGCGAGGCGCTGTTCGAGCCGGTGATCCGGCTGGGCGTGACCGGACTTGCGCGCTCGGGCAAGACCGTGTTCATCACCTCGCTGGTCGCCAACCTGCTCGACCGGGGCCGGATGCCCGGCCTTGTCGCGGCGCAGGAGGGGCGGATCGAGGCCGCCTTCCTGCAACCCCAGCCTGACGACACCGTGCCGCGCTTTGACTACGAGACGCATCTGGCGGCATTGACCGGCCCCGCGCCGCACTGGCCCGACAGCACCCGCGCGGTAAGCGAGCTGCGCTTGTCGCTCAGGGTGCGGCCCGGAGGTTTGCTGGGCGGCTTGCAGGGGCCGCGCACGGTGCATCTGGATATCGTGGATTATCCAGGTGAATGGCTGCTCGATCTGGGTCTGATGGACAAGAGCTATGAAGACTGGTCGGCCGACGTGCTGGCGCGGATCGGGAGCCGTTCCCAGGCAAAGGCCTATCTGGCGGCGCTGGGTCCCGTGGACCCGACCGCGCGCCATGACGAGCCCCTGGCGCAGGAGCTCGCACGGAGCTTTACTGCCTATCTGGAGGCGGCACGCGGCGCGGGGTTTTCCGACTGCACACCGGGGCGCTTCCTGCTGCCCGGCGATCTGGCCGGTTCGCCGGTGCTGACCTTTGCGCCGTTGCCGGTGACGGGCGCCGCGCCGCGCCGGTCGCTGCACCGGGAAATGGCGCGCCGGTTCGAGGCCTACAAGGCGCGGGTGGTGCGCCCGTTCTTTCGCGATCATTTCGCTCGTATCGACCGGCAGGTGGTGCTGGTCGATGCGCTGGGCGCCATTCACAAGGGTCCGCAGGCGGTCGAGGACATGCGCCTTGCGATGGCCGATATCCTGGGTGCCTTCCGGCCTGGCCGCAATGCCTGGCTGAACCGGCTGCTGCTGGGTCGCCGGGTGGACCGGATCCTGTTTGCCGCCACCAAGGCGGATCACCTGCACCACAAGCAGCACCCGCAGCTGACCGCGATCATCGAGGCGCTGACCCGTGAGGCGCGCGATCGGGCGCAGTTCGCCGGAGCCGAGACCGCCGCACTGGCGCTTGCTTCTCTGCGCGTCACCACCGAGGAGATGCGCGCGCATGACGGGCGCGACTTGCCTTGCGTGCGGGGCACCCTGCTGGAGGATGGACGGCAGGCCGCTTTCTATCCCGGTGCCTTGCCCGAGGATCCGGGCCAGTTGCTGAGCCCGGCCCGCGCCGGGGCCGAGGCCTGGCTGGGCGCTGGGTTCCAGGCAATGAGCTTTGCCCCCGCGCCGCTGCAACTGAAACCGGGCGACGGGCCGCCGCATATCCGGCTGGACCGGGCGGCGCAGTTCCTGTTCGGGGACCGGCTATGAGCGCGGTGCTGCGCCCGGCCCGGCCCGGCGACGCCGAGGCGACCGGAGACATCCTCTATCGGTTTGCGCAGGACACGCCCTGGATGCCCAAGCTCTATGAACGGGCCGAGACCGTGGGTTTTTGCGGTATCATGATCGGGCGTGGCTGGGTGAGTGTTGCGGTCCTCGGAGGGCAGGTCGCGGGGTTCATCGCCCGTGACGGGCAGGAGATCTGTTCGCTCTACCTTGCAAAAGCGGCGCAGGGACAGGGGCTGGGCGCGGCGCTGTTGGGGAATGCGATGGAGCGGAGCGACCGGTTGGAACTCTGGACATTCCAGCAAAATACCAGGGCGCAGCGTTTCTATGCGCGGCACGGCTTTGTCGAGGCCGCCCGTACCGATGGCGCGGGCAACGAAGAGCGCCTGCCCGATATCCGTTATGAATGGAGGCGGTCATGACCCAGGGCCCGGTCCTGTTCGACCTGAAGGACGAGAAAACGCCGCCGCCCCCGGTGGCCGAGGCGCTGCCGGTGCCCGATACGGATCGCCCGCAGGGTGCGGCCATGCAGGCCGCCGCCCGCGTGGCGGCGCGGCGTCCTTCGCGGCTGGCGCGTTGGTTCTGGGGTCTGGCCGCTGCGCTTCTGGGGGCGGTGATCTCGGTCGCGGCCTGGGATTTCGTTACCGGGCTAATGGACCGTGTCCCGGTTCTGGGTTGGGCGGTGACCGCGCTGCTGGCAGGTTTTGTGCTGGTGGCGTTGCTGATCGCGCTGCGGGAGCTGGCGGCGATCGGACGGCTGGGCCGGGTCGACGGGCTGCGCCGCGCCGCCGATGCGGCGCTGGCCGAGAACGATCTGGCGCAGGCGCGCGCGGTCTGTCAGCGGCTGGATCGGTTCTATCGCGGGCGTGAAGAGACCCGTTGGGGCCGCGAACGGTTGGCCGAACGCGCGGAGGAGCAGTTCGAGGCGCGTGACCTGCTGGCGCTGGCCGAGGACAGCCTGCTGGCCCCGCTGGACGCCGAGGCGCAGCGCGAGGTCGAGGCGGCGGCGCGCCGGGTGGCCACCGTCACCGCACTGGTGCCGCTGGCGCTGGCCGATGTGGTCGCCGCGCTGGCCTCTTCGCTCAGGATGATCCGGCGGGTGGCCGAGATTTATGGAGGTCGGTCCGGCGTGCTGGGCAGCTGGCGACTGACCCGCGCAGTGATGGCGCATCTGGTGGCAACCGGCGCGGTTGCGGTGGGCGATGACCTGTTGGAACCGGTGCTGGGCGGTTCGGTCCTGAGTAAACTGTCGCGCCGGTTCGGCGAGGGTCTGGTGAACGGAGCGCTCACCGCGCGGGTGGGCGTCGCGGCGATGGAGGTTTGCCGACCCCTGCCGTTTTCGGCGCGGCGCCGGCCTTCGGTCCGGGGCGTGGTGCGCCGCGCCCTGACGGGAATTGTCAGCAAGGCCAATGGCTGACTTCAGGTGGTAAGGGGGCGCTGCCCCCGCCTACAAAATTCGTCGAATTTTGTAGGCCCCCCCGGAGTATTTGGTGCGAAATGAAGACAGGCTCAGAGGAGCGAGGGCACGTCGTCCGGTTTCTGGCGCATCGAGGTCAGACCCATTTTCAGCCCGTGGCCGATCCGGTCGGCCAGCGCCCCCCAGCGGGTGGCGGTGTCTGCGGCAAGCTCTTGGGTCAGAACCTCGTGAAAGAGTGAAAGCCAGAGCGGGAAATGATCGGGCCGGATATCGGGGCGCGCGACATGCACCCGCATCGGGTTGCCGTCATAGCAGCGCTCTTTCAGGATGGCATTGCGCCAGAAAGCGGCGATGCGCGCCTCGTGCGCGGGCCAGTCGCGCACATGGGCGGCGAAGACCGGGCCCAGTTCGCCATGGGCGCGGATGCGGGCATAGAAGACCTTCACGACGCGGTCGATCTGGTGGTCGGTGATCTGGAACAGGGGCAGGGGGCTGGGCATTGGCGTCTCTTTTCTGACTGTTAAAGTCGGATATAGGGTTCCGATCCGCAAGCGCCATACTGTCACAGGCGGGGGCTTGATCTGGGACAAGGACAGCCCACCGGGCAAACGGGAAGGCTGCTGGAATGAAAGAACATGGACATAGCCCCAACGAGGTCTCGCAGCGGATCGGCGCCCCGCCCGGGCGCGGCGTGTTGCGCGACGTTGTGTATGGCGGCATCGACGGGTCGGTGACCACCTTCGCCATCGTGGCGGGCGTGGCGGGGGCGGGCCTTTCGCCCTTTGTCATCGTGGCGCTGGGGCTGGCGAATGTTCTGGCTGACGGGTTTTCCATGGCGGCGGGCAACTACTCGGGGACCAAGGCCGATCTGGACAACGTTCGGCGCCTGCGCGTGGTCGAGGAGCGCCATATCGCCCGCTACCCCGAGGGAGAGCGGCTGGAGGTGCGCGAGATCCTGGCGCAGAAGGGGCTGTCGGGCGAGGTTCTGGAACAGGCCACCGACGCCATCACCGCCGATCGTGACAACTGGGTCGCGCTGATGATCGACGGTGAATACGGCCTCGGCAGCGTCGATCCCCACCCGATGCGGGCGGCGCTGGCAACATTCGCGGCTTTTCTGCTGGCGGGCATGATCCCGCTTTTGCCGTTCCTGTTCGGGGTGGACGGCGCGTTCACCGTTTCAGCCTGGATGACTGCTGCGGTATTCTTTGCCATCGGCGCGTTGAAAAGCCGCTGGTCGCTGGCGCCCTGGTGGCGGTCGGGATTCGAGACGCTGGCCATAGGCGGGGCCGCGGCGGCCATCGCCTATGGGGTGGGAACGCTGTTTCACGCCTGAAACTCGGGTCAGGCGCGTTATTGCAGTTCGATCTTCAGCGGATAGCCATAGATGTCTTGCGATTTGTCGCGCTGGCTGGCCTGGCTGGCGGTGACCGCGGCGCCGACCAGACCGTACCCCACCAGGACATGTGCGGCTGCCGCTGCTGAATAGGCCTGCTGCGTCAGATTCACCGGCTTGATGGTTTCGTCGAATTCAAACTGCTCCGAAATGCAGCGCACCCGCATCGGCGGTGTCTTGGTGCCATAAGAGGGCAGATTGACCTCGCCCGGGATTTTCACCTCGGCGGCGAAATGACTGCTGCTCAGCTGGCAGGTCTTGGGGTGAAAGGCCGGCGGCACGGCAGAATAGGATCGGCTGTCGGGAAAGGTGATCCGCACCGGGGTGATCTTTTCCGGGGTGGTGGCCTTGCCGGCAGCGCTCAGTTGCACGCTGTTGGACAGTGTCAGTGCGGCTTGCGCACCGGGAGAGACCGGTTCGGTACAGCCTGCAAGCGTGCTTGTCAGTGCAAGGGCGAATAGGGGCAGGAGGGGTTTGTTCATTTTGGTCTTTGTCTTGGATTGCTGTTCGCCCTTGGAATGCGCAACCGGGCACACGTTTGCAAGCCCATTTGACGCTAATGCGCGTAAGGCAACAGGGCTGTGTCATAACGGCGCTTTCCCCCCGTGCGGGAATTGCCTATAAGGCGCGCATGACCCACCGTGCGGCCATCATTATTCGAATTACCTCCCCGGCGCTCTGACCAGATCGAGACGCCGGGCAAAGGTGCTTGAGCCATCGCACCGAACCGAATATCCCCCAACCGACATGTTTGCCAGAGGACGCCCGAGATGTGCGCCGACACGACCGCTGAAACGCCCGAATACAAAGACACGCTGAACCTGCCGAAAACCGAATTCCCGATGCGCGCCGGACTGCCGGCGCGCGAGCCGCAGTGGCTGGAGCGCTGGGAGAAGATCGGCGTCTATGACCGCCTGCGCGAAAAACAGGGCCGCGCACCGTTCACCCTGCATGACGGCCCTCCTTACGCCAACGGCCACCTGCATATCGGCCACGCGCTGAACAAGACGATCAAGGACATGATCGTGCGCAGCCACCAGATGATGGGGTTCGACGCGCGCTATGTGCCCGGCTGGGACTGTCACGGCCTGCCGATCGAATGGAAGATCGAGGAACAGTACCGCAAGAAGGGCAAGAGCAAGGATGACGTCAATGTCGTCGAGTTCCGTCAGGAATGCCGCCGCTTTGCCGAGGGCTGGATCGACATCCAGCGCGAAGAGTTCAAGCGCCTGGGCATTACCGGCAACTGGGCCGATCCTTATGTCACCATGGACTATCACGCCGAGGCGGTGATCGCCGACGAGTTCATGAAGTTCCTGATGAACGGCACTTTGTATCAGGGCTCCAAACCCGTGATGTGGTCGCCCATCGAACAGACGGCGCTGGCCGAGGCCGAGGTCGAGTATCACGACAAGGAAAGCTTCACCATCTGGGTGAAATTCCGGGTGGTGAACAGTGGCGATCTGGACGGCGCGCAGGTGGTGATCTGGACCACCACGCCCTGGACCATCCCGTCGAACAAGGCGGTGGTGTTTGGCAAGGATATTGCCTACGGCCTCTACGAGGTCACCGGCACCCCGGACGAGTGCTGGGCGTCGGTGGGTGACAGGTACATCCTTGCCGACAAGCTGGCCGATGACGTGATGCGCCGCGCCCGTCTGGACCCGGGCATGTATCGCCGCGTGGGCGACGTGGACCCGTCGCAGATCGGCGGCCTGACCCACCCGCTGCACGGCGCCGAAGGCTCCAACGGCGAATGGGACGATATCCGCGATTTCCGCGCCGCCGAGTTCGTGACCGATACCGAGGGCACCGGCTTTGTCCATTGTGCCCCCTCCCACGGGATGGAGGAATTCGAACTTTACCGCGATCTGGGGATGCTCGAGCAGGTCATCACCTATAACGTGATGGACGATGGCTCGTTCCGGGCCGACCTGCCGTTTTTCGGCGGCAAGTACATCCTGTCCCGCAAGGGCGGCGAGGGCGATGCCAACAAGACGGTGATCGACAAGCTGGCCGAAGTGGGAGGCTTGCTGGCGCGTGGCAAGATCAAGCACAGCTATCCGCATAGCTGGCGGTCGAAGGCGCCGATCATCTATCGCAACACGCCGCAATGGTTCGCCAGCGTCGACCGTCCCGTCAATGACGGGCAGGATACCTATGGCAAGACCATCCGCGAACGCGCGCTCACCTCGATCGACCAGCTGGTGAAGTTCACCCCGCAAACCGGGCGCAACCGGCTCTATTCGATGATCGAGGCGCGGCCCGACTGGGTGCTGTCGCGCCAGCGCGCCTGGGGCGTGCCGCTCACCTGCTTTACCCGCAAGGGCGCGCTGCCGACCGACCCGGACTTCCTGCTGCGCGATCCGGCGGTCAACGCCCGCATCTTTGCCGCGTTTGAGGCCGAGGGCGCCGATTGCTGGTACGCGGAAGGGGCCAAGGAGCGCTTCCTCGGCAATGACTACAAGGCCGAGGAATGGGATCAGGTGTTCGACGTGCTCGACGTCTGGTTCGACTCTGGCTCGACCCATGCCTTTGTGCTGCGCGACCGTGAAGACGGCACCGCGGACGGCATCGCCGATGTCTATATGGAGGGCACCGACCAGCATCGCGGCTGGTTCCACTCCTCGCTGTTGCAGGCTTGCGGCACGCTCGGACGCGCGCCCTATCGCAACGTGGTCACGCATGGCTTCACCCTCGACGAGAAGGGCATGAAGATGTCCAAGTCGCTGGGCAACACCATCGTGCCCGACGAGGTGGTCAAGCAATACGGCGCCGATATCCTGCGGCTCTGGGTGGCGCAGACAGACTATACCGCCGACCAGCGCATCGGGCCCGAGATCCTGAAAGGCGTGGCCGACAGCTATCGCCGGCTGCGCAACACGATGCGTTTCATGCTGGGCTCGCTCTCGGATTTCACCGAGGCCGACCGGATCGAGGATGCCGCCGAGATGCCGCCGCTTGAACGCTGGGTGCTGAGCCGCATGGCGGAACTGGATGAGCAGGTGCGCAAGGGCTATGCCGCCTTCGACTTCCAGGGCGTCTATAGCGCGGTGTTCAACTTTGCCACCGTGGATCTTTCGGCCTTCTACTTCGATATCCGCAAGGACGTGCTTTATTGCGACGGCGACACGACGCGGCGCCGGGCGGCGCGCACCGTGCTCGACCTGCTGTTCCACCGCCTGACCACCTGGCTGGCACCGGTGCTGGTGTTCACCATGGAAGAGGTCTGGCTGGAGCGTTATCCGGGCGAGGACAGCTCGGTCCACCTGGTCGATTTCCCTGATACACCCGCCAGCTGGCGCGACGCCGAGTTGGAGGCGCGCGTTGCCCGCATCCGCCGGGTGCGCCGGGTGGTGACCTCGGCGCTGGAAATCCAGCGTCGCGACAAGGTGATCGGGTCGAGCCTTGAGGCGGCGCCGGTGGTGCATGTCGAAGACGCGGGCCTGCGCGAATTGCTTGCCGGCATCGACATGGACGATCTCTGCATCACCTCGGGCCTGACGGTGACCGGTGATCCGGCACCCTCTGAGGCCTTCCGCCTGCCCGAGGTCGAAGGAGTCGGCGTGGTGTTCGAAACCGCCGAGGGCGAGAAATGCCAGCGCTGCTGGAAGATCCTGCCCGATGTCGGTCGCCATGCCCATGCGGGCGTCTGCGGCCGCTGCGACGCGGCGCTGGGCTGAGGGGATCGCTGCCGGGCGGCAGCGACCGGGCGAGGGGCGCTGCCCCTCGCGCTCCCCGGAGTATTTGTGGCGAAATGAAGTTGGAACAGGGCGCGACATCTTGTGTATGATCCGCTGCGGCGCCATGGTCGGGGCATGCCGAGCCTGACCGTTGATACGCCGACCGGCACCTTTGTCCTGACCGAGGAGGATGGTGCGATCATCCGCGCCACCTGGGGACTTGGCGGATCGGACCACACGCCTCTGCTGGAACGGGCGGCGGCGCAGGTCAGGGCCTATTTCAGGGGCGAGCTGGAACAGTTCGAACTGCCCTTGAAGGTGCGCGGGTCGGCCTTGCAACGCGCCGTCTGCGATGCGATCGCCGCGATCCCTTATGGCTATACCCGCACCTATGGCGAGATCGCGCGCGATCTCGGCTCCTCGGCCCAGGCAGTGGGCCAGTGCTGTGGCGGCAATCCGATCCCGGTAATCATCCCCTGTCACCGGGTGATGGGCGCCCGTGGCCTGACCGGGTTTTCCGGAGAGGGTGGCGTGGAGACCAAGGTGGCTCTTTTGCGACTGGAAGGGGCTGCGGGCTTGCTCATCTGACCCAGATCAAGGCAAGCTGGGCGTCAACCCATTCAGATATCGTCTGGAACATGGACAGGAGACTCAGATGACCGACCGTGCCGCGCAGAAACAGGCCGTGCATGACAAGCTGATGTCGCTGGAGGCGGCCGAACTGGCCGCGGCCAAGGCGCATTACGAAGCCTTCCTGAAGGAGGCGCAACTGGGCGACCGTGAGGTGCATGACAAGGACGATCTGGTCGCCGCGCGCGAGAACCGCGATCTGGCCGCCGCCTTTGATGCCCCGGTTCAGGCGCATCACGCCAAGATCGATGTCATCGAGAATACCGATTTCGCGCTGACCGACACGGTTGGGCCGGGCGCGGTGGTGTCCTTTGGTGGGCGCAACTTCGTGGTCTGTGTCTCGACCACCCGGTTCGACGTGGATGGCAAAACCTATATGGGTATCTCGATGCAAAGCCCGATCTATCTGGCGATGAAGGACCTGCGGGTGGGAGAGAGCTTTGCCCATAACGGCCAGGACTTCGAGATCGAAGATATCATGTGAGCGGCTTGCGTGGCCGGCCGGTGCGATGTGGCTATGCGGCCGAGGCCGAAGCGCTGATTGCCGCTTTCGAGGCGCTGGACAGTGCAGATGTGCTGGCTCCGGTCATTGATGATCTGCCTGAAAACCCCGGTCTTTGTCTGGATCTCGGGGCCGGCAGTGGGCGGGATGCGGCTTGGCTGGCAGCGCGCGGACATCGGGTCTGGGCGGTAGAGCCGGTGGCCGCCTTTCGCGCCGCGGGGCGGCAGCGTCATCGCGGCCACCCGATCACCTGGGTCGATGACCGATTGCCCAACCTGACCCGGCTTCGCGGGGTGGGACTGCGCTTTGACCTGATCCTGACGATCGGGGTGTTTCATCACCTGTCGCCGCAAGCGCAGCAAGAGGGGTTGACCACCGCTTTGGCACGGTTGTCGCCGCAGGGCCGGATGATCCTGTCATTGCGCCATGGGCCAGCCCCGGCAGCGCGGCCGGGTCATCCGGTCGATACCGACGCATTGGTCGCGAGCGCCACGGCGCAGGGGATGCGGATCCGGCGCCTGATCCGGGGAGCGCCCTCGATTCAGCCCGGCAACCGGGCGGCTGGGGTCAGAAGGGACTGGCTATGTCTTTCTCGGGAATGACCATCTGGGCGATCCCCGCGAAGATCAGGTAGAGGCTGGTCACCACCAGGCCCCAATGCGCCCAGCTCTCGGGGTGAAACCCGACCCAGGCGGCCCAGCCCGCGAAGAAGGTCCAGGCCAGCGCCATCGGCAGAGTTACCGCGCGCCAGCGTTGCGTTCTGACCGGATGAACGAATTTGAGCGGCAGGAACATCGACACCGCCAGCACGGTGACCAGCACCAGGCTGACCCAGAAATTTGGCTCGAGCGCGAATATCACCAGCACCACCATGTTCCAGCAACCCGGAAAGCCCGAGAACGAATTGTCCTTGGTCTTCATCCTTGTGTCGGCGAAATACATGGCGCTGGCAAAGGTGATGATGATGATCGCAAACCAGCCGGTCCAGCCATCCATCAACCCCGATTTGAACAGGGCAAAGGCGGGTATGAACACATAGGTCAGATAGTCGATGATCAGGTCCAGCAGCACCCCGTCGAATTCGGGGGCATAGGTCTTGACGTGGTAGCGGCGCGCCATCGGCCCGTCGAGCCCGTCGACAAAGAAGGCCACAACCAGCCACAGGAACATCAGGTCCCATTTGGCATCTACCGCCGCCAGCATCGCCAGCATGGCAAAGACAGCGCCGGTGGCGGTAAAGAGATGGACGAAGAGAGCGCGGAACTGAGGTGTCATCCGCCCCTCATGACGGAAAAATGACAGGGTTGCAATTCGTCTGCTGCAATCGGTTCCGGGGCGCGGGCGTCAGGCCTTGGGGTGGCTACGGTTGTAGACTTCCATCAGGTGGGCGGTGTCGACGGCGGTATAGGCCTGTGTGGTCGACAAAGAGGCATGGCCCAGCAGCTCTTGAATCGCGCGCAGGTCGCCGCCGGCTTCGAGCAGGTGGGTGGCAAAGCTGTGGCGCATTGCATGCGGCGTGGCGGTGGCGGGCAGGCCCAGCTGCATCCGTGCCTTGGCCATCACCGCCTGGATGCTGCGGGCGTTCAGCGGACCGCCCCGGGCACCGCGAAACAGCGGTGCGTCAGGCTCCAACGGCCAGGGGCAGAGCCGCAGATAGGCATCGACCGATGCGCGGGCTACGGGGATCACCGGCACCAGACGTTCCTTGCCGCCCTTGCCGCGAATGCGCAGCGTGGCGGGCAGCGGTGCCGCGCGCCCGGTCAGCGACAGCGCCTCGGAGATGCGCAGCCCGCAGCCATAAAGCAGGGTCACCACCGCCATGTCGCGGGCGGCGATCCAGGGTTTGGTCGATTGCAGCTCGACCGTGTCGATCATCGCGCGCGCCGCATCCTCGGCCAGTGGGCGGGGCAGTTTCCTCTGGAACTTGGGCGCCCGGGTCGACAGCACGGCGGTGGGCTCGAACCCCTCGCGTTCGGCCAGCCAGCGATAGAAGTTCTTGACCGCCGAAAGCTTGCGCGCCAGCGAGCGGGGTCCGATCCCGTCGGCGCGCATCTGGGCCATCCAGGCCCGCATGTCGGGAACCCCGATACGGGCCAGCGGTGCCAGCCCTTGCGTCGCACCAAAATGCACGGTCATGAAGGACATGAACTCGACCACATCGGTGCGATAGGCGGTAATGGTGTTGTCGGCCCGACCGGCCAGTGCCCGCTGCGTGTCCAGCCAATGCTGCAATGCATCGCGGCAGGCCGGCGAGATCAGGCTCACGACAGCCAGCGGCGCATCGTGCGTTCGAACACGCCGGCAAAGAAAGAAAGCAGGTCGGTACCCAATTGCGGGGTGAACTGATGCGGGTCCTCGGCTCCCATTGCCAGCATGCCGGGCAGGCGACCGGGGCCCAAGTCGAGTTTCAGGCAAGCCTCGGACCGGATCCAGTCGGCGCGGCGGCCATAGACCTGCGGGGTGGCCTGTTGAAGTTGGCGCAGCGTGACCTGACGCGCCACCGCGTTGCGCCCGGCGGTCAGATAACTGTCGACAAATCCGGGCTGTGCTACGGTCAGAACATCGTCGAGCCGTTCCAGCGAGGCACCGCGCTCGGCTTGGCTGCTTTCCAGCACCAGCCGGATCGCATCGACGCGCAGAACCTCGGCCACTTCGGTGCCGAGATCGCGCAGGAAGGTTTCGAAATCCACCGGGTCGAGCAGCCGCAGGACCGCACGCTGCACCTGATTGGTGCCGGCAAGGTTCTCATAAGCGGCCGCGATGACCGAGCGATGGGTGTCCTCGAGCCGGTCCAGCCGGGCCTCGAGCCGCTCCATCGCGATGCCACGCAGATCGACGACATTGCCGCCCATCGCCCGCTCGTTCGCGGCGACAAGCGCATGCATGATGTCCTTGTCATCCAATACCACCTGCGGTTTGGCGATGATCGCCTCGCGCAAGGTTTCGTCCAGCTTCGGGCTGCTGCTCATTCACGCCTCGTTTTATGTTGCGACGTTTTATAACACGGGAATGCGATTTTTCTGCCGAAAAATCAACACTCGGGCGGAATTCTACCACCGGATGTGCTGCGACACGGTTTGGGCAAGAACGCTGCCGGTGCGGGGCGCCCAAGAAAATTCGTCGAATTTCCTTGGGCTTTTCCCCGGTTGTTCGCGGTGCGTGAGCGCGCCGCGAGGGCGATGCCTCAGAGGATCTTGATCCCGGCGGCCTTGATATCGGACAGGAACGCATCGAGCCCCTTGTCGGTCAGCGGGTGGTTCACCATCGCCTTGATCACCGCAGGCGGGGCGGTGATCACGTCGGCGCCGATCCGCGCGCTGTCGAGGATATGGTTCACAGAGCGGATCGAGGCCGCCAGGATCTGCGTTTCGAACCCGTAGTTGTCATAGATGGTGCGGATGTCCTGGATCAGGTCCATGCCATCCAGGTTGATATCGTCGAGCCGACCGATGAAGGGCGAGATGAAGGTCGCGCCCGCCTTGGCCGCCAGAAGCGCCTGGTTGGCCGAGAAGCACAGCGTCACGTTCACCATGTGACCATCGTCCGACAGCACCTTGCAGGCCTTCAGCCCGTCCCAGGTCAGCGGCACCTTGACCGCGATATTGCCGGCGATCTCGACCAGCTTGCGGCCTTCGGCGATCATGGTCTCGGCATCGGTGGCGGTCACCTCGGCGGACACTGGCCCGTCGACCATGGCGCAGATCTCACGGGTGACCTCGATGATGTCGCGGCCCGATTTCTTGATCAGCGAGGGGTTGGTGGTGACGCCGTCCACCATGCCCAGGTCGTTCAACTCGGCGATGGCGTCGATTTCGGCGGTATCAACGAAGAATTTCATGGGGCAGTCCTTTGATGGGTTGGCCTCGGTCTGGCTTGCCTTTACCTCATGAGACAGGCGGCGCAAACCCCGAATGCCGGGCTGTGCCGGCACATGAGGTTTGACGGGAGCCATCAGCTTGGACACGGGCGGCTTGGACAGCGGCGGGTTTTTCGAAGAGGGGGCGCTTGTCTCGGTCCTGACCACGCAGCCGCTCGACCGGACGCTCGACTACAAGGCGCCCGAGGGCGGCTGTTTTTCGGGTGCCTTTGTCGAGGTGCCGCTGGGCCCGCGCAAGGTGCTGGGCGTGGTCTGGGGGCCGGGGCGGGGTGACTTTGACCGGTCCAAGGTACGCTCGGTGCTGAGGGTGCTCGACGTGGCGCCAATGCGCGCGGAAATGCGCGCCTTTCTGGGCCGGACCGCCGATTATACGCTGACCCCGATGCCCGCGATGCTGCGCCTGGCCACCCGCGCGCCGGGTCTGGGTGACCCGCCTTCTATGCGCAAGATCTATCGGCTGGGCGCGGGGGACCCCGACCGCATGACCGATGCGCGCGCCCGTGTTCTTGAGGTGTTGCGCGACTATGGTGGGCTCGCCTTCACCCTCAAGGAACTGGCCGAAATGGCGGGGGTGACCGCGTCGGTGGTCAAGGGGCTGGTCAAACAGGGGGCCGTGCGGGAAGAGGACAGCCCGCGCGATCTGCCTTATCCGCATCTCGATCCCGACCTGCCCGGCAAGGCGCTGACCGAGGATCAGTCCCGCGCTGCCGACAGCCTGCGGGCCGGGCTGCGCAGCGGGCGCTACGGCACCACGCTGCTCAAGGGGGTGACCGGTGCCGGCAAGACCGAGGTCTATCTGGAGGCGGTGGCCGAGGCGCTGCGCATGGGGCGACAGGCGCTGGTGCTGCTGCCGGAGATTGCGCTCACGGCCGAGTTCCTGACCCGGGTCGAGGCGCGGTTCGGCGCGCGGCCCGCCGAATGGCATTCGGGTGCCACAATGACCGAACGCCGCCGCGTCTGGCGCATGGTGGGGCAGGGCGAGGCACAGCTGGTGGTGGGTGCGCGCTCGGCGCTGTTCCTGCCGTTTCGGGATCTTGGCCTGATCATCGTCGATGAGGAACACGACACCTCTTACAAGCAGGAGGATGGCGTCCTCTATAATGCGCGTGACATGGCGGTGCTGCGGGCGGCGATCTGCGGCGCGCGGGTGGTGCTTGCCAGTGCCACGCCCTCGCTGGAAAGCTGGGCCAATGCGGATGCGGGTAAATACGAGCGGCTGGAGCTGACTTCGCGTTTCGGTGCGGCGGTGCTGCCGCAGATGCAGGCCATCGACATGCGGGCCGAGACGATGCAGCCTTCCAGTTGGATTTCGCCCAGCTTGCGTCGCGCGGTGATTGACCGATTGGGCAAAGGCGAACAATCGCTGCTTTTCCTGAACCGGCGCGGCTATGCCCCGGTCACGCTCTGTCGGGCCTGCGGCCAGCAGATCGGCTGTGACCATTGCGACGCGCGCATGGTCGAACACCGGTTCCTGAAACGGCTGATGTGCCATCAATGCGGCGAGACCAAACCGATCCCCGACACCTGCCCCCATTGCGGCGCCGAAGGGCGGCTCGCCCCGGTGGGACCTGGCATCGAGCGGCTGGCCGAAGAGGCCGCCGCCAGCTTTCCCGAGGCCCGCATCGCGGTGCTCAGTTCGGACATGTTCGGCACCGCCCGCGCGTTGAAACAGCGGATCGAGGCGATCGCGGCAGGCGAGGCGGATATCGTCATCGGCACCCAACTCGTGGCCAAGGGGCACAATTTTCCCTTGCTGACGCTGGTGGGGGTGATCGATGCGGATCTCGGTTTGCAAGGCTCGGACCTGCGCGCCGCCGAGCGCACCTTTCAGCTGATGCGGCAGGTGGCGGGCCGGGCGGGGCGGGCCGAGAAGCCGGGACAGGCGCTGTTGCAGACCTATCAGCCGGAACACCCGGTGATCCGCGCCATTCTTGCCGGCGACGAGGAACGGTTCTGGCGGGCCGAGGCGGCAGAGCGTCAAGCCGCCGGAGTGCCGCCCTATGGGAGGATGGCCGGGATCATCCTGTCGGGCCCCGAGGCCGGACCGGTCTTCGATCTCGGCACCGCCATGGCGCGCAACGACGCGCCCCTGCGCCAGATCGGGGCGCAGGTCTTCGGCCCCGCGCCCGCGCCCATCGCCCGCATCCGGGGCCGTCACCGGGTGCGGCTCCTGGTCAAGGCGCCCAAGGGCGCACCGCTGCAAGAGGCCATCGCCCGCTGGATCGCGCCGCTGCGGCTTAAGGGCGACCTGCGCCTCACCGTCGATATCGATCCGCAAAGCTTTCTTTGATCTTATTTTGCGAGGCTCCGCCTCGCGCTCCGGAGTATTTCTAAACCAGAAAGAAGCAGTGCCCGCATTCCGGCTTCTTTCTGGTCAGAAATACTCCGGGGTGAGGCCAAAGGCCGAGGGGGCAGCGCCCCCTGACCAGCCCCTCCGCTGCTACAGCAACTGCTCATAGGCGCTGGTGGCCATCTGGCGCAGAGCGTCGCGGGGCAGGGCGCCGGTCAGGGCGAATCCGAGCCCGCCATCGGCCCAGTGCAGGATTTCGGTCTGCCGGTCTCCAGCAAAGCGAAAGGCGCTGTCGCCTGCCTCTTGCTGCGCCACATAGAGGGTGATCCGCAGACCCTGGGCGTTCTCGTACATGTAGAGCCCGGCCACCCGGTCGCCTGCGGGCAGGACACGCCCGCCCATCAGGGTAAAGCCCGAGGTCGACAGGTCCGGCGGGCTGACCGGCGCGCCGATGCGCTTGGACATCCAGCTGTCCATATGGTCGCGCTGGCTGGCGGGCACCTCGACCGGATGCACAACCTCGACCACATAGGTGTTATGCGCGGTCAGCGCCGCATCGGCCAGCGCCGGAGCGGGTGAGGGGGCGCCCAGTCGGGCGTGCCCGGCCCAGCCTCCAACAAGACCCAGCGCCAACAGGGCTATCGCCGCCAGCGCTTGCCGCAACAGCGGCGGGCGCGGCGCCGGGGGCGGGCGCAGGGCCTCATGCAGCCGCGCGGGCACCGGTTCGGCATCGGACTCGCCATAAAGCGCGCGGATCTCGGCATTCTGCCGCGTCCAGTCCTCCAGCAGTGCCTGCGCGCGCGGATCCTGCGCCAGCCGCGCCTCCAGCGCGGCGCGTTCGTCCACCGGCAGCGCATCCTCGAAATAGGCGATCAGTTCTTCGTCGTTCAGCGGGTCCTGGGTCATACGCCTTTACCCCTTTGGGCCAGGCCGGCGGAGGGCTCCCCGCGCCCGGTCATGGTTCTCAGATTGGTCCGCGCGCGCGCCAGCCGCGACATCAGAGTGCCCTTGGGGATGTCGAGCGCCGCCGCTGCCTCGTCGAAACTGGCCCCTTCCAGCGCCACGAGCAAGAGCGCGCGGCGCTGATCCTCGGGCAGGCGGGCAATCGCGGCCTCGGTCTCGCGCAGGGCCATATGGCTGTCCTGACCGGCGGGATGGGCCGGTTCCACCACCAGATCCTCGACCGCCATCAGATGGCCCGCGCGCGCCGCGCGGCGGCGCAGGTCGCGATGCCGGTTGATCAGGATGCGAAACAGCCAGGCCCGGAGGGAGCCGTCCGGGCGGCGGCCAGCAAGGCCTGCCACCGCCCGTTCCAGGCAATCCTGAACCAGGTCGTCGCCTGCCTCGCGGTCCCGCATCAGCGCATGGGCATAGCGGCGCAAGTCGGGGATCAGGGCTTCGATCTGGTCGAGGATCGCCATTCAACCGCTCCGCCGTCAGGGACGGGCCAGATGCCAGACGCCCTTGACCCCGTCACCAGTGATGTCACCGGCCTTGCTGTCCTTGACCCAAGTGTAAAGCGGCATGCCCTTGTGGGTCCACTGGCGCGAGCCGTCGGCGCGCAGCACGATGCCGAATTCGCCCTGCGGGCGGGCGGTATTGGTGGCCTCGAGCGGCGGCCATTTTGCCGCGCAATCGTCATAGCAGTTCGACACGGCGGGCATGTCCTTGTCAAAGGTATAAAGCGACAGGCCATTGCCATCGGTCAGTACTGCGCCCTTGGCGGTGTCGCCGGTCTGGATCGCGGTGCCCGCCAGGGCGGATGTGGCAATGGCCAGCGACAGGGCGGCCAGGGCAAGGCTGGGTTTCAGGGTCATGTCGGGTGTCCTTCTGATCTCACTCAACCGGTGCCTCATGCAACCGGCAGAACAAAGGACGCCACCGCGCCGCAAATAATCCCTAGCCTCGCGTTTTCGTGATCAGGCGACCCGGGCGCTGGTGGCGCGCTGGTCGATCAGGAAATCGGTGGCCATGGCCCCCACCCACATGAAGAACAACGCCGCCCAGGCGGTGCCGACAAAGATCGAGCCGCCGGTCACGCCCGCACCGATGGCGCAGCCGCCCGCCAGCATGCCGCCGAACCCCATCAGCGCCGCGCCGATCATCGCCTTGCGCATGGTGACCGGTCCGTCAAAGGCCTGGATCTTCATCTCGCCCGCCAGCGCCGCGGCGATCATCGCGCCGATGAACACGCCCGGTACCAGCCCGACATCGAATTCCAGAACCGCGTTGCGGTCGAGAAAGAACATGAGCGTATGCGCCGAGGGCCCGGTAAAGGTGGCGCTTTCGATCTGCACCGGCTCAAAGGCCACCTGACTCAGCGCATAGGTCAGCACCCAGCCCAGCGCGACGGCAAAGCCCACGCCCGAGGCAAAGACCAGCCGCGCCGCGCCGATCCGGTGGCGCCGCGCCAGCACCAGCGCGAAAACGGCGCAGATCAGGCCCAGCACCAACCCGCCGTATTCCGGCAAGCCAAAGGTGGTAAGCAGGTTCATGTTGCGTCCGCCTTCGGTAATCCACAGCGCCGCCAGCTTGTCGCGCAGCGGCGATAGCAGGCCCGACAGGCTCATCTGTGCGACAACTGCAAAGATCAGCCCGGATACCACCGAGCGCAGGTTGCCGGTGGCCGCCAGCACCAGCAAGCGCCCGGAACATCCGCGCGCCAGAACCATACCGGCGCCGAACATCAGCCCGCCGATGATCGCCCCCGACCAGCTGCCGGGCACCGCCATCATACGGGCATCGGCACCGTTCATCAGCCCCATCAACTGCGCCGCCTGCACCCAGACCAGCGCCGTGGAAAAGGTCAGCAGCCAGACCGCCACCTTGTCCTCCATCCGGCCACGGGCAAATTCGACCGTGGCCGCGCGCAGGCAGAATCGCGACCGCTGTGCCGCGACACCAAAGGTGATGCCGGTGATCAACCCGAACAGGGCGGCGGTGGGGGCTTCGCCGATGCGTTCGACAAGGCTGACAAGATCCATGACGCTCTCCGGGCTGCAAAAGTTGCGCCGTTATAGCGACACATTCCGATATGTGATTTGATTTAGGTCATGCGGTGACGCCGGACCGGGCTGCGCGCTGATGCAGAGCGATTGTGCAGTGCGGGCTTTGCTCTCGCCAAGGCGAGGGAATGGGCGTAAGGCATTTGCCATGTTCCGACCCGTTCCCCTGTCTCAGGCCGCCGGCCTGCCGTTCTGGCGCCGTCCCGTCACGCTGTTGTTCGCGATGGCCATTGCCATGCCCATCGCCTTCAACGCGTGGAGCGCGCTGCTCAACAACTTTGTCATCGAGGTGGCGAATTTCGACGGTGCCGATATCGGTCTGCTGCACACGGTGCGCGAAATACCCGGTTTTCTGGCCGTCGGCGTGATCGCGGTGATCCTGGTGATGCGCGAGCAGGTGCTGGGGTTGATCTCGCTGATGTTGCTGGGGGTGGCCACGGCGGTCACCGCCTGGTTTCCCAGCCTGGGTGGCCTCTTGATGGTGACCCTCTTCAGCTCGATCGGGTTTCACTATTACGAGACGGTGAATCAGTCGCTGCAACTGCAATGGCTGTCAAAGGACCGCGCGCCGCAGATGCTGGGCTGGCTGGTGGCCACCGGATCGGCCTCGACGCTGGTGATCTATGGGCTGATTGTGCTGACCTGGGACCGGTTCGAGCTGAGCTATAACACGGTGTTCATGGCGGCGGGCGGGTTGACCGTGGTGATCGCCCTCTTTTGCCTGCTGGCCTATCCGCAGTTCGATGCGCCGACGCCGCAGACCAAGAAACTGATCCTGCGCCGGCGCTACTGGCTTTACTACGCGCTGCAATTCATGGCGGGCGCAAGGCGGCAGATCTTTGTGGTCTTCGCAGGCTTTATGATGGTCGAGAAGTTCGGGTTCGACGTGCACGAGTTGACCGGTCTCTATCTGATCAACCTGGTGATCAATATGGGGGTCGCACCGCTTTTGGGACGGGCGGTGGCCCGGTTCGGGGAACGGCGCACATTGATATTCGAGTATGCCGGCCTGGCGATGGTCTTTGCCGCCTATGGTGGCATCTACTGGTTCGGCTGGGGCGTAATGCTGGCGGCGATCCTTTACGTGATCGACCATATCCTGTTCGCCTTGGCGCTGGCGCTGAAGACCTATTTCCAGAAGATCGCCGACCCGGCCGATATCGCGCCGACCGCTGCCGTTGCCTTTACCATCAATCATATCGCGGCGGTGTTCCTGCCGGTTCTGCTGGGTCTGCTCTGGGTGGTGTCTCCTGCGGCGGTGTTCGGGCTGGCGGCCTGCATGGCGCTGATCTCGCTTGGCCTGTCGCTGCTCATCCCGCGCCACCCCGAACCGGGCAACGAGACGGTGCTGTCGAAATACATGCCCGCCGCCCCGGCGGAATAGCCGGATGGAGCGGCGCGGGCGGTTCCTGAGCGGCTCGACCATGGGGCATGTGATCCGCATGACCCTGACCGGCGCGATGGGGATCACCTTTGTCTTTCTGGTCGATGCGGCCAATCTCTACTGGATTTCCCGGCTGGGGGATCCGCGCCTGATGGCGGCGATCGGCTTTTCCTTTGCCATCCAGTTCCTGTCGGTCAGCGTCGGTATCGGGCTGATGATCGGCGCGGTGGCGCTCATTTCTCGCGGGATCGGGCAGGGGCGGCGCGGGCTGGCACGGCGGCATGCCACGGCGGCGATGCTGCTGGCCTTTGCCATCCAGAGCCTTGTCGGCCTCGTCATCTTTGTCTTTCGTCATCAGATCGTTCAGCTATCGGGCGCCAGTGGCGAGACGGCGGAACTGGCGGCGCGCTATCTGGCGCTGTCGGTGCCCTCGCTGGGGGTAATGGCGGCGGGTATGGTCGCCAATGGCGCGCTCAGGGCCGAGGGGGACGGCATGCGCTCGATGTCGGTGACGCTGACATCGGGCGGGGTGGCGATGGTGATCGACCCGTTCCTGATCTACGGGCTGGAAATGGGGCTGGATGGCGCCGCGCTGGGCGTGGTGCTGTCGCGGTTCGTCATGCTGGCGATGGCGTTCCGCTTTGCCACGGGGCCGCATGACCTGCTGGCCCGGCCTCGGCGGCGCGACCTGCTGGCCACCTGGCGCCCGTTCATGGTGATCGCGGTGCCCGCCATCCTGACCCAGCTGGCCGCCCCGGTTGGCAATTACATCCTGACCTCGGTCATGGCGCAGTTCGGCGATCAGGCGATGGCGGGCTGGGCCGTGGTGGGGCGGCTGACGGTGGTGGCCTTTGGCGGCATCTTCTCGTTGGCGGGGGCCATCGGCGGTATCTTTGGGCAGAATTTCGGCGCCGGAGAACATGCGCGCCTGCGCAGCACCTATCGCGACGCGGTGCTGTTCGGCCTTGGCTATACGCTGGTGATGTGGGCGGTGCTGAGCCTTGCTGCCCCCGGTATCGGCTCGGTGTTCGACCTGCAAGGCCCCGCGCTCGAGGTGCTGCGCGCCTTTACCCATGTGGGCGCGGGCGGATTTGTTTTTGCCGCGCTGCTGTTCGTGTCGAACGCCGCCTTCAACGCGCTGGGCAAGGCGCGGCGGGCGACGCTGACCAACTGGCTGCGCGACGGGGCGCTGACGCTGCCCGCCGCGCTCTGGCTGGCGGGAGCCTACGGGGCAACCGGCGTGATCTATGCGCAGGCGCTGTGCAGCTTTCTGGTGGGGCTGGGGGCGTCGTTCTGGGGCTGGCGGTTCGTCGTTGGCCTGGGCCGCCGTCACCTGCCACGGCTTGACCTCGCGCCGCCACGGCCCTACGCGCATCCTGACAGATACAGGAGACGCTGATGCCCACCTTTACCGCGCTGACCACCCTGACCGGCAAATCCCAGGCCGAGGCGCTGGGCGAGGCGATGGAGAGCCTGACCCCCGAACCCACCGGTATCGGCGTGTTCGAGCTGGAGGACGGCTCGGGCCTGTGGGAAGTCGGCGGCTATTTCACCGAGACCCCCGACGATACCGCGCTGGCGCTGTTGGCGGCGGTGCATGGCGCCCAGCCCTTCGTGGTGTCGGAGCTGCCCGAAACCGATTGGGTCGCTCATGTCAGGCGCGAGTTGTCGCCGGTCGAGGCGGGGCGCTTCTTTGTCTATGGCAGCCATGATGCCGACAAGGTGCCAGCGGATCGCATCCCGCTGCTGATCGAGGCGTCGATGGCTTTTGGCACCGGCCACCACGGCACTACGCTGGGCTGTCTGCGCGCGCTGGACGGGCTGATCGAGCAGGGGTTCACTGCCGCCAAGGTGGCCGATATCGGCTGCGGCACCGCGGTGCTGGCGATGGCGGCGGCGCGGGTCTGGCAGGGCGATTTCCTGGCCTCGGATATCGACGCGGTCGCGGTCGAGGTGGCCGAAGCCAACCTCAAGGCCAACGGCATGGAGGGCGCGGTCACCTGCCTGGAGGCGGCGGGCTTCGACCATGCGGAACTGGCGGCGCATGCGCCCTATGACCTGATCTTTGCCAACATCCTGAAAGGGCCGCTGGTGGCGTTGGCCCCCGATCTTGTGGCCCATCTGCGACCCGGCGGTTATGCGATTCTGTCCGGCATCCTGAACGAACAAGCCGATGATGTGATCGCGGTTTATGCGCAGGCTGGAACCAATCTTGTCGATCGCGGGGTGATTGGTGACTGGACTACGCTGCTGCTTCGCAAAATCGACGCAATTTAGGCCAGTTTTACAGGCATTTTATACATCCGCCTTGGTTTCGCCCAATTTCGACCGTAGCATAGTTCCAACGCTGGTGGGGGCCGGTGTATGGAGGTTGCCATGGTCGATAACAATGTCGACTTCGACCAACGCATTCGTCGATTGAATAAGAAGCACGAGGCTCTGTCGCGCGGCTATACCGCTCGCATGCGCAAAGATGGGCTGATCGAATTGAAGCCCCGCCGCGCGAGCGTGCAAATGCCGTTTCGGGCGCTGCTTCTACTGTGCTTGGCGATCCTCGCTTTCAAGGCATTTTTGTTGGCCAGTCTCGGCCCTGACAGCTATGACGCCCGCCTGTCGAGCTTGGCTGAGGGCACGCCGGTCGAACAAGCCGGAGCCTGGGTGATGCAGGTCGATCCGGCAAGCCTGTTCCTTGCCGAACAGATCGGGCCCATTCTGCGCTGATTTTCCCTCGGCGAAGAAAAAACGCCGCATGCTATTTCTTGCATGCGGCGTTTGCTGTTGTCCCGAGGGAGCGGGATGAACTTAGTAAACGGTCTTGCCTGCGGCGACGGTGTCGATGTCGGCGCGGCTCAGGCCGATATCTTCCAGCTCGCGGTCGCTCAGCGCGGTCAGCGCATTCCGGGTTGCGCGGGCGTCGTTCCAGGCGGCAAACGCGTTTGCGATGGTGGTGCCAAGAGCAGCGAAACGGCCAACGAGGCCGAAGGAGCCTTGAGCGAAGCGGGTGGTGTCCAGTGCGGCCATATCCGTGCGTCCTCTATAGGGTTGTGAGTAGTGGTCGTTGTTTCAGCCGGGCATCTAGGCGCCGAAAATCGACAAAGCAAGCGCGCAAATTGCATGTTCGGCATGCGCTGATTGCATAGGTCAAATTCGTCGAAACCCTTATGAAATATTGGGTAAATCGACTGTGAAAACCTGTCGCTTTCTGCGTCGCAGCATGTCGGTTTTGTGCAGGAAGTCGAAAACGGGATCCGAGGCGTCGGAATCATGCGTGAGCGTAAAGCGCTTGGAAAATGTTCCCCTTTCGTGCTAATTCGTGAAAAAAGTTACAACAACGGGCGGGCAGGGCGGACACATGCGTATACTTGGCATTGATCCAGGCTTGAGAACGCTGGGCTGGGGCGTGATCGAGTCGCGGGGCAGTCGGCTGTCGCATGTGGCCAACGGGCTGTGTCATTCCGATGGCGACGATCTGGGCGAGCGGTTGTTGTCGCTGCACAATCAGATCGTCGAGGTGATCGCCGCGCACCGGCCTGATCAGGCGGCGATCGAACAGACTTTCGTCAACAAGGACGGGGCGGGCACGCTGAAACTGGGTCAGGCCCGCGGTGTGGCGCTGCTGACGCTGGCGCAGGCCGGCTTGCCTGTTGGCGAATACGCTCCGAACCGGGTCAAGAAGACGGTGGTGGGTGTAGGCCACGCGGAAAAGGAACAGGTCATTCACATGGTCAAGCTGCAATTGCCCGGCTGCCTTCCCAAGGGGGCGGATGCGGCGGACGCGCTGGCCATCGCCATCTGCCACGCCTATTACGGAGGCGCGAAGGCGCTGAGCCAGAGAGAGGTGCGGGCATGATCGGCAAGCTGACGGGGCGGCTCGACTATCGCGCGACCGACCATGTACTGATCGACGTGCGCGGGGTCGGCTATATTGTCTATTGCTCGGATCGGACGCTGGCGGCGCTGCCGGGTGTGGGCGAGGCGGTCGCGCTGTATACCGATATGGTGGTGCGCGAGGATCTGATGCAGCTTTATGGCTTCATGTCGCTGGCCGAGAAGGAATGGCACCGGCTGTTGTGTTCGGTCCAGGGGGTCGGGGCCAAGGTGTCGCTTGCCATTCTGGGCGCATTGGGGCCGGACGGGGTCAGCCGGGCGATTGCGCTGGGCGACTGGGCCTCGGTCAAGTCGGCCAAGGGCGTGGGGCCGAAAACGGCGCAACGCATCGTGCTCGACCTCAAGGACAAGGCGCCGGGGGTTATGGCGATGGGCGGCACGGTGGCCCAGGCAATGGAGGGCGCGGCAGAGGTGGTCGAGGTGATCGAACCCGCCGCGCCGGCGCCGCGCAAGACCGCGCCGCCCAGCGGCGCCGGTGCCGCGACCGCAGGTGCCCTGTCGGCGCTCTCGAATCTGGGTTATGGCCCCTCGGATGCCGCCGCCGCCGTGGCACAGGCCGCCGCTGAGGCGCCGGAGGCGGGAGAGGCAGAGCTGATCCGCGCGGCGCTGCGCCTGCTCGCGCCCAAGACATGAGGTGCGCTCGATCCGCCCTGGCGGGCGTCCTTGCGGGAGATGACAGATGACCGACGCCGATCCGACCCTGCGGCCAGATCCGTTGCCCGAGGACAATGACCGCGCCTTGCGTCCGCAGGCGCTGGACGAATTCATCGGTCAGGCCGAGGCGCGGGCCAATCTGCGCATCTTCGTGCAATCGGCCCGCCAGCGGGGTGAAGCGATGGATCACACGCTGTTCCATGGCCCGCCCGGCCTGGGCAAGACCACGCTGGCACAGATCATGGCGCGCGAGCTGGGGGTGAATTTCCGCATGACCTCGGGGCCGGTTCTGGCCAAGGCGGGGGATCTGGCGGCGATCCTGACCAACCTCGAGGCGCGCGATGTGCTGTTCATCGACGAGATCCACCGGCTGAACCCGGCGGTCGAAGAGGTGCTCTATCCGGCGATGGAGGATTTCGAGCTGGACCTTGTGATCGGAGACGGGCCCGCCGCGCGGACCGTGCGGATCGAGTTGCAGCCCTTTACGCTGGTCGGGGCGACCACGCGGATGGGCCTGTTGACCACGCCGCTGCGCGACCGGTTCGGCATACCGACCCGGCTGCTGTTCTACACCGTTGACGAGTTGTTCGAAATCGTCAGCCGCAATGCGCGCAAGCTGGGCGCCCCTGCCGACGAGGCCGGCGCGCGTGAGATCGCGCGGCGCGCCCGCGGCACCCCGCGAATTGCCGGGCGCCTGCTGCGCCGGGTGGTCGATTTTGCCGTGGTCGAGGGCGACGGCCGCATCACCCGCGAACTGGCTGATCACGCGCTGACCCGGCTGGGGGTCGACCAGTTGGGCCTTGATGGCGCCGACCGCCGTTATCTGCGGCTCATCGCCGAAAATTACGGCGGCGGGCCGGTGGGGATCGAGACCCTGTCGGCGGCTTTGAGCGAGAGCCGGGACTCGCTGGAAGAGGTGATCGAGCCCTATCTTTTGCAGCAGGGATTGATCCAGCGCACCCCGCGCGGGCGCATGCTGGCGCAGAAGGCCTGGACGCATCTGGGCCTGGACGCGCCGCGCCCGCCGGGGCAGAGCGACCTGTTCGGCTAGGGATGGGGATGTGCAAGGGGGCGCTGCCCCCACCTACAAAATTCGCCGAATTTTGTAGGCTCCCCCGGAGTATTTTGGGCAAAGTGAAGGGGCGCGGGTTGCGATCTTGCAATGGCGGGGGTGGACCTTGGCCCGCGTTTCGACAAGAAACGGGGCGCCTTTTTGCGGAGCCGGTCCACCATGCTGACACCTGAGACAATCGAAGCCATGTTCACCCGCGACGACGGCAGCTTTCAGTTCGCCCGCTGGGGGCGACCTGTGGTGCCGATCGTGTTCGGGGTCGAGGATGAAACGCTGTCGGTGGTAAAGGGCGCGTTCGAGGCGGTGATGGCGCTGGCGGGTCACAAGATGGCCGAGACAGATCCCGAATTGGGGGCCAACTGCATGGTTTTCTTCTTTCGTGACTGGGAGGAACTTCTGGCAGTCCCAGACCTCGACAGGCTGATTCCGGATCTGGCGCCGCTGGTCGAACGGCTGACGGCAGCAGGTGCGAACCAGTATCGCGCCTTTCGCTTTGACGAAGGAGGGGCGATCCGCGCGGCATTCGTCTTTTTGCGGATGGATGCGCAGATGGCGGCACAGCCCGCCCAGACGCTGGCGCTGGCCCAGGTGGTGCAAGTCATGCTGTTGTGGTCCGAGGCCGCTTTCCGCGAACAATCGCCGCTTGGGCTAGCGGGTGACGCAACGATTCTGCGGCCCGAGATTGCCGGGTTGATCCGTGCGGCCTATGATCCGATCCTGCCAGGGGCGGCGCGGGACGCCTCTCATGCGCTCAGACTTTTTGCCCGCATGGAGCGCCCGCAATGACGCATGTCTTTCCCGTTCGGGTCTATTACGAAGACACCGACATGGGCGGCATCGTCTATCATGCCAACTATTTGCGGTACATCGAGCGGGCGCGCTCGGACTGGGTGCGCAACCTGGGCAACGACCAGAACGCGATGCGCGAGGCCGGGCTGGTCTGGGTGGTGCGCAAGATCGAGGCCGAATACCTGGCGCCCGCGCGGTTCGAGGACGACTTGACGGTGCTGACCGAGGTGGTCGCGCTGTCAGGGGTGCGATTGACCATGGCGCAGAGCGTCCGGCGCGGCGAGACCGAGATCTTTCGGGCCACCGTCACCGCCGTCTGCATGAACGGCGAGGGACGCCCGGTGCGTCTCCCGGCGGAGATTCGCGCATTGCTGTAACAATTTTCGGCGCCTCTGCTGTTCTGTTGGAAATCGCCGGGAATCTGCTATAGCGTCGTGCGAAACAAGGCCGGAAAACCGGTCATAGGGCAATAAAGAGCAGGTTCATGGAAACAGAAGCCCTGGCATTGGCGCAGGAAATCGATTTCTCGATGTGGGGGCTTTTCGCCCGCGCGACGCTGACGGTCAAACTGGTCATGCTGTTGCTGCTTCTGGCATCGTTCTGGGCCTGGGCCATTATCATTCAGAAACACATCCTGTATCGCGCGACCCGGCGCGAGGCGGACCGGTTTGATCGGTCTTTCTGGTCGGGCGAGCCGCTGGACGAGTTGTTTGAACAGATCGGGACGGATCCGGAGGGCAGTTCCGAGAAGATATTCGCCGCTGGCATGATCGAATGGCGTCGCTCGCATCGCAACGACGGCGGCCTGATCGCCGGGGCGCAGGCGCGCATTGACCGGTCGATGGACGTGGCCATCGCCAAGGAGGCCGAAGGGCTGCAACGCGGCCTGCCAGTGCTGGCGACGGTCGGGTCGACCGCACCCTTCGTGGGTCTTTTCGGCACCGTCTGGGGCATCATGACCGCCTTCATCGAGATTGCCGAGCAGCAGAACACCAACCTGGCCGTTGTGGCGCCGGGCATCGCCGAGGCGCTGCTGGCCACCGGTCTGGGCCTATTGGCCGCGATCCCGGCGGTCATTTTCTACAACAAGCTCAGCGCCGACAGCGACCGGATCGTTGCGGGCTACGAGGCGTTTGCCGACGAGTTCGCCACCATCCTCTCGCGTCAGCTGGACAGCTGAGCCATGGGGGCCGCGGTTCAGCAATCCGAAGGCGGGTCAGGCGGGCGTCGGCGCGGGCGCCGTCGCGGACGCGCCCGGCCGATGTCCGAGATCAACGTCACCCCGTTTGTGGACGTGATGCTGGTGCTGCTCATCATTTTCATGGTGGCGGCGCCGCTGATGACGGTGGGGGTGCCGGTCGAACTGCCCAAGACCGCCGCCGGCGCGCTGCCCTCGGATGACGAGGAACCGCTGACCGTGACCATCACGGCAGAGGGTGAGGTGCAGATCCAGACAACCGCCGTGCCGCGCGACGAGCTGGTCGCGCGCCTGCGCGCCATTGCCGCCGAACGCAGCAGCGACCGGGTCTATCTGCGTGCCGATGGCGGTATTCCCTATGCCCAGGTGATGCAGGTGATGGGGGCGCTGAACGCGGGCGGATTTTCCAATGTCGGGCTGGTCACCGATACCGGCGGACCACGGCTCGACAGTGGCGGAGAGTGAGGCAGCGGTTTGCAGACCGGCACCAAGATTTCCGCGCTCGCCCATGTCACGTTGGTTGCATGGGCCTTTCTGGGCGGTGCCTTCCGCTCGGATCCTTTGCCTTTCGAGGTGCAGGAGGTTTCGGTCATTTCGGCCGAGGAGTTCGCGGCGCTGAGCGCGCCGCGCGAGGCGCCCGAGATCATTCCTCAGCCCGTCGAACCGGAACAGCCTACCGCGCCCATCGAACAGCCGGCGCCGGTGGAACCAGCGCCCGAGCCCGAGCCGGAACCGGTGCGCCCCGAGCCGCAGCCGGTGGCCCGGCCCGAACCCGAGCCCGAACCTGCGCCGCAGCCGGTCGAGCCCACTCCGGAACCGCAGGTGCCCAGCGAGGCGCCCAGCCTGGAACGGCCAGAGCCTGAAACGGTGCTGTTGCCGGAACCGCCGGGAAAGCGCCCCAAACCGCGCCCGGTTGAGCGCGTCGCCCCGGAACCGGTGGCAGCACCGCCGCCCGATGCACGCCCGGATCCAGTCGAAACCCCGCCCGTGAGTGCCGAGCAAGGGGCCGAAACGCCGCAGCCCGAGCAGCCCGCCACCGCACCCGAGGAGGCGACCGACCGGATTGAACCCGAGGCCGATCCGACGGCCGAGGTGGCGCCGTCGCGCTCGCCCCGCCCGAAGACGCGCCCGCAGCAGCCCACGCAGACCGCCGAGACCAAGCCCGCGGCCACACCAGAGGCAAAACCCGCAGCAAAACCCGAGGCGAGTCCGGCACCTGCCAGCCAGGCCGCCGAGACCCGCAGCGCGGTGAACGATGCCCTGGCCGAAGCGCTGGCCGCGACCGAGGAACCGGCCGCCGCACCAGCTCCCACCGGCCCGCCGTTGACCAGCGGCGAGAAGGACGCGCTGCGCGTGGCGGTGTCGCAATGCTGGAACGTGGGCTCGCTTTCCAGCGAGGCGCTGAGGACGACAGTGGTGGTTTCGGTGCGGATGAATGCCGACGGCACGCCCGATACCGGCTCGATCCGCATGATCGAAAGCTCTGGCGGATCGTCGGGGGCCGCGAAACAGGCCTACGAGGCCGCGCGCCGTGCTATCATCCGTTGCGGGGCCAAGGGCTATAAACTTCCCAGTGAAAAATATGATCACTGGCGTGATATCGAAATGACATTCAATCCCGAGAGGATGCGGATCAAATGATGAGAATTCTGACCAGCCTTGTTCTGGGTGCAGCGCTGCTGGCCGGAGCGGCCCAGGCGCAGAACCAACCGCTCAGGATCACCATCGATGAGGGGATCATCGAACCCTTGCCCTATGCGGCGCCGAATTTCGTGCCCGACAGTCCCGCCGCTGCCGAATACGCGGCCGAGATCGCGCGCGTTCTGGCCGACGATTTGACCGGCAGCGGTCTGTTCCGTGAAATCCCGTCGACCGCCTATATCAGTCAGGTCACCTCGTTCGACGCGCCGGTGCAATTCGCCGACTGGAAGGCGATCAACGCGCAGGCACTGATCACCGGCGCGGTCAGCGTGTCGGGCAACCGGCTGACGGTGCGGTTCCGCCTGTGGGACGTGTTCGCCGGGGCCGAACTGGGCAGCGGCCTGCAATTTGCAGGCACGACCGACGGCTGGCGCCGCATGGCGCACAAGGTGGCCGATGCGGTCTATAGCCGGATCACCGGCGAAGGCGGCTATTTTGACAGTCGCGTCGCCTTCGTTTCGGAAAGCGGACCCAAGGACCAGCGCCGCAAGCGTTTGGCGATCATGGATTACGATGGCGCCAACGTGCAGTATCTGACCGACAGCTCGTCGATCGTGCTGGCGCCACGTTTCTCTCCCTCGGGCGACCGCGTGCTTTATACCAGCTATCAGGGTGGCTTTCCGCGCATCCACATCCTGGACGTCGGCCAGGTGCAACAGCGCGTCTTGCAAAGCCAGGACGGCACCATGAGCTTTGCGCCGCGCTTTTCGCCCGATGGTCAGACGGTGCTGTTCTCGCTGGCGCAGGGCGGCAATACCGACCTCTATGCGATGAATATCGCCTCAGGGCAAAGCACCCGGCTGACGAGCGCCCCCTCGATCGAGACCGCGCCCAGCTATTCCCCGGATGGCAGCCGTATCGTGTTCGAAAGCGACCGATCCGGCACGCCGCAGCTCTATGTCATGTCCGCCTCGGGCGGCGAGGCGACCCGGATCAGTTTCGGTCAGGGCCGTTATGGCACGCCGGTCTGGTCGCCGCGTGGCGACCTGATCGCATTCACCAAGCAGAGCAAGGGCCGGTTTCATATCGGCGTGATGCGCACCGATGGCAGCGAGGAACGTCTCTTGACCGCCTCGTTCCTGGACGAGGGGCCGACCTGGTCGCCCAATGGGCGCGTCATCATGTTCACCCGCGAGACGCAGGGCGCCAGCGGGCGCGCCGCGCTCTATTCCGTCGACATCTCGGGCCGCAATCTGCGCCCGGTCCGCACCCCCGATGGCGGCAGCGATCCTTCGTGGTCGCCGTTGCAAAAGTAAACCGCGGATTCCCCCACTTCGGCGCGCGTTCACATGGACGAGTCGATGTGATATCAAAGAGACAAGAAAATCTTAGGTGAGGCACCTGGAATGAACGTATTGAGCAAGCTAACAGTAATCGGCGTGTTGCTCGCGCTGACAGCCTGTACAAATCCCGCGGATCTGGGCGATGGCAATGCTGTCGATCTGAACGGAGCTGGCGCGGGCGCTGGCAGTGGCTTGGTGAGTGATCCCACCTCGCCGGCCTATTTCAACCAGGCGATCGGCGACCGCGTTCTGTTCTCGGTAGACCAGTCAACGCTCAGCGCCGAGGCGCAGGCGACCCTCGGGGCGCAGGCACAGTGGTTGCTAACCAACACTGACTACAACGCGACTATCGAGGGTCACGCAGACGAGCAGGGCACCCGCGAATACAACCTCGCGCTGGGCGCCCGCCGCGCCAATGCTGCGCGCGAGTATCTGATCTCGCGCGGGGTGGCCGGCAGCCGGCTCAAGACTGTCAGCTATGGCAAGGAACGCCCGATCGAGATTTGCAGCGACGAGGCCTGCTATTCCAAGAACCGCCGTGCGGTGACGGTTCTGACGACGGATCTGACGGGGTAAGCGGATGAGAGTTGCTGGCGCGGTTTTTGCCGTTTCTCTGGCATTTGCGGGGCAGGCACCGGCTCAGGATCAGCAAACGCTCGCCGACATCAGGCAGGAGTTGACGGTTCTGCATGTCGAGGTGCAGCGGCTCAAGCGCGAATTCTCGACCACTGGCTCGCCTTCGCCTTCGGTGGCAGGGGGCACAGTTCTTGAGCGGGTCGATGCGATTGAGGCAGAATTGCAGCGGTTGACGCGGCTGACAGAGCAGCTCAATGCTAGAATCGACCGCGTGGTTGCCGATGGCAGCAACCGGGTGGGCGATCTGGAGTTCCGCCTGTGCGAGTTGGAGGCGGATTGCGATATCGCGAAACTGTCCCAAGGTACCACCCTGGGCGGAGACGTGCAGGTAACGCCCGCGGCCTCGCCCCAGCCCAGCCAGTCGCAGACTGAACTGGCGGTGGGCGAACAGGCCGAATTCGACAGCGCCAGCGAGGCACTCGCGGCGGGCGACTATGCCAAGGCTGCCGACCTCTTTGCCCAGTTCGAGGCCTCCTATCCCGGCAGTCCGCTGGCCGCCGAGGCGCATCTGAAACGCGGTAAGGCACTGGATGGAACGGGCGACACCCGCGAGGCGGCCCGCGCCTATCTGGCCAGTTTTACCGGTGACAGTACCGGGCCGCTTGCCGCCGAGGCGCTTTTCCAACTGGGGGCAGCGCTGGGCCGGTTGGGACAGACTAGCCAGGCCTGCGTTACGCTGGGCGAAGTATCTGTCCGGTTCCCGTCGGCGGCTGCCGTTGCCGACGCAAATCGGGAAATGTCCTCGCTGGGGTGCTCTTGACGGCTGGCGGCCAGAACCTCGTCGATCATCTCAGGGCGCAGTTCTCCGCCCAGCCGCCTCGGCGGCTGGGCGTTGCCGTTTCCGGGGGTGGGGACTCGGTTGCTCTGATGCATCTGCTGGCCCGCAGCTTCCCGGGTCGTGACGTCACACTGCTGGTCGCGACGGTCGACCATGGCTTGCGGCCCGAGGCAGCCTCCGAGGCGGCGCTGGTCGCCCGCCAGGCCGCTGGCCTGGGCTTGTCACATGAAACCCTGCTTTGGACCGGATGGACCGGCGAGGGCAATCTTCAGGACCAGGCCCGCCGCGCCCGCTATACGCTGCTGACCGAATGGGCGCTGCGCAACCGTGTGACCACGCTGGCGCTGGCTCACACCGCCGACGATCAGGCGGAAACGCTGCTGATGCGGCTGAGCCGGTCCGCCGGTGTATCCGGGCTTGCCGCCATGGCGCCGCGACGCATGCAGAACGGGGTGGTGCTGGTGCGGCCCCTGTTGGGTATCACCCGCGACACGCTGCGCAACTTTTTGCTTAGCGAAGGCATCGGTTGGGCCGACGACCCGTCGAACGAGGATGCCCGTTATGACCGCATCAAGGCGCGCCGGGCGCTGGCGGATCTGGCGCCCTTGGGCATCGATGCGCAGGGTCTGGCAGAGGTGGCCGCCAACATGGCCCGCGCGCGCGAGGCACTGGATTGGTACACCTTTCTGGCGGCGCGCGACCTGACCCGGATCGACGGCGGCGATGTCCTGCTGGAGCCGCGCGGTTTTCGAACCCTGCCCGATGAGATCGCGCGACGGATGCTGTTGCATATCGTCAGCTGGATCGGAGGCGGCGAATATCCGCCGCGCCGCGCCGCGGTGGCAGAGGCGCTGGCCGCGCTGCGCCACGAGCGTTCGGGCCAGTTGGGGGGGTGCCTGATCCTGGGGCAGGGGCGCCGTATCCGGTTTTGTCGTGAACACAAGGCGGTCGAAACCCTCACCACCCCGCAGGGCGAACTGTGGGATGGGCGCTGGGTGCTGCGCGGCCCGGTGGTCAAGAACGGAGAGCTGCGCGCGCTTGGCCCGGCGGGGTTGAAACTCTGCCCGGACTGGCGCCTGACCGGGCGCCCCCATGCGGCACTGATCGCCAGCCCGTCGGTCTGGAGCGGGGACACTCTGATCGCCGCGCCGCTGGCCGGATTGCCCAATGGTTGGACCGCCGAATTGGAAAGCGGCGAAGAAGACTTCTACGCGTCCCTTTTATCGCATTGAACCTCGCTCGATCCTCTCTATTTTAAGAAACAAGCTGGCTGCGGAGTTCCGCGGCCGGAAAGTATTGGGAGAATGTCCTTGGGCAACGCACGTAACATCGCCTTCTGGGTCGTCCTTTTCCTGTTGATTCTCGCTCTGTTCAACCTGTTCAGCGGGTCGGGCGGAACCTTGCAGAGCCAGGAAAAGACCTATTCCGAATTTGTCAGTGCCGTCGATGAAGGCAATGTGACAAAGGTGATCCTAGACGGTGAGCAGATCCGCTACCGCACCACTGACGGTCGCGATTTCGTCACGATCAAGCCTGGCGATGCCGAGGTGACGACCCTCTTGATCGACAAGAACATCCCGGTGCGCGCCGAAAAGCAGCAGCAATCGGGGTTCCAGTCCTTCCTCATCACGCTGTTGCCGTTCCTGCTGCTGATCGGGGTCTGGGTCTATTTCATGAACCGGATGCAGGGCGGTGGGCGCGGTGGCGCCATGGGCTTTGGCAAGTCCAAGGCCAAGATGCTGACCGAGAAACATGGCCGCGTCACCTTTGACGATGTCGCGGGTATCGACGAGGCCAAGGAAGAGCTGGAAGAGATCGTCGAATTCCTGCGCAACCCGCAGAAATTCAGCCGTCTTGGCGGCAAGATTCCCAAAGGCGCGCTGCTGGTGGGCCCTCCGGGCACCGGTAAGACGCTCTTGGCGCGCGCCATCGCGGGCGAGGCGGGCGTGCCCTTCTTCACCATTTCCGGCTCGGACTTCGTGGAAATGTTCGTGGGTGTCGGCGCCAGCCGCGTGCGCGACATGTTCGAGCAAGCCAAGAAAAACGCGCCCTGCATCGTCTTCATCGACGAGATCGACGCCGTCGGCCGTCATCGTGGCGCCGGTTATGGCGGCGGCAATGACGAGCGCGAACAGACGCTGAACCAGCTGCTGGTGGAAATGGACGGGTTCGAGGCCAACGAAGGCGTCATCATCCTGGCCGCCACCAACCGCAAGGACGTGCTGGACCCCGCGCTGCTGCGTCCGGGCCGGTTCGACCGTCAGGTCACCGTCGGCAACCCCGACATCAAGGGCCGCGAGAAAATCCTGGGCGTACACGCGCGCAAGACCCCGCTGGGCCCTGATGTCGATTTGCGCATCATCGCGCGCGGCACGCCCGGCTTCTCGGGGGCCGATCTGGCCAACCTCGTGAACGAAGCGGCGCTGATGGCCGCCCGCGTGGGCCGGCGTTTCGTGACCATGGAGGATTTCGAGAACGCCAAGGACAAGGTCATGATGGGGGCCGAGCGCCGCTCGATGGTGCTGACCCAGGACCAGAAGGAAAAGACTGCCTATCACGAGGCGGGCCACGCGGTGGTGGGGCTTGCCCTGCCGATGTGCGACCCGGTCTACAAGGCCACGATCATCCCGCGCGGCGGCGCGCTGGGCATGGTGGTAAGCCTGCCGGAAATGGACCGGCTGAACTGGCATCGTGACGAATGCCAGCAGAAACTGGCGATGACCATGGCGGGCAAGGCTGCCGAGATTCTCAAATACGGCGAGGATCACGTGTCCAACGGTCCGGCGGGCGACATCCAGCAGGCCAGCCAACTGGCCCGTGCGATGGTGATGCGCTGGGGCATGTCCGACAAGGTCGGCAATATCGACTATGCCGAGGCGCATGAGGGCTATTCCGGCAATACCGCCGGTTTCTCGGTCTCGGCCCATACCAAGGAGCTGATCGAGGAAGAGGTCAAACGCTTCATCCAGCAAGGCTATGATCAGGCCCATGCCATCCTGACCGAACGCCGCGACGACTGGGAACGTCTGGCCCAGGGTCTGTTGGAGTACGAGACCCTGACCGGCGACGAGATCAAGCGGGTCATGAACGGCGAACCTCCGCATGAAAGCGATGACGAGGATCCGGGCAAGGATCAGGGCAACGCCGCCAGCGTGACCGCGATTCCCAAGACCAAGCCCAAGGCGCCACCGGCAGGCGGGATGGAGCCCGAACCCACCGCTTGATTTCGAACAGAGCAACATCAAAAGGCCCGGCATGCGCCCGGGCCTTTTTGTTTTGGCTGGCCTCTGACGGAGAGGCGGCTAAGGTTGCGGCCGTCACCAATGGGAGAGTGTACGAATGCCGGTTCTTGAGAAAAGCGGTTATGTGGGCCGGGTCGAATGGCTGGGCTGGGTGCCTGCGGGCGGGGTGCTGCGGGCAGAACCAGTCGATATGCTGGAGCTGAGCTTTTCCGGGGTCACAGGCGAGCGGCACGAGGGCGCCACGCGTCCCTCCTGTGTACGGGTGCGCAACCTCTATGACCGCGATACCGAGATCCGCAATGTGCGCCAGCTGACCATTCTGTCGACCGAGGAACTGGCTGCCATCGCCACTGAAATGGGGTTGGACCGTCTCGACCCGGCCTGGCTCGGCGCCTCGATCGTGGTCAGCGGCATTCCCGATTTCACCCATGTACCGCCCTCCTCGCGCTTGCAGAACGGGGACGGAACCACGCTTACCATCGACATGGAAAACCGCCCCTGTGTCTTGCCGGGAGGCGAAGTCGAGGCCGACAAGCCCGGTCATGGCGCTGCCTTCAAGCCCGCGGCACAGGATCGGCGCGGCGTCACCGCCTGGGTCGAACGCCCCGGTACTCTGCGGCTGGGCGATGAACTGACCCTGTTCATCCCCGATCAGCGTCCATGGATGCCATAAGCGGCACAGGTTTCCGAAACGTCACCCGCGAAATCGGCCCGCGACGTTTCGCGTCGCGAATATGTCGGAATCCACATCCTGCCGGTGCAAATGCGACGTTACTGCTGTCACCAGCCCGGCGCGTGTGCGCCGGTATACCAGGACATCAAGCGGGGGATCGCACCCATGGCGTATAAGAGTGACATTGAGATAGCGCGCGAGGCGCGGAAGTTGCCGATCTTGGAGATTGGTGCGAAGCTGG
>NZ_JAKOEM010000008.1:0-154623 GCF_022321465.1 Ruegeria alba | reverse complement strand
GGCCCCATGACCATCGCCTGCCTGCTCGCCAACACCCTCACAGCCTGCACACGCGCAAACAAACTCACAGAACCAAAGGGACTTACTCCGTGAGTATCCTCTGATCACGCGATGGGCCACCGGAGGCGCAAGCACCGGTGGCCCTGATGCTTCTGAGCGTCAAATGGATTTGGCGCGAAATGTGTTTTCTGCTGCACTGTTAACTTTACTGAACAACATTAAGGTGTTGCTTTCTTGCGCCGCCTGACGCCAAAGCGTCGCAGTTTGTCAAAATGGACCCTTCCCGGTATTTGTCGCAGGGGGCCAATTGCGGTATGACGGTGTTCCGCGTCAGATCAGTTCAAGCAAGTTCTTCATGATAGCCACACTGAGATCCTTTCTGAGTGCCGATAAACGGGGTCTGATCGGACCGGCCTTTGTGTTTCTATCGCTCCTGGCCAGCATCTCGGCTCCGTTCGGCGGGCACAGCATGTCCTTTGTCCAGCGGTTCCTGTTCTGGCTGCTGGTCATGGGGGTCGCGGGCGGCATCGCGCACCAGAGCCATCGTCTGGTCGAGCGGCATTTGCCCGACGCGGCGCTTTTGGGCAAGGACCTGATGATTGTCGCACTGGTCACGCTGCTCTTTACACCGGCGTTGTGGCTGTTGATCCGGCTTCTGGCGCTACCTTCTGCCGCCGCATCGCCCGACCTGTGGAGCATGGCGCGCTACGGGACTATTTTTGCCTCGGGCCTGATCATCCTGCGTCGGGGCGTCTTGTCGGGGAACGCGGTAGAGAAACCGCCGCAACCCCGGATTTACAAACGCTTGCCAGAAGGATTTTCCGAGCAGATCCTGCGGTTGACCGTCCGTGATCACAGTGTCGATGTGGTGACCGATCAGGGGGTTCACACGATCCGGTCGCGGTTCGGAGACGCCATTGACGAGATGTCTCCGATCGCTGGGCATTGTACCCACAGGTCCCATTGGGTGACCGAAGCGGCGATCGAGAGCGTCGAGCGCAGCAGGGGCAAGACCCATTTGCGCCTGACCAATGGCGATCTGATCCCGATCAGCCGCAAGTATCGCCCTGGACTGGAGGACGCGGGGATCATCTGAACCTCTGTTCAGCGTGGCATTGGCACGGCATGCGGGGTGGCGCCGGTGACAATCGCCAGCGCCTCGGGCCGCATCAGTTGGGCCAGAACCGGCGCATCGCTGCGCAACCCGCCGGTATAGGTTCCATAGGCGGGCAGCACGATCCGCGCGGTGTCGACCAGAAAGGCCGGGCGCGTCAGGTTGCGCCCGCGCAGGCGCAGCGCCGCCTTTGGGTGGTAATGGCCCGAGATCTCGCCCTGTGCGCCATCTTGCGCGATATGGCGAAACAGCAGCGGTCCATGTGTCAGTTCGCGCAGATGCGTGCCGCCAATGGCCACCGGGCCGGGGTCGTGGTTGCCCTCGATCCAGATCCAGCGCAGCCCGGCCTGGAGCGTGGCGATGCGCAGTCGCGCGGGTTCGGGCAGGGCGCGGGCGGCCTCGGCATCGTCGAAACTGTCGCCCAGGCAGATCACCGTCTCGGGCGCGGTGCGCGCCAGATCGGTGGACAGACGGTCCAGCGTATCGGTCACCTCATAGGGCGGCAACGGGGTGCCGCCGCGCCGGGCGATGCGCTCGGATTTCCCCAGATGCAAGTCCGAGACACACAAAAGCCGTCGCTCGCGCCACCAGAGCGCGCCCGAGCCAAGCGCGGTGAGCCGTTCCCCGGCAAAGGTGAATTCGTACCCGTTCATGATGTGTTCTTTGCGCGGGACGCCGGATTGCGCAAGCCCTTTCAGACGGTCAGTCCGGCATCGGCCAGCAGATGGGCACTTTCCTCGGCCAAGAGCCGCTCTTCGGCGGCGCCCTGCACCGGCACCCGGCCGACCTCCAGAAACAGCGGCGCGGCAAGTGGTGTTACCCGGTCCAGCCGCACCAGGTCGATCCGGTCGCCGACTCGGGCGATCATCTCTTCGATGCGGCCGAAATCGACCAGTCCGCGCATCGCCTCGGCCCGGGTGATCTGCATCATCAGGTGATGGGGGTCGTATTTCAGCAAGGTGTCATAGAGGATGTCCGAGCTGAAGGTCGCCTGCCGCCCGGTCTTGCGCTGGCCGCCTAGATTGCGCTCGATCAGCCCGGCGATGGTGGCCGAGGTGCGAAAGGTGCGTTTCATCACCGCGTTGCCGGCCAGCCACTGATCCAGCCCGGCGCGCAGGCTGTCGATCTCGAAGAGCGGCGCCGGGTCGGTCGTGGCCTCGAGCCCCCAGATCAGCACCGCGTAATCGGTGGCGACAAAGCCCAGCGGGTTCAGGCCCGTCTCCTCCATCCGTTTGGTCAGCAACAGGCCCAGCGTCTGCATCGCGTTGCGCCCGGCAAAGCCGTAGACGCAGAGATGCTCGCGCCCATCCTGCGGAAAGCTTTCGATCAGCAGCCGCCCGCGTTCGGGCAGACGCGAGACCTGGCGTTGCAGGGCCAGCCAGTCGGCGGTGTGGCGCGGAAGCTGCGGCCAGTCGGTCTGTGCAAAAAGGTCAAGGATACGGGCGCTGAGCTGGGTCGAGGTGGCGAATTTGGTGCCCATGAAGGTGGCGATCTTGGGCTTTTTATCGGCGCGGCGGCTGACCTCGACCACCATCTCGCGCAGGCCCTCGTAGCGCACGATCTGGCCGCCGATCAGAAAGGTGTCGCCGGGGGTGAGCGAGGCGGCGAACCCTTCCTCGATCTCACCCAGTGGCTTGCCGCCGCGATTGCGCCTAAGCCGGACCTTAAGCGTGTCGGTGTCCTGGATGGTGCCGATATTCTGGCGGATCCGCTGCGCGCTGCGCGGGTCGCGCAATTGCCATTGCCCGTCCGGGCGCTGTTGCAGGCGCTGCCAGCGGTCATAGGCGCGCAGCGCATAGCCGCCGGTGGCGCAGAACTCGAGACAGGCATCGAATTCGGATCGGGCAAGGTCGGCATAAGGCCCCGCCGAGGTCATCTCGGCAAAAAGTGCATTGGCGTCAAACGGGCCGGAGCAGGCGGCGATCAGGATATGCTGGCAGAGCACGTCGCGCGGGCCGGGGCCGCGCGGTTCGCCGTCGAGTTCATGGGCGCGCACCGCTTCGAGCGCGGCGATACATTCGACCACCTCGAACCGGTTGGCGGGCACCAGCAGCGCCTTGGAGGGCGCGTTATAGCGGTGATTGGCTCGCCCGATCCGCTGCACCAGCCGCTTGACGTTCTTGGGGGCGCCGATCTGGATCACCAGATCGACATCGCCCCAGTCGATGCCCAGATCGAGACTGCCGGTGCAGACGATTGCGCGCAGCTCGCCCCGCACCATCGCAGCCTCGACCCGCTCGCGCTGGGTCCGGTCGAGGCTGCCGTGGTGGATGCCGATGGGCAGCCCGTCGTCATTGGCCAGCCACAGGTTGTGAAAGAAGATCTCGGCCTGGGCGCGGGTGTTGTGAAAGATGAGCGTCGTCTTGTGCCGCCGGACCTGATCGAGCACGGCGGGGATGGCATAGGCCGCGCCACCGCCGGACCAGGGAGGCATTTCCTCGGTTTCCAGCATGGCGATATCGGGATCGGGGCCGGGATCGGCCAGCAGGATCTCGCAAGGGTCGGGGTGACGGGCAAGGAAGCGGGCAATGGCCTCCGGGTCCTCGACCGTGGCCGACAGCCCTACCCGGCGCAGGTCGGGGCAGAGCGTTTGCAGCCGCGCCAGCGCCAGCATCAGCTGGTCGCCGCGCTTGCTTTCGGCCAGAGCGTGGATCTCGTCGACCACCACGCGGCGCAGCCCGGCAAACATGCGCGGCGCATCCTCGTAGGAGGTCAGGAGCGCGAGGCTTTCCGGCGTGGTCAACAGGATATGGGGCGGGTCGGCGCGCTGTCGTTTCTTTTGTGTGGCGGAGGTATCACCGGTGCGATCCTCTATCCGGATGGCCAGGCCGATCTCGTCAACGGGGGTGCGCAGGTTGCGCTTGATATCGGCGGCCAGAGCCTTGAGCGGAGAGACATAGAGAGTGTGCAGGCCCTGATGCTGTCCAGTTGCCAGCTCGGCCAATGTGGGGAGAAACCCGGCCATGGTCTTGCCGCCACCGGTGGGGGCAATCAACAGGGTTGCGGGGCGGTCGGCGCGATCAAACATCGCTTGTTGATGGGGATGGACGGACCAGCCCTTGGCGGTGAACCAGTCGGTGAGGAGCGCGGGGAGCTGCGGCATGGGGTGACCTTATCACCAGCCTTGGGCAAGGGAAGGGGGCGCTGCCCCCGCCGCCCTATGGGCGACTCCCCCGAGGTATTTTCAAACAGAAGAAGGGCGCGGGCGCAGGGACCTGATCGCGGTCTGGACGCTGCGGGGCAGGGTGGTGTCGGCGCCCTGCGGCGCGGCGTCGAGAGCGCTTTCCACATCCTTGACCAGGATGCCGATCGTGTTGTCCTCGCTCAACCCGTCACGGGAGAATTCGATCTGGTCGAAATTGCTGGCAAACCAGTTCTGGCCCGAGCTGGTATGGATGAGGGCCAGCAGCGCGGCCTCGTCGAGGCCGGCGGCATCGCCCCAGTCCAGCACCAGCCGTGTCATCGCCGTATTGGCGGCGGCGAGCAGGTTGTTGAGCACCTTGGCCTGCATGCCCGAGCCATAGGGGCCCATACGGTGGAAATGGCTGCCCATCGCGTCGAAGAGCGGTTGTGCCGCATCCAGATCGGCGGGGGCGCCGCCCAGCATGAAAGAGAGCCGCGCCTCCTCGGCCGCGACCTGGGCCCCGGACATGGGGGCGTCGATCAGGGCGATATGGTCCGGCACCCTAGCCCGCAGCGCGCGCACATAGCGGGGCGACAGGGTGGAGCAGAGGATGACACAATCGAGGTGTTTTGCGTGAATGAGTTTCTGATCTGTGAACAATACCTGCTCAGTTTGCGCAATATCTCGGACGACAGAGATAAGTGTCTTCAAGCCTTGCGAAAATACTGCGATATCATCGGTAATCCCGTGATCTTTACCTGCAAAATCGCTGGGTGGTCGAATGTCGAAACCTTTCGCCGGGAACCCCGCGCGTCGCAGGGCGGCCAGCATCGGCGCACCCATGCGGCCACAGCCCGCGACCCCGATCATTTCACGATCTTCTCGTCCTTGACGAACATGTTGGCCCAGGCGCGGTCGATCAGGTCGGGGCTCATCTGATAGGGGATGCCTTCGAACTCGCAGATGGCGATCATCTGGTCGATCAGGAAGACCGGCTGATAATTGGCATAGATGTTGTCGATGGTCGGGTATTTCACCTTGAGCAGATGCACCAGCGCCTTTTCATCCAGCGGCACGCCCTTCTTGCGGGCGACCATGGCGAAGATTTTCAGGAAGTTTTCCTGGTTCGGGCCGTCGATCTTGATCTTGAAGAAGATCCGGCGCAGCGCCGCCTGGTCAAAGATCTCGTTGGGGTGAAAGTTGGTCGAGAAAATCACCAGGGTGTCAAAGGGGACTTCGAATTTCTCGCCCGATTGCAGGCCCAGAATGTCCTTGCCCTCTTCCAGCGGCACGATCCAGCGGTTGATGATCGCCTGCGGCGGTTCGGCCTGGCGGCCAAGGTCGTCGATGATGAAGATGCCGCCGGTGGATTTCAGCTGCAAGGGCGCCTGATAGGTGCGCGCAGTGGGGTTGTAGACCAGGTCGAGCATCGACAGCGACAGCTCGCCCCCGGTGATCACGGTAGGGCGTTCGCACATCACATAACGGCTGTCGAACCGGGCGCGGCGGCGCAGTTGGGTCGGGTCGTCGGGCTCCTGTTCCACGGCGGTGTGCACGATCGGGTCATAGACGGTGATGACCTGGCCGGAATACTCGATGGCGCGCGGCACATAGACATTGTCACCCAGGGCGTCGCGGATGCCGTTCGAGATCGAGGATTTGCCGTTGCCGGGCGGGCCATACATCAGGATCGAGCGGCCGGCGCTGACGGCGGGGCCGAGATGCCCCAGCAGGCTGTCGGGCAGCACCAGATGACCCATCGCGCGCACCAGTTGGTCGCGGGTGACCTGGATGTTGCGGATCGACTGGCGTTTCACCTGCTCGCGATAAACCTCGAGCGGGACCGGCATGGCGCCGAAATATTCAGACTGGCTGAGTGCGTCGAGCGCGCGCGACTTGCCCGCATCGGTCAGCTGATAGCCCATCTCGTTGCCGCTGTTGGCGTTGAGAGTCCCGGTCGCCTCGAGCAGTTTCTGGCCGCGGGACATGTCGATCAGTTCCTGCGTGACCGAAAGCGGCAGACAGATGGCCTCGGCAACTTCGCGGGCGGTTTCCACATTCTTGCGGAACACGGTCTTCAACAGAATGTCCCGCATCATGACGATGGGCAGTTGCATCTCGGCGATGCCCTTTGGTGCGGGCGGGGCGATCACGGCGGTGGGTTGCATATTCATCGGTGTGCCTGCAGTGGTTCTGGTGACATGTCTGCGGGTGTCCCGCTTGGTGCCGAAAGTGATGCAACAATGTGGCATCACAAGGGCGCCGGGGCGGTGATTGATGGGTCAGCCGCGCTTAGCTGCCCCGTGCGATACCAAGCGCCAAATAGGTGACCAGCCAGAGGCCCAGCGCCAGGCCCATGGGGAACTTCTTGCCGCTGTCCCAGCTTTTCCAGTCGGGTGCAAAGCGCCTTAGCCCGCTGTATTTGGCGATGCGGTGGGTGGCAAAGGCACCCAGTAGGCTGGCGGCGAGGATCGCCATGGCAAGGATCAGATCGGCGGTCCAGACAAAGGGCGCGGCCGCTGCCAGGAACTTGGCATCGCCCGCACCCATGGCGCCCGCTGCGTTAAACCCTATCCCGACCAGCAGGATCAGCGGCAGATGCAGCAATTGCCAGGCATAGGTGGGCAGGGCCATCGGTATCGGGCCGATACGGCCCGATGCCCATTCGCTGGTAAAGGGCGGATATGCGATCAGTCCCACCGCCACAAAAACCCCGGCCAGTGCCATGACCGCGTGGTTGCGGATCTTCAGTTCGGCCAAGTCGGTATAAGCGACATAGAGGCAGATCGGCAGCGCGAAGGGTAAAAACCACAGCGCGGCATAGGCAGGAAGGGCCATGAGATCAGCCGATCTCCAGCGCCCGGAGCGAGCGTACCGCGTCTTCGAAATGTTGCGGATGGGTGTCGATTGCCTCGCGCAGCAGTGCCTTGCCGGTAGTGACGTCGCCCTGTTTGACCGCCGACAGCGCCATGGTGTGCAGCAACTGAGCGCGCTCGATCTGGGTCATCGGGACCACGGGCAGCGTATAGTTGCGTTGGGCACTGCGGGCCAGAACCAAGTTGTTCTTGGCGGTAAAAAGGTTGTCGTCCTGACGGATAGCGTCGCCGAACAGGCGCTCAGCCTCGGCGAAATCGCCGCGGGTCAATTTGGAATAGCCCCAGTTATTCATCACGCCGGCAGGCCGGGTGGTGAGGCCAACGGCGATTTCGTAAAAGGTATCGGCGTTTTTCCATTCCTGATTGGAATCCGCCACCATCGCCTCGAGCCGGTAGCGTTTGAAGGTCTCGTGGGTGGGCGGCACTCCGTCCAGCACCTGCTCTGCCCGATCCCACTCGTTGTTGCGGATCAGCGCATCGGCCAGATCGACCGCGTCGTCCGGGATGGCGCCGTCCATCTTGACGACGCGGTTCCAGGCGGCGACGGCCTCGGTGTTGCGGTTGGCGCGGGTTAGCGACTTGGCCAGTCCACGTTGCAGGTCGACCCGGTCAGGATTGTCCTTTGCGGCACGCTGGAAGTAGTCAACCGCCTCGTTGGGGTCGGCCACGGTCAGCATCACGTCGTTCAGATTGGTTTCGTCGACGACATTCACGTCCTGAAACGCACGCTCGACGGTTTCATCCGCGTTGTCGGAACAAGCCGATAGGGTCAGGCCACCTGCCAGCATGACCGGAACCAGGATAAAGTGGCGCATTTTTGCGTCCTTCTTGCTGCTCTTGCCCTCTATGGTGTCTTGCGGATCAGGAAATCACCTTGTCCCCGCTGCACCAATTTGAATTCTTCTTTTTGTTCAATATCAATAGCAGGATTTTCAGATTTTGCGAGCGCAATCCGCAGATTGTTTCGGATTGAGTCACTTTCGCCATTGTCCAATGCATATGCCTTGCGGAACACGGCGGTCGCCTCGGCGATCTCGCCCTTTTCCATCAGTAGAACGCCCAGATTATTCCAGGCTTCGGGCCAGTCAGGGGCTTCTTCAACAGCGCGGCGCAGCATGGATTCAGACTGCCCCAGCCGCCCCAGGCCCAGATTTGCAGTGCCCAGGCCCGTAAGGATTTCCGTGGTCATTCCCTCGTCCAGCGCGGCGCGGGTAAAGGCGTCAAGCGCCAGTTCGTATTCGCCGGCGGCCATCAGGCGCTGGCCCACTTCGACACCGCTCACCGCCTGTTTGCGGTGATCCACACCGGGCGGGAAGGGGTTGTCGGGTAGTGTATTTTCGTCGCCTTTCGTGCAAGATGCCACCGTCACCGCGGTGACGATGGCCCATGCGAGCGCAGGCTTTGGCCGTCGGGCCGGCACAGCCGATGATGTCATGTCGTCATTTGCTCATGTTGCCAAGTTCCATGATACCCTTTGCCGATGGGCCAACAAGGATGATCAGCAATGGCGGAACCGTCAGCATCATTGTGGCAAGGGTCATTTTGGTTGGCAACTTGTTTGCGGCCTCTTCGGCGCGCATCACCCGCTTGTCGCGCATTTCTCCGGCGTAGACACGCAGCGCTTCGGCAATAGAGGTGCCGAATTGGGCGGACTGGATCATCACGGTGACGAAAGAGGACACATCGATCACACCGCAACGAGTACCCATATCGCGCAGTACCTTGTCCTTTTCCTTGCCCGCCTTCATTTCATGGGCGACGACTTCGAATTCGTCTGCCAGATCGGGATAAGATGCCCGTAATTCCTTGGCCACGCGGACGATGGATTGGTCCAGCGACTGGCCTGCTTCGACGCAGACAAGCAACATGTCCAGCGCATCCGGAAACGCGCGGGTGATGTTCTCCTTTCGGGTATCGACGCGACGGGTGATCCAGTAGCGCGGCAAGAAATAGGCTGCGGCACCGGGTCCGAGAACCCGCAGAAGCATCCCCTGGGCGTCCAGGTCCTTGTCCGCCTCGATGACGGTGACATAGAGCACACCCAGTAGAAGGCCCACCAGGCCCAACGCCATCTGGGCAAAGTGAAAGAAGCGAACCGCGTCCTTGGATTGATACCCGGCCTGGCGCAGCTTCAGCTGCATCGCCGACAGTTGGTCGGCATCCTGCGGTTCCAGGAAAGAGGCAAAGCGTTGCAGCTGTTCGTTGCGCCCGCTCTGACGCAGTTGATCTTTCTTCGGTTTTGCGACTGTCTTGGGGTTCATGTCCCGCTTGAGTTTTTTCAGCGGGTCCTCGGGTTGGTTCATCAGCAGTGGGACGGCCAACAGGACCATGAACAGGCCCAGCACGCCAACCACGATCAGGGGGCCGAACTCTCCCAGGTGACCTGTCAGAAAGTCGTTGATCTGGTTCAGAAATTCCATGATGTCCTCCTCAGACCTTGATATTGGTCAGCATGCGCATGACGAACAGGTTGGCGGTCAGCAACACGCCGACGACGAAACAGGCGGGGATGAACAGCGGGTGATCCATCACCCCGTCGTAATAGCCCGGGTCGTTCACCAGGATGACCATCAGCGCCACCAGCGGGAATGCTGACAGGAACTTGCCCGACCACTGCGCCTCGGCGGTGATCGCTTTGACGCGGCGGAATAGACGGAAGCGGGCGCGGATCACCTTGGCCAGGCCGGCAAGAACCTCTGCCAGGTTGCCACCCGATTGCTGCTGGATGGTCACCGCCACCGAGAGGAAGCGCAGATCCTGCATATCCAGCCGCTCGGCCATTTCCTTGAGTGCCTCGCCCACCTCGCGACCATAGGCGGCTTCGTCGGCGATGATGCCGAATTCGGTGGCGATCGGATCTTCGGATTCCTTGGCCACGATCTGGATGGCCGAGACCAGCGGATGCCCGACCCTGAGCGAGCGCACCATCAGTTCGACCGAGTCAGGGAGCTGCTCTTCGATCATGCTCAGCCGTTTCTTGGCCTTCTGGTTCACCCAGAGATAGACTGCGGCGATACCGATGGCGACCGAGATAGCGGCGCGCAGTTTGACCTCTGTCTGGGTGCCAATGCTGAGCCCGACAAAGGCGATGCCCGCCAACAGCGCCATGATCATGATCAGCTGTCGGGGGGTAAATGCGATGGCCGCTTTCTGCGCCTTTTCCGCCAGCAGCGAATAGAGCGGGATCGACTTCGACTTCATGTGCTGCTGCATCTCCTTGCGGAGCTGCTCCAGCACCTGTTCGCGGCCGGCGCCCTTGTCCAGCATCTCGAGCCGGCGGTTCACCCGGCTGTTGAGGCTGATGGATTTCCCGAAAGCGACGAGATAGAGCCCTTCGACCAGCACCAGGACCCCGACAAAGATCAGGCCGTAGATGATCGGTTCTGCACTGAGTTGCATGGTCTTGATCCTTACATCGTGGTCGGTTCATAGATCGACGGCGGCAGATCATAGCCCCACATCCGGAAGCGCTCCGAGAAATGGCTGCGCACGCCGGTGGCGGTGAAATGGCCAATGATCTTGTTGTCGGGGGTCAGGCCCACCCGCTGATAGCGGAAGATTTCCTGCATCGAGATGACGTCGCCCTCCATCCCCGTGATCTCGGTGATCGAGGTCATACGGCGGCTGCCGTCCTGAAGACGGCTGGCCTGCACGATCAGGTTGACGGCGCTGGCGATCTGGCTGCGCACGGCCTTGATCGGCATCTCGATCCCGGCCATGGCGATCATGTTCTCCAGACGGCTGACACCGTCACGGGCGCTGTTCGCGTGGATCGTGGTCATCGAACCGTCATGGCCGGTGTTCATGGCCTGGAGCATGTCGATGACTTCCTCGCCGCGGGTCTCGCCGACGATGATGCGGTCGGGGCGCATCCGAAGCGCGTTCTTCAGACAATCGCGGGGAGAAACCTCGCCCTTACCCTCGACGTTTGGCGGGCGGCTTTCCATTCGGCCCACATGGGTTTGTTGCAGCTGGAGTTCAGCAGTGTCTTCGATCGTCAGGATGCGTTCGGCATTGTCGATGAAGCTCGACAGCGCGTTCAGCGTCGTGGTTTTGCCCGAACCGGTGCCGCCCGAAACGATCACGTTCAGCCGGGTGGCGACAGCGGCCTGGAGATACGCGGCCATCTCTTCGGTAAATGCACCGAATTGAACCAGGTCGTCGATGCCCAGTTTGTCCTTCTTGAACTTCCGGATCGACACCAGCGAACCGTCAACCGCAATCGGCGGCACCATCGCGTTGAAACGCGAGCCGTCGGCCAGACGGGCGTCGACATAGGGGTTCGATTCATCGACGCGCCGGCCGACCGCGCTGACGATCTTGTCGATGATCCGAAGCAGGTGGCGTTCGTCTTTGAATGTGATGTCGGTCAGTTGCAGCTTGCCCGAACGTTCGACAAAAATCTGCTGCGGCCCGTTCACCAGGATATCGTTGACCGTATCGTCCTGAAGTAGGGTTTCCAACGGTCCCAGACCGGTGACCTCGTCATACAGCTCCTTATTGAGCTGCATGCGGTCCTCGCGGTTCAGTACCACGCCTTTGTTTTCTAGTATCTCGCTGGTGATGGCGGTAATCTCAGCGCGCAGTTCCGCCTCGGCGGCATGTTCCAGCGCCGCAAGATTAAGGTTTTCCAGAAGGTCGCGGTGCAGTTCAATCTTGAGCTCGCTCAACCGTTCCTTGCGCTTGCGGTCGCGGTCCTGCGGGGCCGCCTCTGCGGCCTGCTTCTGAGCCGGTTTGCGCAGGCTGGCCGAGGGTGCGGGCTCAGCCTTTGCGGCAGGCGCCTCGGCTTTCTTTGCGGCCAAGGCGGCCACTGGCATTGCCTTGTCGGTCTTTTTATATCTTGAAAACACGATCGACCCCCTCGTCTATGGTGTTCAGGCTGCCTTGGCGTCGCTGCGCCCCAATTCGTGCAGCGATTGTGCCAGTTTCGCGATTTCGCGGCGTAGTGGATTCTTGGGCGCCGAGGTTGCCAGCGGTAGACCGTGATCGGCGCCCTGAGTGACCTGTTTGCCACCATCGGGCAGTTGCAGGTCGATCGAGATACCAAGAGATTCCCCCATCCGTTTGACCCGGCTCTTGCCGCTGAGATCGGTGAATTTCGGCGCCTTATTCAGGGCAAAGCGCAATTTGTTGAAGGGCAGGTCCTCGGATTGCAGCGCGCGCTTCATCCGCAGAGCGTTCTGGGCCGAGCGCATGTCCAGCTCGATCATCGCGAAATAGACATGTGCGGCCTGCAGGATCGTCTCGGACCATTGCACCAGTGTCTTGGGCATGTCGACGATGACATAGTCGAAATGCGCACGGGCCATCTCGATCACCCGCTGGATGTCCTCGGGTGTCAGAATGTCAAGCGGCACCATGTCCGAGGGCGCGGTGAGCACCTGCAACTTGTCCTCGAAGCTGAGCAGGGCCTGACCGAATACCTCTTCGTCCATGCTTTCGGTTTCCGAAAGCATCTCGAACACCGCCTCGCGGCGGGGCAGATCCAAGTAGGTTGAGACCGAACCGTATTGCAGGTCGAGGTCCAGCAGGCAGACGCTGGGAGCATCCTCGCCGCCGATGCTGGCCAGTTCCCAAGCGAGGTTGACTGCCATGGTGGTAGACCCAGTACCCCCTGCCAGGCCGTGCACAACGATCAATGCCCCCTCGCGGGCAGCGCCCTTGTTCAGGCTCGCGGTGTTGTGATGGGTCTGGGCCTGCTCTGGCTCGGGCTTGTTCAGCCGGTCGATGGCTGATTGCAACTCGCGCTCGGGCAGAGGGTAGGGCACAAACTCGTCGGCCCCCTTTCGCAGCAGTTGATGCAGCGAAGCGGGGGTGACGTCCTCGGCGATCAGAATGATCTTGATGCCACGCGTCTTGGCCTGTGTGATGATTTCGCCCATCAGGACAAGGTTGTCCTCGTCATCCGAGTCAATCGCGAGGGCGATGAATTCGAGAGAGTCGGATTCCGGCTGGCTGAAGAAGGCCAGCGCCTCGGCAAAACCCAGGTCACCCCAGCTTTCGCCCATCGCGGCTTCCATGTCCTCAATCAGAAGGTCGAAGTTCTGCACGTCCCGGCTGACGGTACAGGCCAGGATCGGCGTCGTTTCGGGTTGTGGCATTGCGCTGCTCATTGCCTCTTTCCTCTTTACGGGGGCGAGGCAACGAGACGGTGTCCGGTCTGCCTTCGCCCGCGTGCGACCGGGAATCTGGTCGCACGTCACCTATTGGAAGCAATGTCGCGGGTAAGTTGGGCGAGATTTGGGCCGAAAAGAACCAATTGTAGGGAATCGGGCGACGATGCCGCCCGATTCCACTTATTGTTCGAAGGCGCTGGAAGAGGTTTCGATCTCGACCGTAGTCTTGGGCTCGGCACTCTTGATGTATTCGCGATAGACCACCTGGGCATATTTGCCGTCCAGCAGGTTCTGGTGGCCATCGACAAAGCCTGACACCTGGGTGACGGTGCGCCGGTTGCGGCGCTCGCGCTCGCTGGTGGGGACTAGAGGCTGGGTTTCACCGTAGGAGACAACCGCCTCGAGCCGCGAACGGCTGATGCCGCGGCTGGCAAAGAAGGACACGACCGCGCGCGCGCGACGCATGCCCAAGCTCTTGTTATAGCCCGAGGAACCGACCGCGTCGGTATGGCCATAAACCCGGAAGCGCACCTCGGGGAATTGCCGGATCCAATCGGCCTGCAATGTCAGCACCTGCTGAGCGGTTGCGTCCAGCTCAGCGCTGTCAAAGGCAAAATTGATCTGGGTCGGAACCTCGCGGGCAAACCGGTCCGCCAGGACCTGCGCATAGCTGCGCTCGCCGTTCATCATCTGGGTATTGTTCAGAGTCGCATTGCCGAACGTCCCAGAGTCGACCTGATAGCCGGCTTCAAGGCCGCAGGAGGCGAGTGTTCCGGTCAGCCCCAGGCATATCATCCAGTTCCGCATCGGTCCCATCCCCTGATCACTCCAAGACATAGCCATAAGAGCCGCTGAAATCCTGTCGCGCGACCTCGGAGGCAGCGCCGCTACGGGCACGCTCGGTCCGGGATGTCTTGCCGCGCAAGAACAGGTCGCTCTCGGTGGGCGGTTTGACCCGATCGGTCGGCAGCGCCAATGCCTCGCCACGAGTAGGCGAAACCAGATGGGCGGTGATGATGATCACCAGTTCCGTCTGCGAGCGCTGGTAGTTCGCACTGCGGAACAGGGCGCCAAGCACCGGTACGTCGCCGATCCAGGGTAATTGCGAGTTATTGTCAAGGAACTCGTCTTCGATCAAACCAGCAATGGCAAAGCTTTCGCCGTCCTTTAGTTCGACAGTTGTCGAGGTCTCGCGTCGCTGGAAGGCGGCAATCTCGAAGCCGTTAACCGTGATCGAGTTATTGGGGTCGAGCGACGAAACTGCTGCCAGAAGCTCCAGATTGATCAGATCGCCATCGACCACGCGGGGGATGAATGCCATCTCGACGCCGAATGGCTTGTATTCGACGGTAAAGAGCCCATCGCGCTGGGCCACCGGGATCGGATATTCGCCACCGGCAAGGAACTTGGCCTCTTGCCCGGAGAGTGCCGAAAGATTGGGCTCGGCCAGGGTGCGGACGACACCCTTGCGCTCCAGCGCCTCGAGAAGCAGTCGAACCTGTGTCGACCCCGCGCTGAAACCAAAGAGAATTGCGCCAGCATTATCGTTCAGAACCGGTATGTTGCCAGTGATGGCATTGGTCAAAGCGGGCTGGTTATTAAGTGTGTTCAGGCCGCCGATAGCGTTGCCACCGCTGACACCAAGCGAGGCGCTCAGAGATTTCGAGACCGAGCGTTGCATCTCTGCAAAGCGTACTTTCAGCATGACCTGCTGCACACCGGCGACACTCATCAGGTTCGACACTCGCTCGGGCGCGTAGCGTTCGGCTAGGTCCAGTGCTCTTTGCAGGCGTGCCGTGCTCGACGCGGTGCCCGATAGCACGATGCCGTCATTGGCGGTGCGAACCTCGATCTTTTCGTTGGGCAGGATCTGTTTCAGGCGTTCCTTGAACTCTGCTACATCGAACGAGACGCGCACATTCACGTTAGTGATCAGGCGCCCACCCGCATCAAACAGGCTGAGCGTGGTCAGGCCCGGCGATTTACCTAGGACATAAATGGTACGGTCGGAAAGTGATGAGATATCGGCGATGCCGGCATTGGCAATCGAAAGCTCGGCAAAGGGCGTTTCGCTTTCGACGACGATGGCCCGGTTCATCGGAACATCAAGGGTTTCTGCGGTCCCTTGTTTGACCACGCGCAGGTCCTGAGCCTGCGACAGGCCGGCAACTGGGCTGCACGCAATTGCGAGCCCCGTCAGGGCCGCTTTGATCAAACCTTCAATTTTCATGTGACCTGCCTTTCCGATCACGCCTCTGAGCCGGGTCTTTTTGCCCGATATTTTTATCAGTCTGCGCGACTTGGCTCTTTTTTGCAAGAATCATTGCTTTTCGGCCCCTCGTTAATGTGTGTATTGCGCAACAAGGCAAAAGGACCGCGCCCATTGGCGCGGTCCCGATTCTTGATCTGTTGAATCCGAAGCATCAATTCGTGCAGGGGATCGGGATGTCGACAACCTCGGCACCGCGGCGGGTACGGATAGTGCAAACCTTTTCCTCGGCCTTTTCCGGCACCGCCTCGAGGGCGCCGAGACCCAGCAGCATACGCTGGTCCACTTCGACCGCAGCCGCGATGGTGTCGTCGTCGGCGCCGACCAGGGCCAGGGTCAAGCGCCCTGTGGTCTGGGCCTGGGCCAGCGATGCCACCTGTTGGGGCAGGGCAGCGACAGTAACCGTGCGGGCGATATTGGCGCCGGTCACGTCACCGCCCGCGATCTGGTCGATCGCGACGATCTGGATATTGGTCTGGATCAGGCGGGTGATCTCGCCCTGCTTCCCTTCGAGCGGGCCGGTTGCGCCGGACAGGCCACCGGTCCAATAAACATCGACGCGGTCGCCCGGGCGCAGAAAGCCAGAGACGCCGCTGGTTACGTCGACCTTGATGGCAAAGGCCCGCATGCCACGCGCCAGTTGCGAAGTCAGCCCCGCATCCTCACCCGGCTTGGTGACCTTGACGGCCATGATGGCCTCATCTTTTTCCATCGCGCGCAGGACATAGCGGTTGTCCTCCTGACGCTCGGGGAACAGCATTGCGGCATCCATGAAGGTGCCTTCGGGAATGGCGTTTTCGGGCCAATTCACGGCACGCACGTCTTCTTTGGTCAGGCGTTCGCCGTAACGGAGCGGGCGCGAGGCTACATATACGGTCTTGGTGGGTACGACCTGTGCCCGCGCCTGCCGCTCGCGCGCCAATTCGTTTTGATATGCGGAGATATAGTTGCGGGCCATCATCACCGCCCCCCCGGCAAGTGCGATCCCCACGATCAGGACCAGTCCGAATACTGCTCGCATCTTGTCACCTCTCTTCCGTTTCGGTCGCCCGGCCGCGGCCTTTCTGGCCGGGCACAGGCTGTTCGAAACATATTCTGCGCTTCAAATGTGTCATTCTCTGGGTCAAAGAACGCCCCTACGGCGCCTCTAACAGACAAACTGAAACTTGTTTTACTTCGAATTTATTTCGAACCAGGCGGCGCAACCAGGTCAGAGCCCGGTATCCACGTTGACCGTGCCAATGGTGGTCGAAACTGCCGAAGATACATCGCCTGTCGGGCCATTAATCGCCGAATAAGCGATACCGGCCAGAGAGACCACAGCAGCAGTCAGAACCACCCAGTCGACCGTGACGGCGCCGTCTTCCTCTTTTGCAAAGAGCATCCAGCTATACAGCATGGCAGTGCCTCCGTCGCATTGATTTCAGATAGAAAGGGCCACGCCTTAGGTAAAGACGCGGCCCCGATCTGCTGTAATCAGCCAGGCTATTACAGGCCGGTATCCGGCGTCACGCTGCCCAGCTCGGTATTGATGGCGGTCGACAGAGTGCCGGTACCGGTCGAGATGCCGTTGTAAGCAACAGCGGCCAGAGCCACGACAGCTGCGGTCAGCACGACCCAGTCAACGGTCACTGCGCCATCTTCGTCTTTGCGGAAGTTTTTGAAGAATTTGATCATGGTTAGTCCCTCCTAAGGATCACAAGAGTTTGTCTCAACCTCGCCGTCCGTCTGAACCTGCTCTCTCTCGTTGGCTCATGTCCGTCGCGGTATGGGAGTATATTTGCCTGTGGGCCGTGGCAGGATTTGGGCCAAAACTCGGATTTCTTTGCCTGATTTTAATTTTTTTCCCGAAAACAAGCTAAGCATATGTTTTGGTTGGATAAAAAACTTAGGATTTTCTATTGCCCCGTCTGTTGGCGATGCAAAACCGCATCAAATATGGCAAAATCGCCCCAATCCGGCGGGTTTTCTGGTGTTGGTGACGGGTTTTGAGCAATAAACTCGGAAAAAAAACATATCTAGAGGCGAGCAGATGGTCCTCAGATACATAACCATGATTGCAAGCGCGGCTGTTTTTGCGGCTGCGGTCGAGTCGCGCGCGGAAAACCCCGCGCCTCTACCCGAAGTCAAGTTCAAGCGGGTGCGCGCACCCGCGCCGGGGACGCGTCCACGGGTCGATGTGCAGATCTCGGCCGAGGAGCACGCCCGTGCACCTGTTGCCGGGCGGCAGAAACCGGTCGAGGCGGAGGAGGTTGTCACCGCCGCAGCCACGCCCGTGCCCGATGCGGCGGCGCCCACCGGGCGCTATGCCTGGTTCTGGGACAAGATCTCTCCCGCGCTTGGCCCCGACCGGCCCCGCCAGTTGGAGGACATGCTGAGCGCGCTGTCCGCCGGCGGCGTGGATGCGCCGCGTCTTCAGGCCTTGCAGGACATCGCCAGGGCGCAAGGCATCACGATCCTGCGCTCGACCGTCGGAACCGAGGTATCGCCGGCGCTGGTGCTGGCGGTGATCGCGGTGGAATCGGCGGGGCGGGCCGATGCTGTCAGCGGTGCGGGCGCGCAGGGTCTCATGCAGCTGATGCCGGATACCGCGGCCCGGTTCGGGGTCATTGACAGCCTTTCGCCGGATGAGAATATCGCGGGCGGCGTGCGCTATCTGAACTGGCTGATGGAGGAGTTCGGGCGCGACCCGGTCCTGGTACTCGCCGGATACAACGCGGGCGAGGGCGCGGTGCGCAAACATGAAGGTGTGCCGCCCTATGCCGAGACCCGCGATTACGTGCCCAAGGTACTGGCCGCCTATCAGGTTGCGCGCGGGCTCTGCGCCACGCCGCCCGAACTGATCACCGACGGTTGCGTGTTCACCGCCATGCAATAGAAAAACCCGCCCCGGTTGTGGGGCGGGTTGGTGATCCCAAGAAGAGACCCGGTCAGTCGACCAGCGTCGCCTCGGTCGCGGCGCGCATTTCGGCCTCGGTCACGCCATCGGCCAGTTCGACAATCCGCAGCCCGCCCTCGACCACGTCCAGCACGCCCAGGTTGGTGATGATGCGGTCGACCACGCCCTTGCCGGTCAGCGGCAGGGTGCATTCCTTGAGCACTTTCGATTCGCCGTGCTTGTTGGTGTGATCCATCACAACCACCACGCGACCGACGCCCGCCACCAGGTCCATGGCGCCGCCCATGCCCTTGACCAGCTTGCCGGGGATCATCCAGTTGGCCAGATCGCCCTTTTCGTCCACTTCCATCGCGCCCAGGATCGCGGCGGCGATCTTGCCGCCCCGGATCATCGCAAACGAGGTGGCACTGTCGAAATAGGCGGTGCGGGCCAGTTCGGTGATGGTCTGCTTGCCGGCATTGATCAGGTCCGGGTCTTCGTCGCCCTCATAGGGAAAGGGACCCATGCCCAGCATGCCGTTTTCCGATTGCAGGGTGATGTCCTTGTCGCCCACATAGTTGGCCACCAGCGTCGGGATCCCGATGCCGAGGTTCACATACATGCCGTCTTCAAGCTCTTCTGCCGCGCGCGCGGCCATCTGATTGCGGTCCCAGGGCATGGCTCAAGCCTCCTCACGTTTGCGGGTGGTGCGCTGTTCGATGCGCTTTTCATGCTCGCCCTGAATGATGCGATGCACATAGATGCCGGGCAGGTGGATGCAATCGGGGTCCAGCTCGCCGCGCGGAACGATTTCTTCGACCTCGGCGATGCAGATCTTGCCGCAGGTGGCCGCGGGCACGTTGAAATTGCGCGCGGTCTTGCGGAACACCAGGTTGCCGGTGTCATCGGCCTTCCAGGCCTTGATGATCGACAGGTCGGCAAAGATACCCTCTTCGAGGATATAGGTCTCGCCGTTGAACTCCTTGTGCTCCTTGCCATCGGCGATGACGGTGCCGACGCCGGTCTTGGTATAGAAGCCGGGGATGCCCGCGCCACCGGCGCGCATGCGCTCGGCGAGCGTACCCTGGGGATTGAATTCCAGCTCCAGCTCGCCGCTCAGGTATTGCCGCATGAATTCGGCGTTTTCGCCCACATACGAGCTGATCATCTTCTTGACCTGCTTGGTCTGCAGCAGGATGCCGATGCCGAAATCGTCGACACCCGCGTTGTTCGAGGCAAAGGTCAGATCCTTGGCACCCGAGTCCTTGATTGCCTGCAACAGCAGTTCGGGAATGCCGCACAGGCCGAAGCCGCCCGCCGCGATCAGCATGCCGTCCCGCAGCAGACCGTCGAGCGCCTCGGTGGCGTTGGCATAGACTTTTTTCATGGAAACTCCCCCAATGACTTGGTGATTGCGCCGGTTTTGCCGCCGCGTCAGCGCGGAGTCAATGACGGGTTCCGGGGGATGGTATTTCTACGGAATGGCGCGGGCCGGGGCGGCGGAACCGCCCCGGCCGGGTCACTGGGGCAGGGCCTCAGCGCTGTATTGCGCGGCAAATTCGGCGCTGGGCGGGATCGGGGTGATGACGTCGATCAGCACGCCATTTGGGTCGGCGGTGATGAAATGGCGCTGGCCGAACGCCTCGTCCTTGAGCGGTTTCAACATCGGCAGGCCAGCCGCTGTCAGCCGGTCATATTCCGCCGCCGCGTCTGCCACCTCGAAGTTCAGGATCACGCCGCGCACCGGGCCACGGGCCTGGGCCGGGATGGTTTCGTGCTGCCCGTCCAGGATCGCCAGATTGACCGAGGGGTCGGCGCTGGATTGCAGGTGAGCGTACCAATCGGCCTCGAACGCGGTGTGGAACCCGAAATGGCTGCGATAGAAATCGGCGGTGCCCCGCACGTCGCCGGTCTGGATGACGGGGTAATACTGGGTCGTTTTCATATTGCCTTTCTCCTCAACATGCATACAGTTTGTATGTGAGTTGGAACTAAACATACAGGCTGTATGTATGCAAGATAAAAATGCACCCGTCCCCAATGCCGACCGCCGCGCCGCGATGCGGGCACGCCTGATTGCCGCTGCGCGGGCGCTGTTCGTGGACAAGGGATATGCCGAGACCTCGACACCCGAGATCGTGCGCGCCGCCGAGGTGACGCGCGGCGCGCTCTATCACCACTTCGCCGACAAGGCCGATCTGTTTCGCGCCGTGGTCGAGGCCGAGGCCGAGGCGCTGGTGCACCGGATCGACGCCGAGGCGGTCAGCGCCGGGGCAGAGGGCATGGAAGCGGGCAGCGCCGCCTTTTTCCGCGCCATGGCCGAGCCGGGTCGCGCCCGGCTGCTGCTGATCGACGGGCCGGCGGTGTTGGGGCCGGAGGAGATGAGCCAGATCGACGCCGGCGGCGGGCGCGCCTCGCTGCGCGCCGGACTCGAACTGGTGGTCAGCGGTATCGGCGAGGACGAGATGCAGGCATTGACCGAGGTGCTGTCCGCCGCCTTCGACCGCGCCGCGCTTGCGATTGCGCAAGGGGCCGACCCCGCGCCCTTTGAACGGGCGATGACACGGCTGGTAGTGGGGTTGCGCGGGCGCTGACGCCCGCGTCCGTGTCGTGGTCAGCTCTCGGTTTTCTTGGTGGTCTTCTTGCGCGGGGCGGCCTTTTTCTTGGTGCCCTTCTTGGCTGATTTCTCGGCAATCAGCGCGACCGCCATCTCCATCGTCACATCTGCCGCCTCGACATCCTTGGGCAGGGTCGCGTTGACCTTGTCCCATTTGACATAGGCGCCATAGCGGCCGTCCAGCACGTTGACCGCGCCGCCGTGTTCGGGATGTTCGCCCAACTCCTTGAGCGGTTTGGCCGCCGCCCGGCCCCGACCGCGCGGGTTGGCGCGTTTCTCGGCCAGCAGTTCGACCGCGCGGTTCATGCCGATCTCGAACACGTCGTTCGGGTCCTTGAGATTGGCATAGACCGGTTTGGCCTCATCCGGCAGCTGATGCATCAGATAGGGGCCGAACCGCCCGAAATTCGAGCTGATCATGCCACCTTCGGGGTGTTGCCCGATCTGGCGCGGCAGGCTGAGCAGCACCAGCGCTTTTTCCAGGTCCAGGTCTTCGGCCGACCAGCCGCGCGGCAGGCTGGCGCGCGGGGGTTTCTTGTTTTCTTCGCTGATCTCGCCGCGCTGGACATAGGGGCCGAACCGGCCCGCCTTGAGCCAGATCTCGTCGCCGCCATCCTCGCCCAGCAGCCGCTCGGCGCTGTCATCCGCGTCGCCGCTGATCGGGCGGGTATAGCGGCATTCGGGATAATTGCCGCAGCCAACGAACCCGCCGGTGCGCGAGGTTTTCAGATGCAGCTGGCCGGTGCCGCATTTGGGGCAGATCCGCGGGTCGGATCCATCCTCGCGCGGCGGATAGAGCTGAGGCGCCAGCGCCTCGTCCAGCTTGTCGAGCACTTCGGAGATGCGCAGCTCGGATGTTTCACTGATAGCTGCCGAGAAATCGCGCCAGAACCGGCCCAGCAGGTCCTTGTAATCGCGCGAACCCGCGCTGACGTCATCCAGCTGCTCTTCCAGATTGGCGGTGAACTCGTATCCCACATACTGGCGAAAGAAGTTCAGCAGGAAGATGGTGACGATCCGCCCCTTCTCCTCGGGGATCAGGCGGTTCTTGTCCTTGCGGACATATTCGCGGTCCTGAATCGTGGTGATGACCGAGGCATAGGTCGAGGGGCGGCCGATGCCCAGCTCTTCCATCCGCTTGACCAGCGTCGCCTCGGTATAGCGCGGCGGCGGCTGGGTGTGATGCTGCAGCGCCAGCACGGCCTCGTTCTCGGACAGAATCGCTTCCTTGGCGATCTTGGCACCCTCGGTCAGCGGGGTATCCCCCGTTGCCTTGGCGAACTGATCGGCCAGCGAGGTCTTGGCAAAGACCGCCTTTTCCCCCATCGAGATCTGCGGCAGGCGCTTGTCCTCGTCATTCTCGACATCGTCGCGCCCCTCTTCGTAGACGCGCAGGAACCCGTCGAACAAAACCACCTGGCCGGTGGCGCGCAGGCCGACCTGACCATCGGCGCTGCCGATCTCGACCGTGGTCCGCTCCAGCCGGGCGGCGGCCATCTGACAGGCGATGGTGCGTTTCCAGATCAGGTCATAGAGACGGCGCTGATCCTCGTCTTTCAGTTTCAGCGCGGCGGCATCCTTGCGCATGTCGGTGGGGCGGATGCATTCATGCGCTTCTTGTGCGTTCTTGGCCTTGTTCTTGTACATGCGCGGGCTGTCGGGCACGTATTCGGCCCCGAACCGCTCGGCAATGGCGTCGCGGGTGGCCATCACCGCCTCGGGCGCCATGTCGATGCCGTCGGTCCGCATATAGGTGATGTGCCCGGCCTCGTAGAGGCGCTGCGCCGCGCTCATGCAGTGGCGCGCGCCCATGCCGAACTTGCGGCTGGCCTCTTGTTGCAGGGTCGATGTCATGAAGGGGGCAGAGGGGTTGCGTGCCGCCGGTTTCGCCTCGACCGACTGGATGCTCAGCGCGCGGCTGGTGATCGCCTGCACCGCCAGTTCGGCCTGGGTGGCGTTGGACAGGTCCATCTTGTCGAGCTTGTTGCCCGCCAGCGTGACCAGCCGCGCCTCATAGGCCTGACCGCGCGGGGTTTCCAGCAGCGCCTTGACCGACCAGTATTCCACCGGCTTGAAAGCCTCGATCTCCATCTCGCGCTCGACGATCAGGCGCAGGCAGACCGATTGCACCCGGCCCGCGCTGCGCGCGCCGGGAAGCTTGCGCCACAGCACCGGGGACAGGTTGAAGCCCACCAGATAATCCAGCGCGCGACGGGCCAGATAGGCCTCGACCAGCGGCATGTCGACCTGGCGCGGGTTCTGCATCGCCTTGGTCACCGCGTCCTTGGTGATGGCGTTGAAGGTGACGCGGCTGACGGCGGTGCCCTTCTTGATCGAACGGCGCTTGGTCAGAGCCTCCTGCAGGTGCCAGCTGATCGCCTCGCCCTCGCGATCGGGGTCGGTGGCGAGGATCAGTTCGTTGTCCTCGGCCAGCGCGTCGGCGATCGCCTTGACATGCTTGCGGCTGTCGGCGGCAACCTCCCAGGTCATGTCGAAATCATGCTCGGGATCGACCGATCCGTCCTTGGCAGGCAGGTCGCGCACATGCCCATAAGATGCCAGAACCGTGTAGTCCGAGCCGAGATATTTGTTGATCGTTTTTGCCTTGGCAGGGGATTCTACAACAACAACAGGCATTTAAGTGGCAACCTCATTCATCGGACACGGCGCGTTCTATGGCGGGGCAACATGTGGGGTGCAAGCCCCGATTGTCAATCGGTGCTGTTTGGGCGCAGATATTCCGAGTGTCAGAGGCACATGTGGCCGGTCCGTTGCGGCCTTGGGCACATGTCGCGCAGGGGTCAGCTGACGCGCGACAGAAGCCCGCCAGCCTGACGGTTGATCCGGCCCTCAAGCTCCAGATCGACCAGCACCGGGGCGACCTCGCCCGGGCTGGCAGCCAGATCGCGGATCAGTTGATCCTCGGCCACCGGCGAGGGGCCGAGACGGTCGAGGATCTGGCTGTGCAGCGCCGCGGTCTCGCGCAGGCTGCGTTTGGGGGGCGGTGCCGGCTGTTGCATCAGGTCGCACAGATCGGGTTGCGGTTGCGGCGCTGTCAGGGCGGGCAGGGCAGCGATCACATCCTCGGCATTGCGCACCAGATGGGCGCCGTCGCGGATCAGCATGTTGCAACCGGCGGCGCGGGCGTCGAACGGGTGACCGGGCACTGCCAGCACCTCTCGCCCCTGATCCAGGGCGTCGCGCGCGGTGATCAGGCTGCCCGATTTGGCGGCGGCCTCGACCACCACCACCGCCTGGGCCAGACCCGAGATGATGCGGTTGCGGCGCGGGAAATGGCGGGCCTGCGGGGTCAGGCGCATCGGTTGTTCCGACAGGCGCAATCCCTGACGCGCGATATCACCCGCCAGATGGGTGTTCTCGGCGGGATAGATCGTGTCGACGCCACCGGCCATCACCGCGATGGTGCCGGTGGGCAGCGCGGCCAGATGCGCGGCGGTGTCGATACCGCGCGCCAGCCCCGAGACCACCACGAATCCAGCAGCACCCAGATCCTGCGCCAAAGCCCGCGCCATGCGGGTGCCCAGCGACGAGGCATTGCGGGCGCCCACCAGCGCGATCATCGGGCGGCGCAACAGGGCCGGGTCACCGAGCAGCCACAAGAGCGGCGGCGCATCCGAGATCCCGGCCAGATGAGCGGGGTAATCGGCATCGCCCAGGCACAAAAGCCGCGCTTGCGCGGCTTTTGCGGCCTTGAGCTCTGCTTCGACAACACCGGGCGGGCATATTTCATAGCCCTCGACCCCGGCGGCACGTGCCACTTCAGGCAACGCGGCCAGCGCGTTCTGCGCCGTGCCATGCTCGTGCATCAGTCGGCGAAACGTTGTCGGGCCAACTCTGCGCGAGCGCAAAAGGCGGAGCCAGGAAAACCGGTCCTCTTCCGTGGTGGGTGGGAGTGGGGGGTGATAGGAAGAAAACTGTTCCTCGGTCATCCGTTGCTCCGCCTGTTTGCAGAAACAGGTTTACGGTCCGGCCCGTTAACAGGTGGTGAATCAAGCTAAATTTTTCGCAGTTTTTTGCGGTCGGGACAGAAATCTACGCTCAACCATCTGAAATAAAAGAACTTTGATGAATGTTCCTTGGGCGAACCCGTGGGTTGCTCAGACGCAGGGAGGCGAATCGGCGGCAAAGCTGTTTACCTTGCCGCCGTCCGGTTTCACGCCGCCGAGCCGCCCACCGTCAGCCCGTCCATCAGCACCGTGGGCTGGCCCACGCCCACCGGTACCCATTGGCCGTCCTTGCCGCAGGTGCCCATGCCGGGGTCGAGTGCCATGTCATTGCCAAGCCCCCGGATGCGTTTCAGCGCAGATGGGCCGTCGCCGATCAGCGTGGCCCCCTTGACCGGGGCACCGATACGACCATTGCGCACCCGGTACGCCTCGGTGCAGGAGAACACGAACTTGCCATTGGTGATGTCGACCTGACCGCCGCCGAAGCCCACCGCCCAGATGCCGTCCTTGATCTCGGCCACCAGATCGGCCGGGTCTGCATCGCCACCCAGCATCACCGTATTGGTCATCCGTGGCATCGGCTTGTGGGCATAGCTTTGCCGCCGCCCGTTGCCGGTCGGCTCCACCCCCATCAGGCGGGCGTTCTGGCGGTCTTGCATGTACCCGGTCAGAATGCCGTCCTCGATCAGCACGGTCCGGCGCGAGGGCGTACCCTCGTCATCGACGGTGATCGAGCCGCGCCGGTCGGGCAGGGTGCCGTCATCGACCACGGTGACCCCGCGCGCGGCCACCTGCTGACCCATCAGCCCGGCAAAGGCCGAACTGCCCTTGCGGTTGAAATCGCCCTCCAGCCCATGCCCGATCGCTTCGTGCAGCAGGATACCGGGCCAGCCGGGGCCAAGCGCCACCTCCATCACCCCGGCAGGCGCCGGTTCGGCATCCAGATTGACCAAAGCGATCCTCAGCGCCTCACGCGCCTGCGCCTGCCAGGCCTCGGGCGCGATCAGCCCGTCCAGCCCGACCCGGCCACCGCCACCGGCGCTGCCACTTTCGCGCCGCCCGTCCCGCTCGACGATGACCGAGACATTCACGCGTGTCATCGGCCGCACATCGCGCAGATGCACCCCGTCGGGCCGCAGTATCTCGACCTCTTGCAGCGAGGCCATGATCGAGGCCGAGACCTGCACCACACGTGGATCCAGATCGCGGGCATAGGCGTCGATCTCGCGCAGGGTCTCGACCTTGACCGGAAAGGCGGCCGACGCGATGGGATCGTCCTCGGTATAGAGCTTGCGATTGGTGCGGGCCGGGGCACCCGCCAGGGTGCCGCCGCCATCGCCCACCGCCAGCCGCGCGGTTTCCGCCGCTCGTCTCAACGAGGGAATCGAGACATCGGTGGAATGCGCATATCCCGCCACCTCGCCCTTGACCGCCCGCAACCCGAACCCCTCGGACGCGTCGTAGGAGGCCGAGCGCAAGCGCCCGTCGTCAAAGCTGAGCGCCTCGGATTTGCGGCGCTCGACGAACAGTTCGCCATCCTCCGCCCCATCGGTGGCCGCCCGGAGAACGGCCAGTGCCTCGTCCTGCGGAAGGGCTGTTTCAAAAGGGCGAAAAGGGTCATGCGCCATGATTTGCGGCCTCGTTGTTTGATCCAGATCAAAAATAGCGTCTGTTTGACGCAAGCATTTTGCTTTATCTGCCTCCGGGAATATGATTTTTAACGCGACCAAAGACAACGGGCGGGGTGTGTTTGATTCACGAACCCCCCGGTCAGGGACGCAAAGATCAAACGATCAGGACAGAACATGAAGAACGCTTTGACGCTTTCGGCGCTTCTCGCCACCCTTTCGAGCCTGCCCGCCGCGGCGCAGGAGCTGGAGATCATCGGCAAACCGGTCGACGGCGGGATGGGCTTTCAGCCCGCCGCAACCGAGCTGGCGCGCGAGTTGCAATCGCTGGACGGCATGATTCTGGTGATCATCACCGCCATCTGCCTGTTGGTGGCGGCATTGCTGGTCTGGTGCATCGTGCGGTTCAACAGCCGCGCCAACCCGACCCCGGCGAAGTTTTCGCATTACACCCCTGTGGAAATCCTCTGGACCGTCGGGCCGATCCTGATTCTGGTTTTCATTGGCGCCTTCTCGCTGCCGGTGCTGTTCAATCAGCAGGAAATTCCCGAGGGTGAGATCAACATCAAGGTCACCGGCTACCAGTGGTACTGGGGCTATGACTACACCGACGAAGGCTTCGGCTTCGAAAGCTTCATGCTGGGCCGCGACGATCTGGAAGATCATGGCTACAGCCAGGACGAGTACCTGCTGGCGACCGATACCGCCGTTGTCGTGCCCGTGGGCAAGGTCGTCGTGATGAGCGTGACCGGCGCAGACGTGATCCATTCCTGGACCATCCCCGCATTCGGCGTGAAGCAGGACGCAGTGCCGGGCCGTCTGGCGCAGCTGTGGTTCAAGGCTGAAAAGGAAGGCATCTATTTCGGCCAGTGCTCCGAGCTTTGTGGCAAGGACCACGCCTATATGCCGATCACCGTCAAGGTGGTCAGCGAGGCGGAATACGCCAAGTGGCTGGCAAGCGCCAAGGAAGAATATGCCGGTCTGCCGACCAGCTATCAGGTCGCCTCGAACTGAACCTTTCGGGCGGGGCCTGACCCCGCCTGCCAAGACTGACCCGGGCTGCGCGCATGTCGCGCGGCTTTTGCCCCAAGGGACCACCGCATGAGCGACGCAAGCTTCAACGCCAGCACTGCCCGGGCCGCACATCGCCCGGACGAGGCCGGTTTTGGCGACTATTTCGCCCTGCTGAAACCGCGGGTCATGTCGCTTGTTGTTTTTACCGCGCTGGTCGGCCTCTTGGCCGCGCCGGTTCCGGTGCATCCCTTCATCGGGTTTTGCGCCATCCTGTTCATCGCCATCGGTGGTGGCGCCTCGGGTGCGCTGAACATGTGGTGGGATGCCGATATCGACCAGGTGATGAAGCGCACCAAAAAGCGTCCGATCCCCGCCGGCAAGGTCGAAGCGGGCGAGGCGCTGGCCGTGGGTCTGGGCCTGTCGGGCCTGTCGGTGATGATGCTGGCGCTGGCCACCAATGTGTTTGCCGGTGCCTTTCTTGCCTTCACCATCTTCTTTTATGTCGTCGTCTATACCATGTGGCTGAAGCGGACGACGCCGCAGAACATCGTGATCGGTGGTGCGGCGGGGGCCTTTCCGCCGGTGATCGGCTGGATCGCGGCCACCGGCGACATGTCGGTCGAGCCCTGGCTGATGTTCGCACTGACCTTCATGTGGACGCCGCCGCATTTCTGGGCGCTGGCCTTGTTCATGCGGTCCGACTATGACGACGCCGGGGTGCCGATGCTGACCGTGACCCATGGTCGCCGCGCGACGCGTGTTCACATCCTCGTGTATACGGTCCTGCTGGCACTTCTGGCGTTGGGCACCGCGTTCTCCGATATCGGCGGACCGATCTATCTGGCCGTCGCTCTGGTGCTGAACGCGCTGTTCCTGCTGGGGGCCATCCGTATCTGGCGCCGGGACGAGGCCGATAGCGAGGCCGACAACTTCAAGACCGAGCGGAACTTCTTCAAACTGTCGTTGCTCTACCTCTTCCTGCATTTCGGCGCCATTCTGGCCGAAGCGCTGCTGCGCCCCTATGGGCTGGGAGGCTGGGGATGAGCCTGCGTCAGACACATGAGCTGCATCAGCGCCGCTTTGGTCGCAACCTCGGCGTTGCGCTGACGCTTGCGGCGTTCATCGTCATCATTTTCGGCCTGACCGTGGTCAAGGTGACCCGTGGTGATTTCGAGCCGCCGCAGGCCAGTACCGGAGGGCAGGGCTGATGGCTTTGAAGGGACCTCAGAAAACCGTTGTGCAACTGGTCAGCGTGGTCGTGGTCATGGGCGGGCTCGCCTGGGCCTCGGTGCCGTTCTATGACTGGTTCTGCCGGGTCACCGGGTTTGGCGGCGCCACCGGCGTGGCCGAGGCCGGGTCGGACACCATCCTCGACAAGACAATCAAGGTGCGCTTCGACGCCTCGAAAGAGCGCGGCATGCCGTGGGAGTTCCGCCCCGTTCAAACCGAGATGGAGCTGCGCATCGGCGAGACCGGGCTGGCCTTTTACGAGGCCTACAACCCGACAGACCGGCCGGTGGCGGGGCAGGCGTCCTACAACGTCGCGCCCTATTCGGCGGGTGGCTATTTCGACAAGATCGCCTGTTTCTGCTTTGAAGAGCAGGTGCTGCAACCCGGCGAACGGGTGCAGATGCCGGTCAGCTTCTTTGTCGACCCCGAGATCGTCAACGACCGGGACGCGAAATATGTGCATACGATCACGCTGTCGTATACATTCTACGAAATCGATCTGCCCGAGGGCTATGCCGCTCTTGATGCAGCTACAACAACGAACACGAACTAACGCCGCAAGGTGAGGGACACTGATGGCACACGCTAAGAACCACGATTATCACATTCTGCCCCCGTCGATCTGGCCGCTGGTTGGCGCGATCGGCGGCTTTGTCATGCTCTTCGGCGCCGTTCTCTGGATGCACGGAATCACTTCCTACATGTTCTGGGCCGGCTTCATCGCCGTGCTCTATGTCATGTTCGCCTGGTGGTCCGAGGTCGTGGCCGAAAGCCGTGTTGGCGACCATACGCCCGTCGTCCGCATCGGCCTGCGCTATGGCATGATCCTGTTCATCACCTCGGAGGTGATGTTCTTCTTTGCCTGGTTCTGGTCCTTCTTCAAACACCGCATGTATCCGATGCAGGACTATGTCGGCACCGAGTATGTGGCGCCGAACATCCACGCGGTCGACCCGTTCCACCTGCCGCTGATCAACACGCTGATCCTGCTGCTCTCGGGCTGTGCCGTGACCTGGGCGCACCATGCGCTGGTGCACAACAACGACCGCAAGGCGCTGATTCAGGGCCTGTCGATCGGCATCGTGCTGGGCATGATCTTTACCTTCCTGCAAGGCTATGAATATGCCGAGCTGCTGCTGCACGAAGACTGGACGTTTGGTGGCGACCAGTTCTACTCGAACTTCTTCATGGCAACCGGTTTCCACGGCATGCACGTGATCATCGGCACCATCTTCCTGGCGGTGTGTCTGCTGCGCGCGCTCAAGGGCGATTTCACCCCTGAGAAGCATATCGGTTTCGAGGCCGCCGCCTGGTACTGGCACTTCGTCGATGTGGTCTGGCTGTTCCTCTTCTTCGCCGTCTACATCTGGGGTCAGTGGCCGCTGCTCTGATCGCATGGGCCCTGCGCCGGAAAGACAGACAAGGCCGCCCCTCGGGGCGGCTTTTTCATTGGTGTTCCGGCGGCGCGATCCCTGAATTGCACCCGATACAATTGACCGGTTGCAAATGCGGCCCGTCTCGCCATACCAAGGCACCGGCCCGCGCCGGGCCGTTTCACCTGTTCCGGAGCCGTCATGCGCCGCGTTCTCTTTCTGCTACTCGTAGGTCTCGCGGGCCTCGCCGTGCTGATCGCGCTGGGCAGTTGGCAGTTGCGGCGGCTGGACTGGAAACAGACGATGCTGGCAGATATCGACAGCCGCATCGCCGGCGCGCCGCAGGCGCTGCCCGCCGAACCCGATCCCGAACGCGACCGCTATCTGCCGGTTGCGGTCAGTGGCGCGATGGCCGGCGAGGAGTTGCACGTGCTGGTCTCGGTCAAGATGGTCGGGCCGGGCTACCGCGTCATCGCCCCCTTCGTGACAGACGAGGGCAGACGCATCCTGGTCGACCGCGGATTCATCCCGACGACCGCCAAGCAGGACCGCCGCGAAACCGGCCCGATGCGGGTCGAGGGCAACCTGCACTGGCCCGACGAGATCGACGGCTATACCCCCGCGCCCGATCGGAACGGCAATATCTGGTTCGCTCGCGACGTACCCGCGATGGCAGCGGAGTTGGGCACCGAACCGGTGCTGCTGATCGCCCGCGCGCCGACCGGCCCCGGTATCACGCCCTTGCCGGTCGACAGCGCCGGCATCCCCAACGATCACCTGCAATATGCAATCACCTGGTTTGGCCTGGCCCTGGTCTGGGCCGCGATGACCTCCCTGTTTTTGTGGCGCGGCCGCGCCCGCAAGAAAGGCTGACAGCAATGAAATACATCTCGACCCGCGGGCAGGCGCCCGAGCTTACCTTCGAAGAGGCGATGCTGACCGGTCTGGCCCGTGACGGGGGCCTTTACCTGCCCGCCGAAATCCCAGTGATGGGCCAGGACGAGATCGCCGCGCTGGCGGGCCAGCCTTATGAAGAGATCGCCTTTCGTGTAATGTGGCCCTATGTGAGCGGATCGTTTGCTGAGGACGAATTCCGGGGCATCATCGCCCGCGCATACGAAGGCTTTGGCCATGCCGCCCGGGCGCCGCTGAAACAGCTCAACGAGAACCACTTCCTGCTGGAGCTGTTCCACGGGCCGACGCTGGCCTTCAAGGATTTCGCGATGCAGCTGATCGGCCAGCTGTTCCAGGCGGCGCTGGCGCGGCGCGGCGAGACGGTGACCATTGTCGGCGCCACTTCGGGCGATACCGGTTCGGCCGCGATCGAGGCGTTCCGGGGTCTGGATGCGGTCAATGTCTTTATCCTCTTCCCGCATGGCCGGGTCAGCGAGGTGCAGCGTCGCCAGATGACCACGCCCGCCGACAGCAACGTGCACGCGCTGGCAGTGGATGGCGATTTCGACGACTGTCAGGCGCGGGTCAAGGACATGTTCAACGACTTTGCCTTCCGCGACGGGGTGCGGCTGGCTGGTGTGAACTCGATCAATTTCGCGCGGGTTCTGGCGCAGGTGGTCTATTACTTCTCGGCGGCCACCAGCCTGGGCGCACCGCACCGCAAGATCAGCTTCACCGTACCCACCGGCAATTTCGGCGATATTTTCGCGGGCTATATCGCCAAGCGGATGGGGTTGCCGATCGAACGGCTGGTGGTGGCCACCAACCAGAACGACATCCTGCACCGCTGCCTGTCGGGCGAGGGCTATTTCAAGGGCGAAACCATCCCCTCGATCAGCCCGTCGATGGATATCCAGGTCAGCTCCAACTTCGAACGCGCGCTTTATTACGCCTATGGCCAGGATGGCACGGCGGTGTCGCAGCTGATGGACGAGCTGCAACAAGGCGGGTTCCATGTCAGCCAGGGGGCGATGCAGGCCCTGCGCGAAAGCTTCTCCTCGGGTCGCGCTTCGGAAGAGGAAACACTGGCCACCATCAAGGCCACGCTGGCCGCCAGTGGCGAGCTGTTGTGCCCGCATTCGGCGGTGGGGGTAAAGGTCGCCGAAGAGGCCCGCAGGGCCGACGCGGCGCCGATGATCACGCTGGCCACCGCGCATCCGGCGAAATTCCCCGCTGCGGTGGAACAGGCCAGCGGTGTGTTTCCGCCTCTTCCCCCGCGCATGTCGGATCTGTATGAACGTCCGGAACGGGTGACCCGGATCGCCAACGATCTGGCCGCCCTCCAGGATCATATCAGAAGGCATATCCCTGCGTGACAGTAAGACAGGACCAACTGGCCAACGGCTTTCGCATCGTCAGCGAGAACATGCCGGGCCTGCAATCGGCGGCCATCGGCATCTGGGTGACCGCGGGCGGGCGGCATGAGCGGATCGACCAGAACGGCATCGCCCATTTCCTGGAACACATGGCGTTCAAGGGAACCGAGCGCCGTTCGGCGCTGCAGATTGCCGAGGCGATTGAGGATGTGGGCGGCTATATCAACGCCTATACCTCGCGCGAGGTGACCGCCTATTATGCCCGCGTCTTGAAAGAGGACGTGGCGCTGGCGCTCGACGTGATCGGCGATATCGTCCTCAACCCGGTCTTTGACCCGCGCGAGATCGAGGTCGAACGTGGCGTGATCCTGCAAGAGATCGGTCAGGCCCATGACACGCCCGACGACGTGATCTTTGACTGGTTGCAGGAAGAAAGCTATCGCGACCAGCCGCTGGGCCGCACCATCCTTGGCCCGGCCGAGCGGGTCAGCAGCTTTTCCCGCGCCGATCTGTCGGCCTTCGTGGCCGAGAATTACGGGCCCGAGCAGATGATTCTTTCGGCAACCGGCGCGGTCGATCACGACCTGCTGGTCCGGCTGGCAGAAGAGATGTTCGGCCATCTTACCCAGCGCAAGGGTACGCTGGCGGAACCTGCGCTGTTTACCGGAGGCGAAGCACGGCGGGAAAAGGCGTTGGAGCAGGCCCATTTCGCGCTGGCGCTCGAGGGGCCCGGCTATCGCGACGACGCCATCTATACCGCTCAGATCTATTCCTCGGCGCTGGGGGGCGGCATGTCCTCGCGCCTGTTCCAGGAAGTGCGCGAAATGCGTGGCCTGTGCTATACGATCTTTGCCCAGACCGGCGCCTATGCCGATACCGGCACCACCACCATCTATGCCGGGACCAGCGCGGGGCAGGTAGCCGAACTGGCGGGTATCACCATCGACGAGATGAAGCGCGCCGCGGACGACATGACCGAGGCCGAAGTGGCCCGTGCCCGCGCCCAGATGAAGGCCGGGATGCTGATGGGGCTGGAAAGCCCGTCGAACCGGGCCGAACGGCTGGCGCGGCTCGTGCAGATCTGGGGCAAGGTGCCCTCGCTCGAGGATACCGTGGCCCGGATCGACGCGGTCACCACCGCCGATGTGCGCGCCTTTGCCGAGCGGATGGCGGTCGAGGCGCCGGCGGCGCTGGCGCTTTATGGCCCGGTCTCGGCCGCCCCCAACCTGGCGGAGCTGCAAGAGAGGCGCGCTGCCTGATGCTGCTGGGCCGCCGCAAGCTGACACTCGAAACCGAGCGGCTCAGCCTGCGTTTGCCGGCGCATTCCGACTATGCCGACTGGGCAGCGCTGCGGCGGGCGTCGCGTGACTATCTGATCCCGTGGGAGCCCAGCTGGGCCAGCGATCATCTCAGCCGCAAGAGTTTCACAAACCGGGTTTATTGGGCGCAACGCTCGGTTTCCAGTGGCTCGGCGGTGCCCCTGTTCGTGTTCCGGCGCTCGGACGATGTGCTGGTTGGGGCGATCACGCTGGACAATATCCGCCGCGGTCCCGCCCAGGCGGGAACGCTGGGATACTGGACCGGGCAATGCTATGCCCGGCAGGGATATATGCGCGAGGCGATCGGCGCGGTGGTGCACCACGCCTTCTCCCGTCTCGACCTCAGCCGTCTCGAAGCCGCCTGCCTGCCCGAGAACATGGCTTCGCGCGGACTGCTGGAAAGCTCGGGGTTCAAGTATGAAGGCGTGGCGCAGTCCTATCTTCAGATCAACGGGCGCTGGCGGACCCATGTCCTCTATGCCTGCCTGCGTTCGGACCGGCGCGGCAAGACGGATGCGGGCTAGATGGGCGGTATCGCGGCGTCGGGACCGTTCCGGAGCCGGTGCGCTTTCTAACGAACAGGGATCAGGGGCGTGACTTGCCGCGATGATGCGCTACTATTCATGGAATGTGGCGGTTTCTACTGGCATTGACTTTACTTGCTGGGGGCGCGGCGGCTCAGGAGCGTCGCCCAAGCCATTGCATTGCCATCGCCGATGCCGCGCCCGGCATCGAGTATCTGCACAAGGCGGGCTGGCAGGATCCGGTGCCGGATTATTCGGTGCGGATCAGCTATATCGCGCATGCCTCGTTTCTGATCCAGACGCCCGGCGGGCTGAACGCGGTCACCGATTTCACCGGCTTCATCGGCAGCGCCGACATGATCCCCGATATCGTGACCATGAACCACGCGCACGAGACCCATTGGACGCAATTCCCCGACCCGGCGATCCCGCATGTTCTGCAAGGCTGGGGCCCGTTTGGCAAGGGAATAGAACACCATCTCGATCTGGGTGAAATGCTGATCCGGAATGTCTCGACCGATATCCGTTCGGTCTATGGTGGGGTCGAGGAGCGCGGCAATTCGATCTTCGTGTTCGAGGTCGAGGGAATGTGCATTGGGCATCTGGGACACCTGCACCATGTTCCCGACGATGCGCAATTCGCTGCCCTTGGCCGGCTTGATGTGGTGATGGCCGCTGTTGATGGTGGCACGACCATGTCGCTTCCCGAGATGATCGCGGTGCTACGGCGCCTGAAAAGCTCGGTCATCATCCCGATGCACTGGTTCTCGGGGCATTCGCTGGACCGGTTTCTTGCAGGCATTCGAAACGATTTCGACATTCGCCGCGATGGCGTGTCCGAGATCGACATATCGCTGCGCACGCTGCCCGACCGGCCCACGGTGGTGGTGCTTGAACCGCGCTACCTCGTCGATCTCGATTAGGGCTTGCCCGACCCGCGCACCTTGGGCATGGAAAGGGTATGATCCTGAATCCCGCCGATGAAAGCTTTGCCACCCACCTGCGCGGCCTGTTGCCCGCTGAGGTGTTGCGCCCGGTCGAGCCCCGCTATCTGGCCGAGCCGCGCGGGCGCTGGACCGGGCAGGCGGGCGTTCTGGCCTTGCCGCGTTCGACCGAGGAAGTGGCAACACTGATCCGGGCTGCATCGGCGCGGCGGGTGGCGGTGTTGCCTTATGGCGGCGGAACCGGGCTGGTGGGCGGACAGGTAATGCCCGACGGGCCCGCACCGCTGGTCATCTCGCTGGAACGCATGAACCGGATACGCGGCGTCTATCCGCAAGAGAACGTTGTGGTGGCCGAGGCGGGCTGTATCCTGGCCGACATTCAAGATGCGGCCGGCGATGTGAACCGCCTGTTCCCGCTGTCGCTGGCATCCGAAGGGTCCTGTCGGATCGGTGGCAATCTGGCCACCAATGCCGGCGGGGTGGGAGTGCTGCGCTATGGCAATGCCCGTGACCTGTGCCTGGGGCTTGAGGTGGTTCTGCCGAGCGGAGAGATCTGGAACGGGCTGACCCGTCTGAGAAAGGACAATACCGGCTATGACTTGCGGAACCTGCTGATCGGTTCCGAGGGCACGCTGGGCATCATCACTGCCGCCGCGCTGAAGCTTTTTCCGATGCCGAGCTCGCTGGGCACCGCATTGCTTGCGGTGCGCGATCCGCAGGCCGCGCTGGACATTCTGGCATTGGCGCGTGGCCAGATCGGCGAGTGTATCAGCGCCTTTGAACTGATCCACCGTCAGAGCTTCGACTTTCTGGCGGAGACCCTCCCGTATCTGCGCCAACCGCTGGACCCGGTTCCGGAATGGAGCGTTCTGGTGGAGTTGGGCCTGTCGGGCGGTCTGGACGCGGTCACGGCGCTTGAGTCGCTGTTCGAGGCGGCGGTGGAGGCCGAATTGGCCAGCGATGGCGTAGTGGCACAGAGCGAGGCGCAGCGTGCCGCGCTCTGGAGCCTGCGTGAACATATCCCCGAGGCCAATCGCCGGATCGGCTCGATCTCCAGCCATGACGTGTCGCTGCCGCTGTCGGAACTGCCCGCGTTCATCCGGCGCGGACAGGAGGTGGTTGCCGCGGCGGGATCATACCGCATCAACTGCTTCGGTCACCTTGGGGACGGCAATCTGCACTACAACCTGTTTCCACCAAAGGGACGGAACCGGTCGGATTATGCGGATCAGGCCACTGGCCTCAAGAGACTGGTGCATGACCTCGTGCACGAGTACGGCGGTTCTGTCAGCGCCGAGCACGGCATCGGACGGTTCAAGACCGGAGATCTACAGCGCTATGGCGATCCGGCGAAACTGGCCGCGATGCGTGCGATCAAAACTGCACTTGACCCTTTCGGTATCATGAATCCGGGTGCAGTGCTTGCGTGAGAGGCAAGAGCAAGAAAATTCTGCGAATTTTCTAGTGAACAAAATTCGCAGAATTTTGTTCTGCGCCGGTCAGAGACCTTCGAAGGCGCAGAGCGCGTGCACATCCATGCCCATCGCTTCCAGCACCTTGCGGCCGCCCAGGTCAGGCAGGTCAATGATGAAGGCGCAAGAGACGATCTCACCACCCAACCGTTCTATCAACCGGATCCCGGCGGCGGCGGTGCCGCCGGTGGCCAGCAGGTCATCTACCAGCAGCACCTTCTCGCCTGGTTGGATCGCATCGTCGTGGATCTCGACAATCGCCTCGCCGTATTCCAGTTTATAGTCCTGGCTGATCGTGGTTCCGGGCAGCTTGCCTTTCTTGCGGATCGGTACGAAACCAACGCTCAGCTGGTGCGCGATCGCACCGCCCAGGATGAAACCGCGCGCTTCCAGCCCCACCACCTTGTCGATCCGCTCGCCGGCATAAGGATGCAGCATCTGATCGATCGCCATGCGAAAACCGCGTGGATCGGCAAACAGCGTGGTCACATCCCGAAACAGGATCCCTTCATGGGGAAAATCGACGATGGTACGGATGTAATCCTGAACCGATTTCGTTCTGGACATGTGGCCCCCCGGAAAACAGCGTTTCCTGCGGTTTGGCGCATGACGCGCGCAGACGCAAGGGGGAGGGGCGACTTGTATCGCCCCGAAACGGGGGCGTCGTCAGGTCTTGGTCCTGAGGCTGCCAAAAGACCGGTAGAGCGTTGCGGGCAGTCAGGAGAGATGCGGTTTCACCCAGTCGCGGCGATCCCGGATCAGCAGCGATTGTGCGGTGTGCAGGTTCATTGCATTTGCCTTCGTCATGTTGCTACGGTTGAAGTGCATCGACATGATATATGCTTTGTATATACAAAGCATATGCAGATTTTTCAACCACCGGGTAGGTTTGTGGGCAAGAAAGACGGAAAAAACGCCTCCAGAAAGGATGCGCAGCTGGTTTTGAGGCTCGACAAGAACGAGCGGGACGCGTTTGTGGAAAAGTGCAAGGCGCTCGACACCAGTGCCGCGCGCGAGATACGCCGCTTCATCCGCGAGTTCATGAAGGCGCATCCGGACGATTAGGTGGGGCGCCTCAGAAGGGCAGTGGCAATACCCATGCCCATCAGGGTTATCCCTCCGGTTCGGGTCAACCCGGCAATGACCGAAGGCCGGTCGATCCAGCGGCGCAGATGGTCGGCGAGCAGCGCATAGGCAAGCGCGTTCAGCCCTGCCAGACCGACAAAGGTTGCGATCAGGATGGCGAATTGCGGGACCAAGGGGGCTTCGGGGCGCAGAAACTGCGGCACGAAAGCGATGAAGAAGGCGATTGATTTCGGATTCAGCGCTGTGACAGCGGCGGCATGGGCAAAGACCGACCGTGCGCTCACATCCGGCGAGACGCGCATCTGCGCCAGACCCGCGCTGCCCGCGCTGCGGAACAGGCGATAGCCCAGCCACAGAAGATAGGCGGCGCCGACCCATTTGAGCACCGCAAACAGCGTGGCCGAGGCCAGCACCAATGCGCCAAGCCCGGCGAGAGAGGCGCTCATCGCGATGAGATCTCCCAGAGCCACTCCCGTGGCCGAGGCAACGGCCACACCACGCCCCTTGGACAGGGCATAGCTCAAGACCAGCAGCACTGTGGGGCCCGGGATCAGCAGAAGGGCAGTCGAAGCGGCAACAAAGGCAAGCCAGAGATCGAGGGGCATTGGGGTCTCCGCAGGGTAAGGGCAGGCGGCAGTCAGCCTGCTTATCCGTTCACGGTCAAGCGTTCGTTTGTGCTCAGAACACCCGGCTTGCGACAGCGTCGAGCTTGGCAAGTAAGGCCGGGTCACGCGCTTCAGGTGCGGTCAGGATGGCATGGTCCAGCGCCCGGTCGCAGCCATGCGCGCAGGGTGTGCGCTCGGCACCCAGGAGGGCGGGCAGGCCCTTGACCATGGCGCGCGCCTTGTCGGCATTGCCCATCAGAGTGGCAATGATCCGGGTCACGTCCACCTCGCCATGATCGGGGTGCCAGCTGTCATAATCGGTGACCATCGCGACGGAGGCATAACAAAGCTCGGCCTCGCGGGCGAGCTTCGCCTCGGGCATGTTGGTCATGCCGATCACATCCGCGCCCCAGTGCTCGCGGTACATCTTCGATTCCGCGAGAGTCGAGAATTGCGGCCCCTCCATCGCCAGATAGGTGCCGCCGCGATGCACCGTGATGCCGGCGGCGCGGGCAGAGGTTTCGCAGGCATCCGACAGGCGTCGGCAGGTGGGATGGGCGACGCTGACATGGGCGACGCAGCCGGTGCCAAAGAAGCTCTTCTCACGCGCAAAAGTGCGGTCGATGAACTGGTCGACGATCACGAAATGCCCCGGCGCCATCGCCTCGCGGAACGATCCGCAGGCGGAAACCGAGATCACATCGGTGACACCCAGCCGTTTCAGCGCATCGATATTGGCACGATAGGGGACCTCGGTCGGGGAATGCACATGGCCGCGCCCGTGTCGGGGCAGAAAGGCCATGTCGACGCCACCCAGCCGCCCGGTCAGGATCTGGTCCGAGGGCGCCCCCCATGGGGTGTCGACAGTGACCCATTCCGCCGCGTCCAACCCGTCGATGTCATAGATGCCCGAGCCGCCGATCACGGCGATCTTGGTGTTGCGCATGTTGCTGGCCTTTTCCTGTTGCGGGCGTTTCGCGTCCGAGTTGTGCGGATTCCGGCGCGCATTTCAAGGGTGGGGCTCATTCTTGCCTCGGGCTGCTGCCGCCGATAAGTCCGCGCGTCCGCGATTGCGCCAGAAAATCCTGCCAGGCTGCCTCGAACTGGCCAAGCGGCCAGTCGCGGTCCTGCGCCCGTCCGTGGCGATCTCGGAAAGTGAAGCGAAAGCGGTTTCCCTGCCGCATTGCGGTAATCAATGTCTCTGCGCCGTTGTCCGAGAAGTTACACCCCAGCCCGGTCAGGCAGCCGGGCCAATTGCTGTGCCAGATCCGCCCCTGTTCACCCTCGACCCGAAGGCCGCCGGGGGCGAAAAGCGAGCCGGGCTCGATCCCGATCTCGACCGCAAAGCCCTCGACCTCGGGCGTGACAAAGAGATATTGCGCGGCAAATTCGGGATGTGGCGAGAACACGTCCACGTGCCGCAGATAGCAGCGTTTCACCAATTTCCCTTGCTCGAACCGTTCATCGCACATGGAATCCCAGATGCCGATCAGTCGGTGATGGGTGACCCGCCAGTTGCCGGCGGTATCGTTGCCCTGCATGTCCTGGGCATGGGCGGGCAGGGCGATCAGGGCGGAAAGCAGCAAGGGGATCAGGGAACGCATGCAAGACAGGTGAGCAGCGGTCGGGTCGCGTGCAAGTCACGTTGCCGCGAGCGAAAGTCATGCATGCGACGCATAGCCGCTATCCGTGCTGCGCCATGGCCGTATGGGTAGCGATTCGTTACAAGGCGCGGAACGCGAACTCCCCATCAGGACCTGACCCATGCCCCGTGCCTTCCTGGCAAGTGTTGCCAATCGTCTCGCCATTCCCGACCTGCGCTGGATGCCGGACGAGCCGCTGACCGCCTCGCGCCTCAGGATCGAGCTGTTGTCGGGACTGACCGTGGCGCTGGCGCTGGTGCCCGAGGCGGTGGCCTTTGCCTTTGTCGCCGGGGTGCACCCGCTGGTGGGGCTTTACGCGGCCTTTCTGGTCGGGCTGATCACCGCGCTGATCGGCGGGCGGCCGGGCATGATCTCGGGCGCAACCGGGGCGCTGGCGGTGGTGATGGTGGCGCTGGTGGCGCAGCACGGGGTCGAGTACCTCTTTGCCACCGTGGTGCTGATGGGCCTGTTGCAACTGGTCGCCGGGGTCATGCAATGGGGCAAGTTCATCCGGCTGGTGCCGCATCCGGTCATGCTGGGCTTTGTCAACGGGCTGGCCATCGTGATCTTTCTGGCCCAGATGGGCCAGTTCAAGGTGCCGGGCAGCATGGAAAATACCGGCCACGGGATGGGCGGCGGCGAATGGCTGTCCGGTGGCCCGCTGATGCTGATGCTGGCGCTGGTGGCGCTGACCATGGTGGTGATCTGGATCATGCCGCGGGTGACGCGGGTGATCCCTGCACCACTCGCGGGCATCGCCGTGGTCGCCGCGCTGGTGATCGGCGCCGGGCTGGATGTGCCGCGGGTGGGCGACATGGCCTCTATCGAGGGCGGGTTGCCGCAGTTCCACATCCCGATGGTGCCGCTGAATTGGGAAACGCTGGAAATCATCCTGCCCTACTCCGTCATCCTCGCGGCGATCGGGTTGATCGAGTCGCTGCTGACCCTGAACCTGGTGGGCGACATCACCGGCAAGCGGGGCGGGGCCAGCCAGGAATGCATCGCCCAGGGCGCGGCCAATGTGGTGACCGGCTTCTTTGGCGGCATGGGCGGCTGCGCGATGATCGGCCAGTCCATGATCAACGTGAAATCCGGCGGCCGGACCCGTGTGGCAGGTATCGCGGCGGCGCTGTTCCTGCTGGTGTTCATTCTGGTCGGCGCGCCGCTGATCGAGCAGATCCCGCTGGCCGCGCTGGTCGGCGTGATGTTCATGGTGGTGATCGGGACCTTTGCCTGGAACTCGCTGATGATCCTGCGCAAGGTGCCGCTGACCGATGCCTTTGTCACCGTTCTGGTCACCGTGGTGACCGTGATGGAGGACCTCGCGGTTGCCGTTGTGGTGGGGGTCATCGTCTCGGCGCTGGCCTATGCCTGGAACAACGCCAAGCGCATCCATGCGGTGACGCGCGAGTCGCATACCGCAAAGGGCGCCAAGGTCTATGAGATTCAGGGGCCGCTGTTCTTTGGCTCGACCGACGGGTTCGTGGAACTGTTCGAGGTCGAACAGGACCCCGCAACCGTGATCGTCGATTTCAAGGAGAGCCGGGTTGTCGATCAGTCGGCGTTGCAGGCGATCGAGGCGGTAGCGCTGAAATACGAGGCGGCGGGCAAGCAGGTGATGCTGCGGCATCTGAGCCGCGACTGCCACCAGCTGTTGACCAAGGCCGGGCATCTGATGGTCGACAGCGACGATGACCCCGATTACGGGCTGGCGGTGGATTACTCGGTCCGGACCGGCATCCTGGGTGGTCACTGACCCTTTGCCAAGCGGTGCGCGCCTGACGGCGCGCGCTTTCTTGTTGCCGCACCTTTCGGTGCGGGATGCGAGGCGCTGCCTCGCGCTCCGGGATATTTGGGGCAAGAGGAAAGAGGTATCAGGGGGCGAGGGCGGCAAGATCGCCTGAGAGCAGCGCCGGTTCGGCGCGGGCGATGAGATCGGGCGGCCAGTCCCACCAGGCGAGAGATTGCAGCCGGGCAATGGTGTCGGGACCGAAACGGAAGCGGATCACCTGGCCGGGATTGCCGGTGACCACCGCGTAAGCGGGCACCGTGCCACGCACCACCGCGCCGGCGCCGATGATGGCGCCGTTGCCGATCCGCGCGCCGGGCAGGATCATCGCCCCATATCCGATCCAGACATCGTGGCCGATCACCGTATCGCGGCGGTCCGGCTGATAGGAGGTCATTTGCGCCGGGTCGAAGACCGGGAAGGGAAAGCAGGTGATCCCGTTCTGGGCGTGATTGGCCGAGGCGGTGATGAAGCGGACCCCGTGAGCGATCTGGCAGAAGCGGCCTAGTGTCAGCGTTTCGGCCGAAGTGGGAAACAGATAGGGCGCTAGCCGCGCCGCCCAATCCTTCGGCGGATCGAAATCAGAGGCATAGCTGTAGTCCCCGGCGCGGAACCGGGGATGGTCTATCACCCGGTTCAGGAACACGGTGCCAGCATGGTCGGACCCGTCAGGCAACGTGATCGGGTAGCGACGACCTGGGTCCGGAAGGGTCATCTGTCGTCCGGGCGCGCAAGCGTAAAGAGGTCGCGCACGACGGTATAGTCACGATAGCCAAGCCGGGCCAGCGGTTGATAGGTGGTGACGTCGAAAATCCCGTCCTTAAGGCAGTCATCGCGCATGTGGATACCGGTCACCTCGCCGAATACCACCCGATTGGACTCGCCGGGCAGCGTCACGATCTGCGTCAGCTTGCATTCCAGCGCGGCGGGCGCCCCGGCGATGCGGGCGCAGGCGATCGTTTCGCACTCGACGGATGTCAGCCCGGCATGGGCGAATTCATCCACATCGCGCGGGAGACTCTCCGATGTCGCGTTCATCGCGTCGCGCATCGCGTATTCGACGATGTTGACGCAGAAGACACCTGTCGCCTCGATATTGGCGACGGTGTCCTTGGTGTTGTCCTGGTCGGGCTTGCTGCCCGTGGTCGAGAACATCACCTGAGGCGGGACATAGGCGGCACCATTGAAGAAGCTGTAGGGGGCAAGGTTGTTGGTGCCATCCGCAGCACGGGTGGATATCCAACCGATGGGGCGCGGCGTGATGATGGCGTTGAACGGGTTGTGCGGCAGGCCGTGCCCGTCTTCAGGTCGATAGAACATGTGTCTTTGATCTCCAAGCGTTTGCCCTAGGGGTAACGAAGTGATAGGGCGATTTCCACCCGAAGGGAGAGGCAGGAAGACAGGTGATCGAGGTCAAACCGGAAACACCGGACGATTGGTGGGAGGTCGAGGCGCTTTATGACCTGTGTTTTGCACCGGGCCGCACGGCGCTGTCCTCGTACCGGCTGCGCGATGATGTACCGCCAGTGGCCGGCCTGTCGCTGGTTGCGCGCGACAGCGATGGCACACTGGCCGGGGCGATCAGGTTCTGGCCGGTGCATGTGGGCGATTGCGACGCGCTGCTTCTGGGGCCCGTGGCCGTGCACCCCACCCACCAGGGCGAAGGGCTGGGTGGGTTTCTGATCCAGGAAGGGCTGGAGGCGGGCCGCGAAAGCGGCTGGGCACGGGTGATGCTTGTGGGCGATGCGCCCTATTACAGCCGCTTCGGCTTTGCCCGGCTGGATGGGGTCGAGATGCCGCCACCCACCAATCCCGACCGGGTGCTGGGGTTGGATCTGGTGCCCGGCGCCTGGGCAGGCGTTTCAGGCCGGGTCACCCGCTGGACCCGTTGAAATCGCATGATGCGATGCCGATCTTTGACTAACAGAGGAGGCATGCGCCATGCAGGATATCGTGATCGTTGCCCCGGTGGATGCCGAGGCCGAGCTGGAGGCGCTGGCGAGACGCTATCGTGCGGCGGGCGGCACCGGGATCCGGTTGTTGAACGCGCTGGGCGGGCAGGCAGAAGGGCTGCTTGACCGGCTGCCGCATCAGGTGCGCACCGGTCTGACCGAGGCGACCGAGCGGGCGCTGGTGCTGGCGATGCGCGCCGCACAAGGCTCGCGCCTGGCGGTGCCGGGACAGAGCGCGCGTACCAACATGATCTGGACCACAGCCATGGGCGCCGCCGGTGGCATGGGTGGGTTGCCTTCGGCGCTGGTCGAATTGCCAGCGACCACCACGGTTCTTTTGCGCGCGATACAGGACGTGGCCGTCGAACACGGGTTCGATCCCGCCGCCGAGAACGTGCAGTTCGACTGTATCCGGGTCTTTGCCGCCGCAGGCCCGTTGTCGACGGATGACGGCGCCGATCTGGGTTTTGTCTCGCTGCGGCTTACGCTGACCGGTGGGGCCTTGCACAAGATGATCTCGGCCGTGGCACCGCGACTTGCGACAGCATTGGGGCAAAAGCTGGCGGCGCAATCGGTGCCGGTGCTGGGCGCGGTTGCCGGGGCATCGGTGAACTATGTCTATACCCGCTATTACCAGCAGATCGCGCATGTGCATTTCGGGCTCAGGCGGTTGGCGGTGGATGCGGATATTCCCCATGCCGAACTGGTTGCGCGCCTGTCGGACAAGATGGCGCTGGGCGAAGGGATGTAACCGCAGTTTCACAATTCCGCCGTTAATTGGTTTCAACCCGCGCGACCACGCGGACAGGACGGAGCGCGATGAACGCAAAGCTCGACAAGGCGGTGACGATGCAAAGGGCGCAGGCGCTGACCCGGCTGCAATATGGCGCGCTCTGCTACCGGTTCGACGGGGACACGCCCCTGGTGCTGCTGATCACCTCGCGCGGGACGGGGCGCTGGATTCTGCCCAAGGGCTGGCCGATACCCGGCCTGGACGGATCCGCCACCGCCGCACGCGAGGCGTGGGAGGAGGCGGGCGTCGTGGGGCGTGTCTCTCCGGTCCCGCTGGGGGCTTACCACTATGCCAAGCTGCTCGATAAACGGCGCGAGGTTCCCTGCAAGGTCGAGGTATATCCGCTCTGCGTTGCGCGTCTGGAAGATGAATACCCCGAAACGGGCCAGCGGCAGCGGGTCTGGTTTGCCGCGACCGAGGCAGCCCGGAAGGTTGATGAACCGGAGCTGAAACAGCTGCTCGGGACACTCGATCCCATGGCGCTGCGGCGGTTGTGCCCGACCGCCACAGGGCCGCACTCCACTTGATCTTGCGGGATATGTGGATATCTACTGGGCGGACCGCAACGGAATGGCCAGATGATTCAGTATTCTCTGAAATGCAGCGCCGGGCACAGCTTTGACAGCTGGTTCCAATCGGCTGCCGCCTTTGAAAAACTGGCGGCGACCGGAATGGTCGCCTGCTCGGTCTGTGGCGGGACCGAGGTCGAAAAGGCGATCATGAGCCCCCGTGTCACCTCGGTCCGGTCCAACAAGGACGCCCGCCCGCTGACCGCGCCTGCAACGCCCGCCGAACAGGCACTGGCCGAGATCCGGCGCAAGATCGAGGCGAATTCCGACTATGTGGGCCGGGATTTCGCAACCGAAGCGCGCCGGATGCATCTGGGTGAGGCGCCGGAACGGGCGATCTATGGCGAGGCCAAGATGGAAGAGGCCAAGGCCCTGCTTGAGGACGGTATTCCCGTCGCGCCGTTGCCATTCCTGCCGAACCGAAAGGCGAATTGACATGCATGTACTGATCACCGGCGGCAACCGCGGGATCGGGCGGGAGCTCGCCGCACAGTATCGCAAGGCGGGCCATGACGTCACCGCCACCGCGCGCGATGACAGCTGCGATATCGCGCTTGATGTGACCGACCCGGTCCAGCACCGCGCCATGGCCGAGGTGCTGGCGGGGCGCCCCATTGATCTGTTGATCTGCAACGCAGGCGTCTATCTGGACAAGGGGCTGTCGCTGGAGGGCTACACCGCGCAGGTCTGGACCGACAGCTTTGCCGCCAATGTCACCGGCGTCTTTCTGACCGTTCAGGCCCTGCTCCCCAATATCAGGGCCGCCGGCGGCAAGATTGCAATCATCTCGTCGCAGATGGCCTCGCACACGCGTGCGCCGGGCGGCAGCTATGCCTATCGCGCGTCCAAGGCTGCTGTGCTGAACCTGGGTCGCAACCTGGCTGCCGATCTGGCACCCGAGGGCATCGCCGTGGGCGTCTATCATCCGGGCTGGGTCCGTACCGACATGGGCGGTCAGGGCGGCGATATCGACGTTACCGAGGCGACGGGCGGCCTGATCGAGCGCTTTGCCACGCTATCGCCCGAGACGACGGGATGTTTCGAAACCTGGGACGGGCGCGCGCACCCTTATTGAGACGCGACCGCGGCCGCCGGCAGTTCGAATACCTCGCCTGGTGCAATGAAAATCCGCAGCGTATCGCCGGAGGTTTCCGAACTGACGGCAGAGGGCGAGCTGCTGGAAACCGGTTTACCATCCTCGAAATAGATGTTGCGCACCGTCCCGCCGGGCAGGATGACAGCCAATGTGGCGGTACCATCCTCCTTGCGGCGCAGCTCTGCCGGGCAATCGGAAAGGGCCTGACCACCCGTCGCGCAGGGGACCGTTCCCAACGCGTTTTGTCCGTCGGTCCCGGATACGGTGGCGGCAAACGCCACAGACGAAGACAGGATAAGGCTGACAGCGAGAATGGTGGCGCGCATGGTCTTTCCTTTCTGGCTAAAGGCTGTGCAACGCTCGCATTCCGGCCCGAATCTGTAAAGCCCGTAGGCCGCCTTGCGGCCCTGCGTCAAATCGGTGCGGCCCCATTGCCCTCTTGCTCTTGTACCCCCCCTCGCATAAGAGGCTCGGGACATTTTTCCACAGGCGCGGAGACCTAGCCCCCATGCCAACGCTCGTGATGAAATTCGGCGGCACTTCGGTCGCCAATCTCGACCGTATCCGCCGCGCGGCCAAGCGCGTGGGCGTCGAAGTGGCCAAGGGCTATGACGTCATCGTCATCGTCTCGGCCATGGCCGGCAAGACCAATGAACTGGTGGGCTGGGTCAACGAGACCTCGCCGCTGTTCGATGCGCGGGAATATGATGCGGTTGTGTCGTCGGGCGAGAATATCACCGCCGGCCTGATGGCGCTGACGCTGCAAGAGATGGATATCCCCGCGCGCAGCTGGCAGGGCTGGCAGGTGCCGCTGATGACCAACAGCGCGCACAGCCAGGCCCGGATCGAAGATATCCCGCCGCACAATATCAACCAGAAATTCGCCGAAGGCATGAAGGTTGCGGTGGTCGCCGGGTTCCAGGGCGTCAGCCCCGAGGGCCGCATCACCACGCTGGGCCGGGGCGGGTCGGACACCACCGCCGTTGCCTTTGCCGCCGCCTTCGAGGCCGAGCGCTGCGACATCTATACCGATGTGGATGGCGTCTATACCACCGATCCGCGCATCTGCACCAAGGCGCGCAAGCTGGAAAAGATTTCGTTCGAGGAAATGCTCGAACTGGCCTCGCTGGGGGCCAAGGTGCTGCAAACCCGCTCGGTCGAACTGGCCATGCGGTACAAGGTCAAACTGCGTGTCCTCTCCAGTTTCGAGGAACAATCCGACACCGCCGGTACGCTGGTTGTCGATGAGGAGGAAATCATGGAATCCAATGTAGTCTCCGGCGTCGCCTATTCCCGCGACGAGGCCAAGATGACCGTCGTTTCGGTCCAGGACCGTCCCGGCGTTGCTGCCACCATTTTTAACGCGCTCAGCGAGGGTGGTGTGAACGTGGACATGATCGTGCAGAACGTGTCCGAGGAAGGCATCACCGACATGACCTTCTCGTGCCCCACCGACCAGGTGGCGCGCGCCGAAAAGGCGATGAACGCGGTCAAGGACGCGGGCGAGCTGGAATTCGAGGACCTGCTGGTCGATTATGACGTCTGCAAGGTGTCGGTCGTCGGCATCGGCATGCGCAGCCAGTCGGGCGTGGCCGCCAAGATGTTCAAGATACTCTCGGATGAGGGGATCAACATCAAGGTGATTACAACCTCTGAGATCAAGATTTCCGTGTTGATCGACCGGAAATACATGGAACTTGCCGTGCAGGCGCTGCATGATGCGTTTGAACTGGACAAGGCGGCCTGATCCAAGCGGGGCCGGGCGCGCCTGATCCTGCAACGGCGCGAGGACCCATGGCGGACGGAACCGAAAGCGAATCCCGCAAGCTGCTGGGGCGGCTACGCGAGGCGATGGCGACGGACGAGGCCGGTCAGGCCCGTCTGGACCGGATCACGCATCTGATCGCCGACAGCATGGGGACCGAGGTCTGCTCGATCTACCTGTTCCGCGATGTCGACACGCTGGAACTGTGCGCCACCGAGGGGTTGAAGCCCGAGTCGGTGCACCAGACCCGGATGCGGTTGGGCGAGGGGCTGGTCGGCCGCGTCGCCAAGTCCGGCAAGGTGGTCAACACGCCCGATGCGCCCTCGGCCAAGGGGTTCCGCTACATGCCCGAGACAGGGGAGGAACGCTATTCCTCCTTCCTGGGCATCCCCGTGCAGCGGCTTGGCGAAAAGCTGGGTGTTCTGGTGGTGCAGTCGCGCGACGCGCGCGAGTTTTCCGCCGACGAGGTCTATGCGCTGGAAGTGGTGGCCATGGTGCTGGCCGAGATGGCCGAGTTGGGCGCCTTTGTCGGCGAGGGCGCGGCGCTGTCGCCGCTGCATCAGAAATCTGCCATGTTCCGGGGCGGCACCGGGCAGGAAGGCGCGGCCGAGGGCCATGTCTGGCTGCACGAGCCGCGCGTGGTGATCACCAACCCGATCGCCGACGACCCCCATCGCGAGATGGAGCGCCTGAACGAGGCTGTGGACGAGTTGCGCGTCGGCGTCGACAAGATGCTGGAGATGTCGCAGAACGGCGACAAGGAACAGTTGCAGGTTCTCGAGGCCTACAGGATGTTCGCCAATTCCAAAGGCTGGATGCGCCGGATGGAAGAGGATATCGCCCGCGGCCTCAGCGCCGAGGCGGCAGTGGAAAAGGAACAGTCTCTGGCCCGCGCCCGCATGGGGCAGGTACAGGATTCCTATCTGCGCGAGCGTCTGGCCGACCTCGATGACCTGTCGAACCGCCTGCTGCGCATCCTGACCGGTCAGGGCAAGCAGACCGGCGCCGAACTGCCGCCCGATCCGATTCTGGTGGCACGCAATATCGGGCCCGGCGACCTGCTGGAATATGGCCGCTCGCTCAAGGGGATCGTGCTGGAGGAAGGCTCGGTCGGCAGTCATGCGGCCATCGTTGCGCGGGCACTGGCGATACCGCTGGTCGTGCATGCCGAGCGGATCACCACCGAGGCACTGAACGGCGATCAGATCCTGGTCGATGGCGATCAGGGGGTGGTGCACCTGCGTCCCGAGGAGAGTGTGGTCAGTGCCTTTCGCGACAAGATCGCGATGCAGGCGGATGCACAGGCGCGCTATGCCTCGATCCGGGAAACCCCCGCCATCACAAAGGACGGACAGCATATCAATCTGGTGATGAATGCGGGGCTGATGGCGGATCTGCCCTCGCTCGAAAGTTCGGGTGCCGAAGGGGTGGGGTTGTTTCGGACCGAACTGCAATTTCTGGTACGCAACCAGATGCCGAAACGATCGGAACTGGTGGCGCTCTACTCGCGCGTTCTGGACGCGGCCAAGGGCAAGCGGGTCGTGTTCCGCACCCTCGATATCGGGTCGGACAAGGTGCTGCCCTATATGAAGCCCACGGACGAGCCGAACCCGGCGCTGGGCTGGCGCGCGATCCGGGTGGGGCTGGACAAGCCCGGAGTGATGCGCATGCAGTTGCAGGCGCTGATCCGGGCCGCAAATGGCCGTGCGCTCAGCATCATGTTCCCCTTTGTCGCCCAGGCCGAGGAATATCACGCCGCGCGCGCCGAGGTGGACAAGACCATCGCCCGCGAAAAGGTTCTGGGCCATCCGCTGCCCGAGACGCTGGAAATCGGCGCCATGCTCGAGACGCCTTCGCTGGCCTTTGCGCCGCAGAAGTTCTTTGACGATGTCGGATTTCTCTCGATCGGTGGCAACGATCTGAAACAGTTCTTCTTTGCCGCCGACCGCGAGAACGAACGCGTGCGCCGGCGCTATGACACGCTCAACAGCAGTTTTCTCAGCCTGATCGAACGGATTGTCGAGCGGTGCGGCATCTCTGGAACGCCGCTCAGCTTTTGCGGTGAGGATGCCGGACGACCGATCGAGGCGATCTGTCTGGCGGCCATGGGTATCCGCACCTTGTCGATGCGCCCCGCTTCAATTGGACCCGTCAAGAGCTTGCTTTTGCGCACGGATCTGGGTGAGCTGCGTAAGATCATCACGGATGCCCGCCACCGTGGTGTTCAGTCCGTGCGTCCTGCGGTGATGGACTGGCTTAGCCAGAATCCTTGATCTTCCCCGATACCGGATCCCTGACAGTGCCCGTACGGGCCCGGTGCCATTTGTCTGTTGTTTTCAGCAAATCTTTGCTGGCCCTGGGCCGGATCGAGTAGCGGTTTGGGTCAACTTAGAGCGAGAGCTGTGGATAAATTCACCAGCGTTTCGCCGTAAATAATTGATGTTTCTTGATTCACTTGATCGAATTTCAGGAAGATTTTGCCTCAGAATATGCTATTTTTGATAACAAGCGTATTGTGCATCAATTTCATCCACAACTGCTGTGCAGACAGGAAATCCGCTGTACGATATGCTTTGACGTATCTCCGCAGGTCGTTTTCTGGCAGCAAGCCTCGTTCACCTTACTCTTGGTGGCACGGATATCAGGTGCAATGCGATTTCTCCATTGAATCCGTGCGTAGTGGTCTCAAATGCTGAACCGCCACATAAGTATTCATGTCTAACCATTTATAATAAAGTCAACTTTCGATATCACCCACAGAGTTTTCCACAGCCGAAAGCAGGAGCTTAATGGGCCTGAAAAACCTGTTTTCATATAGGTTATTTCGTCTGATGGTGGCAGTCGTGTCACAGATATCCACAATCGCTTCTCGTCGTGCTCGTCGCCGCTTGCTGAGGGTGGGCTGGATCAGGGCCGCTACAGAAAACTGTTTTATGTCAGGATGGGCTTGATATTTTGCAGGGTATCCGTAAAGAGGACGGCAAATTGTTAGCGTTAACATTTGTGATGTCCCGGCCCGGAGCCCGGCGTGGATACGCAAAAGAGCCGTTGCAAAGGAGACAGCATGGTATCCCGTGTCATTCCGGTCAGTGCCTTCGATCTGGTTCTGTTCGGGGCTACCGGCGATCTTGCTCGCCGCAAGATCTTGCCAGCGCTCTTTCATCGCTACGAAGTGGGACAGATGCCCGAGGAGGCGCGGATCATCGGTTCGGCCCGCACCGAGCTGACGACCGAGGCCTTTCGCGCCGAGGTGCGTCAGGCGATCGAGGAATTTACCCCGGACACCCCGACCCGCACCGAGGTGCTCGGACGGTTCCTGCAAAAGCTCGACTATGTGGCGGTGGATGCGCTCGGCGAGGATGGCTGGCAGGCGCTTGCAGCCATGTTGCGCGCGGATGCGGTGCGGGCCTTCTACCTTTCGGTCGGGCCGTCCCTGTTTGCCGGCATCGCACGGCAGCTTGAGAGCCACGGCATGGCCACGCCCGAGGCGCGGATCGTGGTCGAAAAGCCCTTTGGTCGTGATCTGGAAACCGCGCGCGCCCTGAATGCCGGTCTGAGGGTCTGTTTCGAGGAACACCAGATCTATCGGATCGACCACTATCTGGGCAAGGAAACGGTGCAGAACCTGATGGCGCTGCGCTTTGCCAACTCGCTGTTCGAACCCCTCTGGAACGCGACCCATATCGACCATGTGCAGATCACGGTGGCCGAAAGCATCGGCGTCGAGGGGCGAGAGGCCTATTACGACCAGTCCGGCGCCATGCGGGACATGGTTCAGAACCATCTGGTGCAGCTCCTTTGTCTGACCGCGATGGAGCCGCCATCGAAATTCACCCCCAACGCGGTGCGGGACGAAAAGGTCAAGGTGATCGAGGCGCTTGACCCGGTTCCGCCCGGCGACATCGCCCGGGGGCAATACCGCGCCGACGAGGGCGGCGATGGCTATCTGGACCATGTGGGCGATCCCCAGAGCCGCACCGAGAGTTTCATTGCGCTCAGGGTTCATGTGGCCAACTGGCGTTGGGCCGGGGTGCCGTTCTATCTGCGCACCGGCAAGAAGCTGCGGGCGCGGGTGTCGGAAATCGTGGTGCAGTTCCGCGATCCGCCACATTCGATCTTTCCCAATGTGGGGCCGATCCACGGCAACAAGCTGATCATCCGGTTGCAACCGGATGAGGGCATCACCCTGCGCACCACGATCAAGGATCCGGGGCCGGGCGGCTTCCGGCTGGCCGAGGTACCGCTGGACATGAGCTTTGCCGAGGCGCTGGGCGGCGATACCCGGCCACAGGACGCCTATGAGCGTTTGGTGATGGACGTGATCCGGGGTGACCAGACCCTGTTCATGCGCGGCGACGAGGCTGAGGCCGCCTGGGCCTGGGTGGATCCCATCATCGCCGAATGGGAAAGAAACCGCGACCGGCCCTATCCTTATGATCAGGGCAGTTCGGGTCCGGAAGAGGCGCTGATGCTGCTGCATCGCGACGGCCGCCGCTGGCGGCAGATCGGAGGATGACCATGGTACATGCGACCATAGCCGAGGTGACGGCCCGGATCGTGGCGCGCAGCGCCGAAACGCGCGGTCCCTATCTGGCCCGGATCGACGCGGCCCGCGACCAGGGCCCGGCGCGGGCGCATCTCAGCTGTTCGGGACAGGCGCATGCTTATGCCGGGGCGGGGGAGGATCAACAGGCGTTGGCCACCGGCTCGGCCGGGCATCTGGGCATCGTCACCAGCTATAACGACATGCTGTCGGCGCATCAGCCGTTCGAGCGCTATCCGGATGTGCTGCGCCAGGCCGCCCGCTCTGTCGGCGGCACCGCGCAGGTGGCAGGCGGCGTTCCCGCCATGTGCGACGGTGTCACCCAGGGCGCACCGGGAATGGAACTGTCGCTGTTCTCGCGCGACGTGATTGCCATGGCGGCGGGTGTTGCGCTCAGCCACAACACCTTTGACGCGGCGGTGTTTCTGGGCGTCTGCGACAAGATCGTGCCGGGGCTGGTGATCGCGGCGCAGAGCTTTGGCCATCTGCCGGCGATCTTCGTGCCTGCGGGGCCGATGACCAGCGGTCTGCCCAATGATGAAAAGGCCAAGGTGCGGCAGCGCTTTGCAAAGGGTGAGGTGGGCCATGTCGAGCTGATGGCTGCCGAGATGGCGGCCTATCACGGGCCGGGCACCTGCACCTTTTACGGCACCGCCAACACCAACCAGATGCTGATGGAGTTCATGGGGTTGCACCTGCCGGGCGCCAGTTTCGTGCCGCCGAACACCGGCCTGCGCGAGGCGCTGACCGCCGAGGCGGCGCGGCGATCACTCAGCCTTTCGGCGTTGGGCAACACCTATACCCCGGTGGCGCATGTGCTGGATGAACGCGCCTATGTGAACGGCATTGTCGGGCTGATGGCGACCGGTGGCTCGACCAACCTGCTCATTCATCTGGTTGCAATGGCGCGGGCGGGGGGTATCCTGCTGGATTGGCAGGACTTTGCCGAGATCTCGGCGGTGGTGCCGCTGATCGCACGGGTCTATCCTAACGGGTTGGCCGACGTGAACCATTTCCACGCGGCGGGCGGGCTGGGCTATACCATCCGCACCCTGCTCGAGGCCGGTTTCCTGCATCCCGACACGCTGACGGTGGCGGGCCGGGGGCTCGAGCGCTATACACAGGAGCCCAAGCTGCGGGATGGGGTGCTCGGTTGGGAGGCCGGAACGCAAACGAGCCTGAACGACAAGATCCTGCGCCCGGTCTCTGACCCGTTTCAGGCGACCGGTGGGCTGTCGCGCCTTTCGGGGTCGCTGGGAACGGCGGTGATGAAGGTCTCGGCCGTGGCGCCGGAACATTGGGTGGTCGAGGCGCCGGTGCGCGTCTTTCTCGACCAGGACGAGGTCAAGGCCGCTTTCAAGTCCGGTCAGCTGACCGGCGACATGGTGGTGGTGGTCCGCTTTCAGGGACCCAAGGCCAACGGCATGCCCGAGCTGCACTCGCTGACACCGATCCTGTCGATCCTGCAAGGGCGCGGGCAAAAGGTGGCGCTGGTCACCGATGGGCGCATGTCGGGCGCTTCGGGCAAGGTTCCGGCCGCAATCCACGTGGTGCCCGAAGCGCTGGAGGGTGGTCCCATCGCGCGGCTGCGCGACGGCGACTTGTTGCGGGTCGATGCCGAGGCGGGCGTGCTTGATATCCTGACCGAGGGTGTACTGGCACGCGACCCGGTCACGGCAGACCTGTCCGGCAACCAGTTCGGCACCGGCCGCGACCTGTTTGCCGCCTTCCGGGCGGCGGTCGGTTCGGCAGATACTGGCGCCAGCGTATTTGGAGGTTAGCGCATGACATCCCGAGAGACCCGCGCCATCTGCGAGATGGCGCCCATCGTTCCGGTTCTGGTGATCGACGATGCCGCCCATGCGCGCCCGCTCGCCGAGGCGTTGGTCGCCGGAGGTCTGCCCGCACTGGAAGTGACGCTGCGCACTCCGGCAGCGCTCGAGGTGATCCGCATCATGGCCCAGGTGCCCGGCGGCGTGGTCGGCGCCGGCACGCTGGTCACGCCCGAGGACGTGCGCGCGGCCAAGGCCGCCGGTGCCCGGTTTGGGGTGTCCCCCGGCGCCACCGACAGGCTGCTCGCCGCCTGCGAGGCGGAGGGCCTGCCGCTCTTGCCGGGTGCCGCCACCGCCAGCGAGGCGATGCGGCTGTTGGAACGGGGCTATGACATGCTCAAGTTCTTTCCGGCCGAGGCCTCGGGCGGGGCACCCGCGCTCAAGGCGATCGGGGCGCCCCTGCCGCAGATCGGGTTCTGCCCCACCGGCGGCGTGTCGCCGCAGAATGCCGAGAGCTATCTGAGCCTGCCCAACGTGGTCTGTGCCGGTGGCAGCTGGGTGGCGCCCAAGAACATGGTGGCGGCGGGCGACTGGGCCGGGATCGAGGCCCTGGCCCGCGCCGCAGCAGCGCTGGGCCGGGGATAGAGGGGGGCGGGATCGTCCAGGGTCAGGTGATCTGCTTCAGGACGGCGGCAACGATCGCTTCGGGGCAATCCTCCTGAACCAGATGCCCGGCATCGGGGATGGGAGAGCAGGCATTCCTTGAGATCAAAGCCGCCAGCTCCATGCCTTTGTCGCAGGGGATCCAGGCGTCGCGCTCTCCCCACAGGACGGTGACAGGGCAATCCATCTGACGGTACAGCCCTTGAACCTCGTCGGTGTATCTCTGATCCATCTGGGCGATCTGGCGATAGAAGGCCGGTTGTCCGACTGGGCCAGTCCAGGGCGTTGCATAGATATCCATCGCCTCTGGCGACAGCGGCCTGTACGCGGCGGTCTGCAAATAGGCGCGCAGCAGCGCCTGATGCATATAATCGGGCATTCCCGCAAATGCGGTCTCGTGCTGCCGCACGTGCTGCACGAAGGGCGACCCCCAGGGGGCAAGTGCAACAGCGTCGAAGATCGTCAGCGACTTGAAGCGCAGACCATCGAGGAAGTAGCCACGCAATGCCGTTGCGCCGCCAAAATCGTGGGCCAGAACATCGGGGCGGTCCAGGTCCCATTCCCGGAACAGGCCGGCCAGGACCCTGGTTTGAACCGCCAGCGATACATCCTGCCCGTCACGCATTTCGGACTGACCATAACCGGCCAGATCAAAATAATAGACCGTCCTATGGTCCGTCAGGTAAGGCACGATCCTGCGCCAGACTTGCGAGGAAAACGGCGTGCCGTGGATGGCAACCAACGGAGGGCCGTTCCCGGTCTTTCCCCACCGAATAGCGGCGCCTTCGATGATCGACATATGGGGAAGATCCAGCATGACCATATCTCACATTTACATTTAGCTAACTGACTATATGATTGGAAGCCATGGACAGGTCAATTCAAATCAAGGCCATGGCCAGCGGGCCGCGACTGAAGGTTTTGCAGCTGCTGGCGGAACCGCAGCGGCATTTTGCGGATCAATGGTCGGCGGATCCGGCAGAGTTCGGGGTGTGCATGACGATGATCGCCAAGGCGCTCGACGTTGCGCAGCCAACGGCCAGCAGGCATCTGGACCTGCTGAAACAGGCAGGTTTCATAACGGTGCGGAGGCACCTGAAATGGTCCTATTGCAAGCGGGAGGAGGCGGCGATCCGGGAGTATCTGGATTGGCTCGCAGCAGAACTCGCACCAAGGCGCTAGAGCGGTGAGGACGTAAGTCGGGGGCTCTGCCCCCGTCGCGCGGGCGCGACTCCCCCGAGGTATTTTCGAACAGAAGAAATGCGAAGCGCGCAATCAGCCCAGAATGCGGGACATGAGGCGACGGTACCAGCCGGAGCTGCGCTGCGTCTCGTCGGTGCTGGGCCGTTGCTGGGCGGCGGCGCCGATCGGGTCCACCAACTCCTTGCCGCCCTCGAATTGCAGACGATAGAGATCGGCATAGATGCCGCCGCGCGCCAGCAGGTCTTCGTGACTGCCCTCGTCCACAACTTCGCCACGCTCCATCACCACGATCTTGTCGGCGTTGCGAATGGTGGAGAGACGGTGCGCGATAACGAGCGTGGTGCGTCCGCCCGAGAGCTGATCCAGCGCCGCCTGCACCACTTTTTCCGATTGCGCATCGAGCGCCGAGGTCGCCTCGTCCAGCAGCAGGATCGGTGTATCGCGCAGCAGGGCGCGGGCGATCACCACCCGTTGCCGTTGCCCGCCCGACAAGGCAGAGCCGCGTGGCCCCACCAGCGTGTCGAGCCCGTGTTCCAGCTTGGGCAGGAAGTCCGAGACATGGGCGGCATCCAGCACCTCTTGCAGCCGCGCCTCGCTGACATCGGTGCGTCCCAGCAGGATGTTCTCGCGCAGGGTTTCGTCGAACAAGAGCGCCTCTTGCGTGACAACCGAAAAGAGGCCGCGCAGTTTTTCCAGCGACATGTCGCCAACCGCCACATCGCCCACGGTGACCCTGCCGGATTGCGGATCGACCAGCCGGGTGAGCAGGTTGAAGATGGTCGATTTGCCTGCCCCCGAGGCGCCCACCAATGCGGTGGTCTTGCCCGCTTCGGCGCTGAGTGACAGGTTGCGCAGCACCTGCGCATCACCATAGGAGAGCGACACATCCTGAAGCTGGATCGCGGGCAATCCCGAGGGTGCGGCCACCGGTTTCGGCGGCGACAACAGCAGGATCGGCGTGTCGAGCAGGTCCTTGATCCGCTCCAACGCGGCTGCCGCCGCCTGCCAGGTGCCCGAGATCGAGGCCAGCCGCCGCATCGGGTCAAAGCTGAGCCCGATGGCGGTGAAGAAGCTCATGAACTGGCCGACGCTCTTTTCGCCGGCGATGATCTCGGCCCCGCCGTAAAGCAGCACGCCCATGAAGCCGAGACCGGCCATTACATCCACCAACCCGGTGATCGAGGCGGTGCCGAAAGACGCGCGCACCTCGGAGCGGACATAGGTCTTCATGTGGCCATCGAACCGGTCGAGCTGATAGCGCTCCAGCGCGTTCAGCTTGATCGGTACGATGCCGTGGAAAATCTCGTCCAGCCGGGTAGCCAGCGTCGCGCCCTGATCACGGGCCAGCGCAGCTTTCTTGCGCACATAACGCTGTGCCATGGCGATGGGCAGGAAGGCCAGCGGGACGCCCACCAGCATCACCAGCGTCCAGATCAGATCGACATTGACCGCCACCCCGATCAGAACCACCAGCGAGACCAGATCCTTGCCTGCGCCGGTGATGATCACCTGCCAGACCTGGTTGACCGAACCCACATCCACCTGCACCCGCTGGATCAGGAAACCGGGCGGATGGGTCTGGTGAAAAGCGGTATCCTGTTTGATCAGCCGTTTGAGCAGGTCGAACCGCAGATGTGCGGCAGTTTCCTGGGAAATACGCGCCAGCAGCACCTTCTGCCCGACGCTGGCCATGCCTCGTACCGAAAAGATCACCAGAAAGGCGAGGCTGACCCAGACCAGCGCATCTGCATTTCCGTTGACGAAAATCTCGTCGAACATCGGCTGCATCATGTAGCTGATGGCGCCGACCATCGAGCCTTCGAGCAGCATGAACAGAAAGGCGAGGCCCAGAAGGCCCATCCGGCTTTTCAGATAGTTCTGCCAGAGCCAGCCCACCAGCTCGCGCGACGACATCGGTTTTGCGCTCATGGTTGGGCCTTTGGTCGGGGGAGGGGGGACAGATCGCGTGTCATGGTCGGCCCATTTAAGCAGGAGACCGCCGTGGCGCAAGCATTGCGCCGCTTGACCCGGCGGCGCATCCGGGCAGGGTGTTGGTCAAAGAGGTTGATCCGGGAAAGGACTAAGGATGGCAGAGACAGGGTTTCAACCGGTTTCGGGATTCGATTTGCCAAGGTTCGCAGGTATCGCCAGTTTCATGCGTTTGCCGATGATCGGTCTGGACGATCCGCGCCTGCCACAGGTCGATATTGGCCTGATCGGCCTGCCCTGGGATGCCGGAACCACCAACCGCCCCGGCCCGCGCCACGGACCACGGCAGGTGCGTGACATGTCCACCATGATCCGCGCGCAACACGGGGTCAGCGGTGTGCGTCCGTTCGAAACGGTCAACTGTGCTGATCTGGGCGACGTGCCGCCCAACCCGGCTGACCTGTCGGATGCTATGGACCGGATTACCAAGGCGGTGACGCGCGTGCACAAGGCGGGTATCCTGCCTGTCTGTGTCGGTGGCGACCACCTGTGCACCCTGCCGGTCTTGCGGGCACTGGCGGCTGACGCGCCTCTGGGGCTGATCCATTTCGACAGCCACACTGACCTCTTTCATTCCTATTTCGGCGGCTCGATGTACACCCATGGAACACCGTTCCGCCGCGCTGTCGAAGAGGGGCTGCTGGACCCGGCCCGGATGATCCAGATCGGCATTCGCGGCACCGCCTACGATTCGGAGGATCGCGCGTTTGCCGCCGAGCAAGGCATACGAATCGTCACCATCGAGGAGCTTTTCGATCGCGGTCTCAAGGATGTGATGGCCGAGGCGCGGCAGATCGCCGGCACCGGTCCGACCTATGTCAGTTATGATATCGATTTCGTCGACCCGGCCTATGCCCCTGGGACCGGCACGCCAGAGGTTGGCGGGCCAAACGCCTTTCAGGCCTTGCAGGTTGTTCGGGAACTCGCGGGTGTGAACATCGCGGGTGCCGATCTGGTCGAGGTGTCGCCGCCCTTTGATGGCAGCGGCGGAACCGCCTTCCTGGCGGCGTCGATCCTGTTCGAGATGCTCTGCATAATCGCCCCGGCGCTGGCCGCATCGCGCCGGGTGGATTGACGCCAAGCAACCGCTGGCTAGGGTGTGCCCAACGCAGACAAGAGGCATGGACATGACCGGCAATATCTCTCTTGCGCAGGGGCGCGAGTATCTGGCGATACCGGGGCCCTCGGTGATGCCCGATGCTGTGCTGCGCGCCATGCATCGCGCCGCGCCCAATATCTATGCCGGCGAGCTGGTCGAGATGATGCCGGGGCTGATGGCCGATCTGCGCCGGGTGGTGCGAACCGAACACCACACGGCCATATACATCTGCAACGGCCACGGCGCCTGGGAGGCGGCCCTGTCAAACGTGATCGCGCCGGGCGAGGTGGTGCTGGTTCCTGCTTCGGGACGGTTCTCTCATGGCTGGGCCGAGATGGCCGAGGGGCTGGGCGCCGAATGCCAGATCATCGACTTTGGCAAATCCGCGCCTTGGGATCTGGGCCGGATCGCCGAGGCGCTGAAGGCCGATACCGCGCACCGGATCAAGGCGGTGCTGGCGGTGCACGTGGATACCTCGAGTTCGATCCGCAATGACATCGCCGGGCTGCGGGCGGTTCTGGACGAGGTGGGGCATCCGGCGCTTCTGATGGCCGATTGCATCGCGTCGCTGGGTTGCGACGTGTTCGAAATGGATGGCTGGGGCGTTGATGTGACCGTGACCGCCAGCCAGAAGGGTCTGATGGTGCCGCCGGGGCTTGGTTTTGTTTTCTTTAGCGAAAGGGCGGCCGAGAAACGGGCATCCATGCCGCGTGTATCGCGCTACTGGGACTGGGTGCCGCGCGCCAACCCAGCCGAATTCTACCAGCATTTCGGTGGTACTGCGCCGACCCATCACCTGTATGGGTTGCGCACGGCGCTCGACATGATCCACGCCGAGGGGATCGAACAGGTCTGGGCCCGTCATGCGGTGCTGGCGCGGGCGGTCTGGGCTGCCTGCACGGTTTGGGCTGAGGGCGGCGATCTGGTGATGAATGTTGCCGACCCGGCTTATCGCAGTCATGCGGTGACTGCCTTGAGACTGGACAGCGGCAAGGGCGCGGCGCTGCGGGAATGGACCGAGGCTAATCTGGGCCTGACGCTGGGCATCGGGCTGGGCATGGCCGCGCCGGGTGAACCGGGTTATGGCAAGTTCTTTCGCCTTGGCCATATGGGGCATTTGAACGGGCAGATGGTCATGGGACTTCTGGGCGGGATCGAGGCCGGATTGCAGGCGTTGGACGTTCCGCGCGGCGCCGGAGCGCTGGAGGCGGCGGCTCAGGTCCTTGCCGGGGGCTAAGCGCGGTTCAGCGCATCCGTACGGCCAGCCGTGTGATGCCATGGTGAACGAGCGCCGCCAGCAGCAATGCGGCGCCAAAGCCCCAGAGCGCCCAGACCAGTATCAGGATCCAGGTCAGGTTCACCCCGAGCATGACCAGGGCAGGGATTGTGTAGTCGGGCGCACGCCCGATGCCGCGTTCATCCATGATCCGCAGTTTAGGGCAAATTGCCTGAATGTCAGGTAAATCCGTTGCGATCAGCGGCGTGCCGCCGCCAAGGCGGCGGGCAGGGCGGTGGCAAACGCGTCCAGATCGGCCCTTGGTCCGCAACTGACGCGGATGCAGCGATTGTGTGGCTCGGCAAAGGGCATCCGTACAAAGATGCCAGATGCGACCAGGTTATCCAGAACGCATTTTGCAAAGATGCCATCTTTGCCGCAGTCGATGGTCACGAAATTGGTGGCCGACGGCAGCGGTATCAGTCCGTTTTCGCGCGCGATTTCACCAAGGCGCGTGCGGGCTGTCGCGATCTCTGTCTGTACATGCGCAAGCCATTCACCATCGACCAGCGCCGCCAGCGCCCCGGCCTGGGCCGCGCGGTTCATGCCGAAATGGTTGCGCACCTTGTTGAAGGCCGCGATCAGCTCTGGCGCCCCCAGCGCATAGCCCACCCGCGCGCCCGCCATGCCATAGGCCTTGGAGAAGGTGCGCATGCGGATCAGGCGCGGATCGTCGGCATCGACCTGAACGGCGGTGCCGTCGGGGGCGCATTCCACATAGGCCTCGTCCAGCACCAACAGCGTATCCTCGGGCAGCGCCTGCATCGCGGCCACGATATCGGCGCCCTTCAGCCAACTGCCCATCGGATTGTCGGGATTGGCGAGATAGACCAGCTTGGCCCCCACCTCGGCTGCCTTGGCAAAAAGCGCCTGCGGATCCTCGTGATCGCCGGCATAGGGCACCTTGTGCAGTACTCCGCCAAAGCCCGCCACGTGATAGTTGAAGGTGGGATAGGCGCCCTCGGACGTGACCACCGGATCGCCCGGACCCACCATCAGGCGCACCAGGTAGCCCAAAAGGCCGTCGATCCCTTCGCCCACCACGATATTGTCGGGCTGAACCCCGTGATGCGCCGCAAGCGCCGCGCGCAGGTCGTGGTTTTCCGGGTCGCCATACATCCAGATCTCAGACGCTGCCCGCTGCATCGCCTCGATGGCGCGGGGCGAGGGGCCAAAGATATTCTCGTTCGCGCCCAGCCGGGCGGCAAAGGGCGCGCCGCGCTGACGCTCCTGCGTTTCGGGGCCGACAAAGGGCACCGTGGCGGGCAGCGATTGGGCAAGCGGGGTATAGCGTGGTCCGGTCATGCGCGCCACATAAGCGCAAGCCGTGGCGCCGGGCAAGACTTGCCTTTGCTGGTCCCGCCTCGCATGGTGCGCCCAAGTGCAAAGAGGTGCCCATGCGTTACGTTCTGATCCTGTTGCTCGCTGGCCTTGGCTATCTGTTGTTCTGGCCCATTCCGGTGGCGCCCGTGGCCTATCACCCGCCGGAAAACCCCGGATTTACCGGTGATTTCGCCGAGAACCGGGTTCTGGACAAGGCCGAATTCGTGACCCTCCCCGACGGTCAAATCGGCCCCGAGGATCTGGCAGTGATGCCGGACGGCACGGTCTATACGACGTCGCTTGCGGGCAATCTCTATCGCATCGACGGCGCGGTGCCGGAGCTGGTCGACCGCCTGGGCGGGCGGCCGCTGGGCCTCAAGGCGGGACCGGACGGCGCGCTTTACATCGCGGACAGTTTCCGGGGCGTCCTGCGCTGGACAGCACCCGGCAAGGTCGAGACCGTGGTGGACCGGATCGACGGTGCACCGGTGATCTATGCCAACCAGCTGGATCTGGGTCGCGACGGAACCCTCTATTTCTCGAACTCCACCGACCGGTTCGATCCCAGGACCCTGGGCGGCACCAAGCCCACCTCGGTCATGACCGTCTGGGAACAGTCCGATACCGGCTATGTCGCCCGGCGCACGCCCGATGGCAGGGTCGAGAAGATCGCGACCGGTTTCGTCTATACCAACGGCGTCGCCCTTTCGCCCGACGAGGATTTCCTGCTGATCAACGAGACCGGGCGGGCGCGTGTACACCGGCTGTGGCTCAAGGGCGAGAAGGCGGGCCAGACCGAGGTGTTCCTGGAAAACCTGCCGGGCTATCCCGACAATCTCGAGGCGCAGGGCGACGGCACCTATTGGCTGGCCTTTGCCAGCCCGCGCGTGCCTGCCGAGGCGCTGATGCCTTACCCCCTCCTGCGCAAGGTGGTCTGGCGATTGGGGCCCAAGGTACGACCCGCGCCGATCCATCGCGGCATGCTGATCCAGTTCGACGGGCAGGGGCGCATCCTGCGTACGGTGCAGGACCCCGATGGCCGGTTGGGCATCACCACAGGAGGCAAGCAGGTGGGCGAGATGTTCTATGTCATGACGCTGGACAGCCCCGGTTATGCGCGCATGAAGGCCGCCGACCTGCCCTGATCTGCCCCCACGTCCCGCTGGCGCTTGGACACAAGAGCGGGCAGTCTGGCTCCAAACAGGAATGGAGGCCCCGATGGCGCGCGTATCTGTCGAATACAAGGACCATATCGCATTTGTCACCCTGACCCGCGGCGACAAGATGAATGCGCTGGATCAGGCGATGTTTCAGGCGATCATCGCGGCAGGGCAAGAGGTTGCGGCCTCGGACGCACGGGCGGTGGTGCTGTCGGGCGAAGGTAAAAGCTTCTGCGCGGGGCTTGATGTGGCGAATTTCGCGGCCTTTGCCGGACAAGACCCGGTCGAGATGCTGATGCCGCGCAGCCACGGCGACACCAATGCGTTCCAGGAGGTCGCGATGGTCTGGCGCCGGGTGCCGGTGCCGGTGATCGCGGCGCTGCATGGGGCGGTCTATGGCGGCGGGTTACAGATCGCGCTGGGGGCGGACATCCGCATTGCCGCACCGGATACGAAACTGTCCGTGCTGGAAATGAAATGGGGCCTGATCCCGGATATGGGCGGCATGGTTCTGTTGCCGCAACTGGTGCGCTCGGATGTGCTGCGTCTGCTCACCTATACCGCGCGGCCCATCGGGGCCGCCAAAGCGGCCGAGTGGGGGCTGGTGACAGAACTGGCCGATGATCCGCTGTCCGAGGCCACCGCGCTGGCGCAAGAGATCGCGGGCAAGAGCCCGTCAGCGATACGGTCCGCCAAGCGTCTGATCGAGCTTGCTGAATCGGAACAGCGAACCGATGTCTTGCTTGCGGAATCGCACGAACAGGCGCAGCTGATCGGCAAGCCGGATCAGATGGAAGTGATCGCGGCTCAGATGCAAGGGCGCGCACCAGTCTTCAAGTAGCGGGTTCAGACTTTCGCGAAAGTCTGAAGACAAATCCTCGTCGAGGATTTGTGCCAATTCCTTTCAGGAATTGACCTGCGCATCGGCGTGCTTTCCATTTCTGCCTGCTGCACTCCCAAGCGGGGTCTCACCATGTGCGGTGAGACGAGGGCATCCGCCAATCTTCCCTCTCAACTTTCGACAATCTCTGCCAGAAAGGCCGAGAATTCCGAAAGGAACAAATCCAGTGCGGGTGAGCCATCAATGAGGGCATGGTTGTTTCCCGGCAGGGTAACAAAGCGCGCGCCGGGGATCAGCGCCGCCATCCTGCGCCCCTCGGCCACAGGCACGCGCCGGTCGCCTTCGGAGTGCAGAACCAGTGTTGGAGCCTGGATTCGGGATGCATAGTCTGAAACCTCGACCGAGGCATTCATGGTATTGATCCGGGCCGCCACATCCGGCGAGCATGAGACCCGCTGCAACTCGTCAAAACTGGATTTCTGCGCCTCGGTGGAATCCGGCATCATGCTTTCGGTGAACAGGTGCCGATAGGCCGGGTTGGGTGATCCCCAGCCTTCGCGGATGAGAACGTTTGTCGCCTCGGACAGGGCCGACTGTTCGGGTGAATTGCGCATGAGCGCGCCTCGGAGATAGCCCGCGACCAGCACCAGGCCAGAAATTTTTTCCGGATTTTCAGCGGCATAGCGCACAGAGAATGCGCAGCCCTGCGAGATACCGAAGAGCACGAACCGGTTCAGGCCAGCCGCCTCGACGATGCTGCCGATGTCCGAGATCATCGCGTCCTCGGAAATCTCGGCCGGGTCTCGATCGGAAAGCCCGTTGCCGCGTTGGTCGAAGCGGACAAGATCGCATCTGTGCGACATCTGCTCCAGGAACGGCCCCCAGACGGGGCTGCGCCATTCATAGTCGAGATGGTTGAGCCAGTTGGGTGCCTTCAGGACACTCGGCCCTTTGCCGATCCGCGCCCATGCCAGTTGTGTGCCGTCCCCCGCAATGCAGAACGACACGTGCTGGGCCTGTGAACGGGCGGTATCGGGGCTGTTGTCCCGGCTACGGTCCGGCACCCATTGCCAGACACGGATCGGGCGTGTGATGTTCTTGACCTTTTGCAGGCCCAGATCGGTGAAAGGCTCCGTTACCCGATCCTGCGTAATCTGGTGGACGATGTCCGAGATACAGATTCCGCCAGGCTCCGAAATCGCCTCCAGCCGGGCCGCAACATTCACCCCGTCACCGAAGATGTCCCCGTCTTCCAGAAGGATATCGCCGATATTGATTCCGATGCGGTACTGGATGCGCTCCTTGCGCGGGGTGTCGGCCTCACGCTGCTGCATGGCCTGCTGGATTTCCAGCGCACAGCGCACGGCGGCCTGCGCGGTGTCAAAGCGCGTCAGCATGCCATCGCCGGTCGTCTTGACGATCTGGCCACCCGCCTGCGCGATGGCGGGGTCGATCAACTCGCGGCGATAGAGTTTCTGACGCCCCAGAACATCGCTTTCGTTGCGCTCCATCAGACGCGTGTAGCCTGCCATATCGGCGGCCAAAATGGCGCAAAGCCGGCGTTCCATGACCGGGTCCCCCGTCGCAATTCCTTCACCCGTCTCTGCGAGGATACATGGAAACGGTGACTTTGCGCGCTGTTATTTGAAAAAGGCGCTGCGGGTCAGCTTTAGAGGGCGTCAGGGGCTACCCCCATCGGATGCGATGCCGATGGGGGGCGGTGTCATGAGTATTTTCAGCAAAGTGAAGGGGTTAGCCAAGCTCGGCCAAACGGGCCAGCGCCTCGTCGATGCGGGCCTCTTCCTCTTCGCGGGCGGCGAGGTTCTCGCGGGCCTCTTCAACCACTTCGTCTGGCGCGGACTCCACGAATTTGGGATTGTTCAGACGCCCGCGCAGGCCGCCCAACTCCTTGGCGAGCTTGCCCTTGGCCTTTTCCAGACGCTCCTTCTCAGCGCTGATGTCGATGATCTCGGCCAGCGGCAGGCCAAAGGCCGCGCCAGGGGCCGCGATCGAGATGCAGCCCTTGGGCATCACATCCGCCTTGGTCAGGCTGTCGATGCGGGCCAGACGTTTGATCAGCGCTTCGTTCCGGTCCCAGGCGGCCTGACCGTGATCGTCGATTTCCGTCACGATCATGGGCACATAGAGGCCGGCAGGCACGCGCATCTGGGCGCGGGCGGAACGCGTGTTCTCGATCACCGAGATCACCCAGTTCATCTCGCGGTCAGCGGCGTCATCGACCAGATCCGCGGCCTTGTAGGTGGGCCAGTCGGCATGCACCAGCATCTTTGCCCGTTCGGCGGTCAGCCCCCAAAGCTCCTCGGTGATGAAGGGCATGATCGGGTGCAGCAGCACCAGGCACTGGTCCATCACCCAGCGCATGGTGGCGCGGGTCTCGGCCTGGGCCTCGGTATCTTCGCCCTGCAACAGGGGTTTGGAGAGTTCGACGTACCAGTCACAGACCTTGCCCCAGACAAAGGCATAAAGCGCGTTGGCCGCGTCGTTGAAGCGGTAGCTGTCCAGCGCCGCGTCCACCTCTTCGCGCACGCGGGCGGTTTCGCCGATGATCCAGCGGTTGACGGCGGCCCTGGGCGCCAGCTCGGCGGCGCTCAGCTGCGGCACGGCGTCGGTAAAGACCTCGTTCATCTCGGCAAAGCGGATGGCGTTCCACAGCTTGGTGGTGAAGTTGCGATAGCCTGTGATCCGCTCTTTCGACAGTTTCAGGACCCCGCCAATCGCCGCCATGGATGCGTTGGTGAACCGCAGCGCGTCGGCGCCGAATTCGTCGACGATCTCCAGCGGGTCGATGACGTTGCCGGTGGTCTTGGACATCTTCTTGCCCTTCTCGTCGCGGACGAGCTGGTGCAGATAGACGGTGTGGAACGGCACCTCGTTCACGACCGCAAGCTGCATCATCATCATCCGGGCGACCCAGAAGAACAGGATGTCGAAGCCGGTGATCAGGACCGAGGTCGGGAAGTACCGGCGCATCTCGTCGGTGTCCTCGGGCCAGCCCAGCGTGCCGATGGGCCAGAGGCCGGAGGAGAACCAGGTGTCGAGCACGTCGGGGTCGCGCCAGACCGGATAGACCAATTTGGTCGGGTCCTGCGACATCTCGTATTCGGCCAGTCCAGCCGCCAGCGCATGCACGGCAGCGGCACGGTCTTCGACCTCGATCACGCGGGCATGGTTAAGCGGCGTGGGCAGCGGCGCCTCGGCATCGGCCACCTGCCGGATGACTGCCTCGAAATCGGGCGCGCAGAAATGATGCTCGTCGCCCAGCAGCAGTTTCTGTTCCGACAGCAGGCGGCCCATCTCGACCAGGTCGAGCGCTCCATCATTCTCATCATCGGCGAAGCTTTCGCGGGACAGGTCGAAGCCATACCAGACCGGAATCTGATGCCCCCACCACAGCTGGCGCGAGATGCACCAGGGTTCGATGTTTTCCAGCCAGTGGTAATAGGTTTTCTCGCCCGATTCAGGGATGATCTTGACCGTGCCGTCGCGCACCGCGTCCAGCGCCGGGCCCACGACCTTTTCGGCGTCGACGAACCACTGGTCGGTCAGCATCGGCTCGATCACCACCTTGGAGCGGTCGCCAAAGGGCTGCATGATGGGCTTGGCCTCGACCAGCGGCACGATGGCATCCGCCCCCTCGGCGCCGGGTTTCAGCGCGGCGGTGCCCAGGCGCGGGTCCGAGGCCACGGTCATCACGGCGAGACCCTCGGTGGTGATCTCTTCGACCACTTTCGCCCGCGCTTCGAACCGGTCGAGGCCGCGCAGGTGGTCGGGAACCAGGTTGATCACGTCGATCTCGTTCTCGGTGAAGTCCTTGCCGCGCGCATAGTCCTGCGCCTTGCCTGCCTCTTCGGCATAGGGCGCACCATCGGCCCGCATCTGGCCGCGCGTGTCCATCAGGCGGTAAAGCGGGATGCCGCCGCGCTTGGCCACCGCATAGTCGTTGAAATCATGCGCGCCGGTGATCTTGACCGCGCCCGAGCCGAAATCCTTGTCCGGGTACTCATCGGTGATGATCGGGATCTGGCGGCGATGCTCTTTGGGGCCCACGGGGATTTCGCAGAGTTTGCCCACGATGGGGGCATAGCGCTCGTCCGATGGGTGCACGGCCACGGCGCCATCGCCCAGCATGGTCTCGGGCCGGGTGGTGGCGATGGAGATATAGTCGCGCTCTTCCTCGAGCACGATGTTGCCGTCTTCGTCCTTCTCGACATAGGTATAGGTGGCGCCGTCCGCGAGCGGGTATTTGAAGTGCCACATATGACCCGCGACCTCGATATTCTCGACCTCGAGGTCCGAGATCGCGGTCTCGAAATGCGGGTCCCAGTTGACCAGCCGCTTGCCGCGATAGATCAGGCCCTTGTTGTACATGTCGACAAAGACCTTGATCACCGCATCATGAAAATTCGGCGAATTTTCATGGCCGGTGCGCGGGTCGCCGGCCGCGCCCGCCATGGTGAAGGCATTGCGCGACCAGTCGCAGGAGGCGCCGAGGCGTTTGAGCTGATCGACAATGGTGCCGCCGTACTGGCCCTTCCACTCCCAGACCTTCTTGAGGAATACCTCGCGGCCCAGTTCGCGGCGCGAGGGCTGCCCCGTCGCGGCCAGCATCTTTTCCACCTGCATCTGGGTGGCGATGCCCGCATGGTCCTGACCGGGCTGCCAGAGCGTGTCGAAGCCGCGCATCCGGTGCCAGCGGATCAGGATGTCCTGGAGCGTGTTGTTGAAGGCATGGCCCACATGCAGCGCGCCCGTCACGTTGGGCGGCGGGATCATGATGGTGAAGCTTTCGTCACGCGAACGGTTGGCGCCCGCCTTGAAGGCGCCGGCCTCTTCCCAGGCCTTGGTGATGCGGGCCTCGGCCTCGGCCGCGTCGAATGTCTTTTCCATCGCCATCGTGGGGATCCCTTCGGTCAATCGAGGGATCAATTACCCAAAGGCGAGGCGAAGGAAAAGGCGGCAGGCGGCGATTTCTTGTTGCTTAGGGCCGGATCGCGGGTGGAGGGGGCGGAAATGAGTATTTTTGACCAGAAAGAAGCGGCAAGCCTTTGTTAACCAGAATCGCCGCAGGCTGGCGGGGCGGTACAGGCTGGAGAGCCGATAACCGCACCAGGAAGAAGCCGCCCCTTTCCCGCGGCAGGATTATCCCCTTGCGGACGGACGGCCGCCGGATCGGGGCGCTTCGTTTGCCGCTTCTTTCTGGTCACAAATACTCAAATGGCGCCCCCGTGGGGCTGGGCGCGCCGTAAGGGGGTTATCCGGCTGTCTGGTAGAGCGGCACCGCGCTGCTGGCGCCCTGGGCCAGGGCCTTGGCCTGGTCGGCGCGGATGCGCTCGTAGAGCGCCAGCGCCTCGGGGGCGAAGAGGCGCGCGGGCGCGTCGACGGGGATGAAATTGCCCGAACTGTCTGTGCCGCGCGCGGGCATGGCATAGTCGCGTTCGGCCACCAATTGGCGCGCATTGGGGTTGAGATAGCGGATCGCCATGCCGATGCGGCGGTCGTCCGAGCGGTTGGGGCCGGAGCCGTGGATGGTCAGCCCGTGGTGCAGCGACATCTGGCCCGGCGCGAGTTCGATATGGGTCTTGTCGGCCTCGGCCACGTCGACAGTGATCTCCTGTCCTCGCGACAAAAGGTTGTTTTCGGAATAGGTGTCGGTATGCGGCAGGATCGGGTTCTTGTGGCTGCCTGCCACGAAGTCCATGCAGCCGCTTTCCACCGTCGCGGGCGACAGCGCCAGCCAGGCGGTCACCTGGTCGGGGGTTTCGCCCATGCCCCAATAGGTCAGGTCCTGGTGCATGCCGACCACATGGGTGGTGCGGGGTTCCTTGATGAAGAACTCGGCCGACCAGACCAGGAGGTCGGGGCCAAGCACGCCCTGGACCAGGTCGAGGATGCGCGGGTCGCGGGCGATGCGGGCGGCGAGCGGCATCACAACATGGGCATTCACGCGCTTGTACATGTTGAGCGGTAGCGGCAGGTCGGCGGAGAGCCAGTCGCGCTCGATCTGTTCCAGTTCGGCGCGCAGGGCGGCGGCCTCATCCTCGGGCATCACCTGCAACGGGTGCAGGAAGCCGTTCTGCCAGTATTGCGCGGTCTGCTCGGCAGAGAGTCGGCCGTTCGCGGTGGGAATGGGGTTGGGCATCGGGGTTTCCTTTGGTCGCGTTTCCGGCAGGGTAGCGGTGGTGCGGTGCGGTTCAGAACGGTAAGTCTTGCCGGTCAGGGTAAGTTCAGCTTAGCCTTGTGGTCATGGTATCGCGGATCCCCTCGCTCAACTGGTTGCGTGTCTTCGAGGCGGCGGCGCGGACGCAGAGCTTTGCCCGGGCGGGGGCGCAGCTGAACATGTCGGCGGCCGCCGTCAGCCAGCAGATCAAGGCATTGGAGGGGCATCTGGGCGTGGCGCTGTTCGAGCGGCGGGCGCATTCGGTGGTTCTGACCGAGAGGGGGCGGGCCTATCTGCCCGGTGTGCAGCAGTCGCTGTTGATGCTCGAGACCACGACGGCGGGCCTGTTCGGGGGCGGCGGTGAGCAGATCGTTTATGTCCGCTCGATCCTGCTCTTTGCCCAGGGCGTGCTGGCCCCGGCGCTGGGCGGGTTCATGGCGGCATATCCCGGTGTCGATCTGCGCTTGAGCACCGGCAATGACGTGGCCGATTTCCAGGGTTCGGTGGCGGATATGCAGATCGTGTTCGGCAATCCGGCACTGTTTGGCGGGCAGGCGGACGATCTGATGGGCGAGCGGCTGTATCCCGTGGCGCATCTCGATCTGGCGGCTGGGATTACCCGCCCGGAGGACCTGTTGCGGCATCGGCTGATCGACGTTTCAGCGCATCGGGCGGGCTGGTTGCGCCTCTTCGAGGCGCTGCGCCTGTCACCGGCGGCGGGGCAGTTCCTGTTTGTCGACAACACGGTGATGGCGGCGGCGCTGGCGGCCGAAGGGGTCGGGCTGGCGCTGGCGCGGGCACCTGCCAGCGACACGCTCATGGCGCGGCATGGGCTGGTGCGCTGCCTGCCCGGGATCGAGACGCCGGGGCTGGAACGCTATCATCTGGTCTGCGAGGATCGCGCGCGGTTGCGCAGGCCTGCGCGGCAGTTCCGCTCTTGGCTCCTGGATCATCTGGGAGGAGGACCTGATCAGGCGCCCAGCCGCTCGCGGAAATAGGTTTCGACCCGCGCATAGGCCGGTTGGTGAAAATGCAGCGTCAAAAGGGAATGTTGGGTGCCCGGGTACTCGACCGTGTCCAACCCGTCGCCAAACGCAGTTTCTAGGTTCCGCATCAGCCTTGCGGGGGCCATCTTGTCGTCGCGGTAACGCATGCCCAGGGCGGGCCCCTTGGCGGACATGCCCGCGCGGGCACCGGAAATGTCGGCCTCGCTCATAGGCAGCGCGTCGCCCCCGAAAACGGGCAGGGCCGGCTGGCTGGCCACGGCACCCAGAACGGCGTCATCGGCCATCAGGGCCAGGGCGAAACTGCCGGTCAGGCACATGCCGATCACGCCGATGCCCGGCACGCCCTGCCGGTCGCGGATATGGCGGGCAAGGGCGCGCATCCACGTGGCAACCGGGCTTTGTCGGCCCCTGAGAAACATGTTGAACTCGCGACGGACACAGAACAGGCGGGCGGCGTTGGTTACAAGCGTGGTCTTGCCGAAGGTTCCGAAGAAATGTGGCAGGTAGACGGTGAACCCCGCCGCGATCAGGCGGTCGGCCAGCGCCAATGTCTCGGGGCCGATACCGGGCAGTTCCTGCAACAGCAGGATGGGCGGACCGGAGCCTTTGACATGCACGCTGTGTCGGGCCTCGCGCCCGCTGTCCAACGGGGCGGCGAAGGTGAAACACTCATCCGGGTTCCAGCTGCACATGCACGCTTATAGGCCTTTTGCGTGCACAAATCCACGCGCTTGAGCGTGGTACCACTGCTGTATGGCTCAGAGGCGCACTCTGCGGTATCGCCGGGCGACTGGACAAGCCGTGGGCACAGGCTAGTCTCGGGTGAAGCAGAATGCGGGCGAAGGGGAAAGCAATGGAAAAATTCGGCAAAAGCCAGCCGGTTACGCGGATCGAGGACCAACGCTTTCTGACCGGCCAGGGCCGGTATGTCGACGACCTGGTTCCGGGTGATGCGCTGGTGGCGATGTTCTTTCGCTCGCCGGTGGCACATGGTGAAATCCTCGACCTGGACCTGGGCGCGTCGCGCGAGATGCCGGGCGTGCATCTGGTGCTGACACTGGCCGATCTCGAAGCGGCAGGGGTCAAGGTGGGGCTGAGCGGCACCACCATGGCCAATCGCGATGGTAGTCAGGGTGCGGCGCCGGAACGGCCGATGCTGGCGCGCGACCACGTACGTTTCGTGGGCGAGGCGGTGGCGATGGTGGTGGCCGAAACCGCCGATCAGGCCCGCGACGCGATCGAAGCGATGGGCATGGATATCCGCGACCTTCCGGTGATAACCGACGTGGGCCCGGGCGGCCCGGCGATCCACGCGGAGGCTCCCGAGAATCGCGCCTTTGATTGGGGGCTGGGCGATGAGGCCGCAACCGAGGCGGCCTTTGCCAGCGCCGCACATGTGGTCGGGTTGCAGGTCGACGACAACCGGGTCATCACCAACTCGATGGAGCCGCGCGGCTGTTACGCCGAGATGGTCGAGGGGCGACTGCATTTCGCCTATGGCGGCCAAGGTGTCTGGGGGATGAAGGCGCAACTGGTCGAGAAGCTGGGCATCGCATCCGAGGATCTGCGGGTGACTACCCCGGATGTGGGGGGCGGGTTCGGCATGAAGGCGATGCCATACCCCGAATATTTCACCGTCGCCCATGCGGCACGGGTGCTGAACCGACCGGTGCGCTGGATGTCGGACCGGACCGAGGCGATGCTGAGTGACAATCATGGTCGCGACCTGACCTCGCTGGCGGAACTGGCCTTTGACGCCGATCTGCGCATCACCGCCTACCGGGTGCGCACCCGCTGCAATCTGGGCGCCTATAACAGCCATTTCGGGCAGGCTATCCAGACACAGCTGTTCTCGCGCGTGTTGACCGGGGTCTATGACATCCAGACCGCCTGGTTGCAGGTCGAGGGGTACTATACCAACACGACCCAGGTCGATGCCTATCGCGGGGCTGGCCGGCCCGAGGCGATCTATGTGTTGGAGCGGGTCATGGATCGGGCCGCGCGCGAGTTGGGGGTCACCCCCTGGGAGATCCGTCGCCGCAACTTCATCCGGCCTGAGGCGTTCCCCTACAAGACCGCGACGGGCGAGACCTATGACGTGGGCGATTTCGACCGCCTGCTGCGGCTCGCTGAGGCCGAAGCGCAGGACTTCAGCGTGCGCCGGGATAACGATGCTGTGCGCGGCCTGCTGCGCGGGATCGGAGTGTGTTACTATATCGAAAGCATTCTGGGCGATCCTTCCGAAGGCGCGGAGATCGCTTTCAACGAGGATGACACCGTGGACCTGATGGTCGGCACGCAATCGAACGGACAGGGGCATGAAACCGTCTATGCCCGGTTTCTGGCCGACCAGACCGGCCTGCCGATGGACCGGATCCGGGTGGTGCAGGGTGACAGTGACCGCATTGCACAGGGCGGCGGCACGGGCGGCTCGCGTTCGGTCACGGTGCAAAGCAATGCGACTTTGGCCACAGTTGAACGCATGGTTGCCGCATTCACGCCCTTTCTCGCGGGCAAGATGGGGGTTGAGGAGAGCGCGGTGATATTTGACGATGAAACCTTTCGGGCGCCCGGCTCGAACCTGACGCCCTCGCTGCTGGAGGCCGCTGCCATGGCGCGGGCCGATGGGCGCAATGACCTTCTGCGCCATGCCGCGCGGGCCAAGCTGCCGGGCCGGTCCTATCCCAACGGCGCGCATCTTGCCGAGATCGTGATCGACCCAGAAACCGGTCACGCCCATGTGGACCGTTACCGGGTCTGGGACGATTTTGGAAACCTGATCAATCCCTTGCTTGCCGAGGGACAGGTTCATGGCGGGGTGGCGCAGGGGATCGGCCAGGCGCTCTGCGAACACGTGGTTCATGACGACGAGGGGCAGCTGCTCACGGCATCGTTCATGGACTATGCCTTGCCACGCGCAAGCGAGGTTCCCATCATCGGGTTTACCTCGGTGCCGGTGCCGTCGACAGCCAACCCGATGGGGATGAAAGGCTGTGGCGAGGCCGGTACGGTCGGCGCATTGGCCGCGATTGCGAACGCGGTGCAGGATGCGATCTGGGATCGGGGGGTGAGGCAGGCGGATATGCCCTTTACCCCTCTCAGGCTTTGGGAATTACTGAATGCTGAACCTGTCGCGGCTGAGTAGAAAGCTACTGGGATGGCTGGGGCGGCCGCTCAGCGCCGCCCATTCTGGCGAGGTGCGCCAGCGGGGACCGCAGACCCATGTGATCATCCTCGACGGGACCATGTCGACGCTGGAGCCGGGGCGCGAGACCCACGCGGGACAGACCTATCGGCTGATGTCCGAGATGGGGGCGCAGGTTTCGGTGTTTTACGAGGCCGGGGTGCAGTGGACCAGTTGGCGCACGACGCCCGACGTGATGATGGGCCGGGGGCTGAACCGCCAGATCCGGCGGGCCTATGGCTATCTCGCCTCGCGCTATCGACCGGGCGACCGGATCTTTCTGCTGGGATATTCACGCGGCGCCTATGCGGTGCGCAGCCTGGCCGGGGTGATCGACATGGTGGGACTGTTGAAGGCCGAACATGCCACCGTCCGCAATATCCGGCAGGCCTATCGCCATTATGAATGCGACGTCCAGGGACCGCATGCACAGGTGTTTCGCGACCTCTACTGTCACCGGGACGTGATGATCGAAATGGTCGGGGTCTGGGACACGGTGAAGGCGCTGGGCTTGCGGCTGCCACTGCTGTGGCGCCTGTCGGAACAGCGGCACGCCTTTCACAGCCACCATCTGGGCCGCAGCGTGCGCCATGGCTATCACGCGCTGGCGCTGAACGAGACACGCGACGTGTTCGAGCCGATCCTGTGGGACTGCAAGCCCGAGTTCCGTGGCCATGTGGAGCAGGTCTGGTTCCGTGGCACGCATGGCGATGTGGGCGGGCAGTTGGGAGGGGATGAGCGCGCCCGGCCGCTGGCCAATCTCTCGCTGGTCTGGATGCTGGAGCGGGCAGAGAACCTTGGCCTGCCGTTGCCCGAGGGCTGGCGCGCGCGCTTTCCCACCGATCCCAACGCGCCTTCGGTGGGCACCTGGAACGGCTGGGGCAAGATCTTTTTGCTGCGCTCGGCCCGCACCGTCGGCCGTGACCCCAGCGAGCGGTTGCATGAAAGCGTGACCGGCGACGCGCTGCCCACCGGTCTGCCGGCCCCCTACCTGCGCTCACGCAGCTACGGCTGAGCGGGCCGCTGCCGGATTGCGCGCCTGCGGCGCAAGACGATATCTCGGCGGCGTGCCGCCGCCTCGGGCGGGTGATCGTTGTGAGGCCGCGCAATGCGTGCCGGTCGGCAACGGGTTGAGAGGTGGGATGTCTCCGGCGGGAGTATTTTCGGCGAAATGAAGAGGCGGGGGTGCCGCTTCTTTCTGATCACAAATACTCGAATTCAACCGCGTGGGATATTCAGGACGATGCAGGTGGTCGAGCCGGTGGCATAGAGGCGGTCGTCCTCGACGCCCCTGATCTCGCCATGGGCGACGCCGGTGGAGCGGCCGACGTGATCGGCGATGCCTACGCATTCGACCTCGGTTCCGGTCGGGATCGAGCGGATGATGTTGATCTTGTATTCCAGCGTCGTATAGGCCGCGCCCTGGGGCACCATCGTCTGCACCGCGCAGGCCATGGCGCTGTCGAGAAGGGTGCCGTACCAGCCGCCATGCACGGCGCCAAGCGGGTTGCAGACATCGAAGGTCGGCGTGCCGCGAAAGGCGACGCGGCCTTCGGCGACCGCGTGCAGGTGATAGCCCATGGTGCGCGCGATGGGCGGGGCGGGCAGGCGGCCGTCGAGGATGCCCTGCATGAAGTCGAGCCCGGAGATATTGGCCATGTCGGCCGGTCCCAGCAGGTCTTCGGGTCCGTTGGCGAAAGTCATGGGGCGTTCCTCCGGGTCAGGGTTGGAGGAACGCTAGCAGGGGCCGCGGGATGCTCAACCGTTACGCGACGTTCTGGAGCGCCACCTTGGGCGTGACGCCAAGCGCGTGGCAGACATCGCGGGTCAGTTCGGGGCGGTTCAGCGTGTAGAAATGCAGCTTGTCGACGCCGCCCTCGATCAGCTCCGAGCAGAGCTCGGTGCAGATGGCGGTGGCCAGCAGATCCTCGCGCCCGTCGCGGGTGGCCTTGTCAAAGGCGTCCTCGACCCATGCAGGGATATGGGTGCCGCAGCGGCGGGCGAAGTTGCGCGCGCCTTTCCAGTTCTCGATCGGCAGGATGCCGGGGGTGATCTGCTTGTCGATGCCGGCCTTGGCGCAGGCGTCGCGGAAGCGGAAGAAGGTGTCCGCCTCAAAGAAGAACTGGGTCAGCGCCTCATCCGCCCCTGCGTCCAGCTTGGCCTTCAACCAGTCAATGTCGGCCTGGGCGCTGGCGGCTTCGGGGTGGATGTCCGGGTAGGCGCCGACCCTGATGGCGAATTTGCCGGTTTCGGCCAGGGCTTGGATCAACTCCACCGAATTGGCAAAACCGCCGGGATGCGGGGTGAAGCGGCCCGCGCCCTGCGGCGGGTCGCCGCGCAGGGCGACGATGTCGGTGACACCGGCCCGGGCAAAACTGTCGGCAATGGCCAGCGTTTCCTCGCGGCTGGCCTGCACGCAGGTCAGGTGGGCCGCCACGTTGAGGCCAGAGGATTTGTGCAGCGTGGCCACCGCGTCGCGGGTCAGCTCGCGGGTGGTGCCGCCGGCGCCATAGGTCACCGAGACGAAGCGGGGGGCCAGTGGCGCCAGCACCTGCACCGTATCCCAGAGCCGGAACGAGGCTTCGAGGTTTTTCGGCGGGAAGAATTCGAAGGAAATCTGGGGGGCGGTCATTTGGGCGGTCATCCTGCGCAAAGGGCGATGTTTAGCCTCTTGTCGCACCTGCAGCATTGTGAGACAACTTCATAATACTCAAGAACAACATGAGCGATACTATAGGATGCATATCGAATTCCGGCATTTGCGGACCATCAAGGCGATCCATGAATGCGGTGGGCTGGCCCGTGCCGCCGATCAGCTGAACATCACCCAATCGGCGTTGAGCCATCAGATCAAGGGGCTGGAGGATCAGGCCGGGGTCGAGCTGTTCGTGCGGCGGTCGAAGCCGATGAAACTGTCGGCGGCGGGGATGCGCCTGCTGCGGCTGGCCGAGCAGATCCTGCCGCAGGTCGAGGCGATGCAGGCCGAGTTCTCGTCCTTGCGCGACGGGCGATCGGGGCGGATGCATATCGCCATCGAATGTCACGCCTGTTTCGAATGGCTGTTCCCGGTGCTGGAGGCGTTTCGCAAGAGCTGGCCGGACGTGGATGTGGATATCCGGCCCGGTCTGGCCTTTGATGCGCTGCCCGCGCTGCAAAAGGAAGAGGTCGATCTGGTCGTGTCCTCGGACCCCGAGGACATTCCCGGCGTCGAGTTCGTGGAACTCTTCGATTACAATGCGGTATTTGTCGCCGCCTCGACCCATCCGCTGGCGGAAAAGCCGTGGATCGAGGCCGAGGATTTCCGGGGAGAGACTTTGATCACCTATCCGGTGGAACGGTCGCGGCTGGATGTGTTCAGCCAGCTTTTGATCCCGGCCAAGGTGGAACCGGCGCAGGTGCGCCAGGTGGAGCTGACGGCGGTGATTCTGCTGCTGGTTGCGTCGAACCGGGGCGTGTCCGTCTTGCCCGACTGGGTGGTGCGCGAGGTGAAATACAGCTCGGACTATGTCACCCGCCCGCTGACCGAGACGGGTATCACCCGGCGGCTCTACGCGGCGGTGCGCAGCGAGGATCTGGAAAAGCCATTCGTTCAGGAACTGGTTGGACTGGCCCGCAGCGAGGCGCGCAAGCTTCAAAGCCAGTAGCGCGCAACGCCGATACGCCATTCAGGCTCTCGGTCAGATCAGTTTGACGATCTGTTTGCCGGTATTCCCACCCTTGAGCATGGACATGAAGGCGGCAGGCGCGTTTTCCAGCCCTTCTGCCACGTCCTCGAGATAGCGGATCTCGCCGTTGGCCAGTTTTGGGGCTACCTCGGACAGGAAGGCCGGGTAGCGGCCGAAATGGTTCGAGATGATGAAGCCGTTCACGGAAAGGAACTTGACCAGGATAGAGCGCCAGATTGCCGGACCGGTCAGTCCGGGGTCCGTCGCGCCCGCGCCCAGGCCACCGGCATTGTACCAGCTGATCATGCCGCAGATCGGGATACGGCCAAAGTTGTTCATCAGCGGCAATACGGCCTCCAGCACCTTGCCGCCGACATTCTCGAAATAGATGTCGACCCCGTCCGGGCATTCTGCGGCCAGCGCCCGGCGCAGATCCGCCGCCGTCTCAAAAGCGCGGTGATCCAGGCAGGCGTCAAAGCCAAAGGTCTCGGTGGCGATGCGGCACTTGTCGGCTCCACCCGCGACGCCCACCGTGCGCAGCCCGGCCAGGCGCGCGACCTGACCCACCATCGAGCCCACCGGCCCGGTGGCCGCGGCCACCACCAGCGTTTCACCGGCCTTGGGTCGACCATGCTCCATCAACCCGAACCAGCCGGTAAACCCCGGCATGCCCAGCACGCCCAGCGCGGTGGTGATCGGCATCACCTTGGGGTCGATCTTGCGCAGCATCTTCGCGGGCTGCACGCCGTGTGTCGCCCAGCCGAACATGCCGAAGGCGAAATCGCCCGGCGCAAACCCCAGGTCGTTCGAGGCGATCACCTCGCCCACGCCGCCGGCCTCCATCGTGCCACCGATGGGCACCGGCGCGGCATAGGATTTGGCATCGTCCATACGGCCCCGCATATAGGGGTCGAGCGACATGTAATGGACGCGTACCAGCACCTCGCCGGGGCCGGGGGTGGGAACGGGCGCTTCTTCATACGAGAAATTGGCGGCCTCGGGCGCGCCGGTCGGGCGGCTGGCGAGGGCGATGCGGTACATGCGGTCGGTCATGGGAGGGCTCCTTTGCTCGGAAACAGTCTAGAGTGCCGCTCGGGGGCTGCAAACCGTGCCGAGTCGATGACGCGGCGCCATGCACCGGTATGGCAACCGCCTTGCACAGAGAGCCCCTTGGCAAGTCGCGCCCGCGCGAGTATACGCGCGGCTTGACCGAACAGGAGCTCCCCGATGATTGGCAGTGCGAACCTCAACATCATGATCAAGGCCGCCCGCAAGGCAGGCCGGTCGCTGGTGAAGGATTTCCGCGAGGTCGAGAACCTGCAAGTGTCGATGAAGGGCGCGGGCGATTTTGTGTCCAAGGCCGATATCGCAGCCGAGGCGATCCTCAAGGAAGAGCTGCGCAGTGCCCGCCCGACCTATGGCTGGGTGGCCGAAGAGGGCGGTTCGGAAGAGGGCGAGGACCCCACGCGCCGCTGGATCGTCGATCCGCTGGACGGAACGACCAACTTCTTGCACGGGCTGCCGCATTGGGCGATCTCCATCGCGCTCGAGCACAAGGGCAAGGTTGTCGCCGGTGTCATCTATGACGCCGCCAAGGACGAGATGTTCTTTGCCGAAAAGGGCGAAGGCGCCTGGATGAACGATCAGCGTATCCGGGTGTCGGGTCGCCACCGGATGATCGAGTCGATCTTTGCCACCGGCCTGCCCTTTGGCGGGCGCGCCGACCTGCCGCTGACGCTTCAGGATCTGGCGCGGCTGATGCCGGTCTGCGCCGGCGTACGGCGCTGGGGTTCGGCGGCGCTCGACATGGCTTATGTGGCGGCGGGCCGCTACGAAGGGTTCTGGGAACGGCGCCTGAATGCCTGGGACATGGCCGCGGGCATCATCATCGTCAAGGAAGCGGGCGGCCTGGTCGAGGCGCTCGATCCCGAAAACTCGATCCTCGACAGCGGCGAGGTGATCTGCGCCAACGGCGACATCTTCGACCCGTTTGCCAAGGTGATCCGCGGCTAGGTCGCGACCTAGATTTTTCGTCGAAAAATCTTGAACCCGGCCAATGGCCGGGTTTTTGCGTTCGTGGCGCTCACCTGCGCGGTATCTTGGGGATCCGGCTGGGCGACAGGCGGTATTTCTGCTCGGGATGTGGCGGATGGCCCTCGGTACGCTGCCAGAATCCGCGCCCGCCACGCTTCAGCCAAAGCGGTAGCGTCAGCACCAACCCCACTGCGAAACCGCCCGTATGCGCCCAATAGGCGACGCCACCGGTATCCGGGTCGGAACTGAACCCGCCCAGGAACTGGAACCCCAACCAGGCCCCCAGCATCACGAAGGCGGGGATCGTGAAAACGCGGAAATAGACGAACAGGATCAGCAGGATATCGACGCGCGCACGCGGAAACAGCAGCAGATAGCCCCCCATCACCCCGGCAATCGCGCCCGAGGCACCGATGGTTGGAACCAGAGACTCAGGGCCGCTCATAACATGGATCAGCCCGGCCCCAATCCCTGCGGCAAGGTAGAACAAGGCAAAGCCCAGATGCCCCATCTCGTCTTCGAGATTGTCGCCGAAGATCCACAGAAACAGCATGTTGCCGCCCAGATGCATCCAGCCGCCATGCAGAAAGACCGAAGTGACCAGGGTCAGCCACCCGTCCCCGTCCGAGATGCGGGCCGGGATGATCGCATAGTCATAGTAAAAGCGGCTGACCAGCCGGGGATCCTCCATGATGCCCAGAGTGGTCAGGAAAATCCCGATATTGGCCGCCAGCAGCAGGTAGACGACATAGGGCGTTCGGCCCGAGGGGTTGTGATCGCGGATCGGGAACATCCCGCGACGCTGCGGGCAAACGAGGCAGAGGTCAAGAGGCGCCGGGCGCGCCGCGTCAGCGGCGCGCCCGGCCCAACTGCCGCGGATCGCAAGATCCGGCGGCAGGCGGGAGCGCTCTCTGCCTTAGCCCATGCCACCCAGCAGCGCAGCATTGCCGCCCGCGGCGGTGGTGTCGACGCAGACATGGCGCTCGGCCAGTACACGCGCCCGGTCGGGCTGGCCGGGGATCAGCGGCAGGATCGGGCCGGGCCGGCGCGACAGGGCCAGTTCATAGGCGCGTGCTGTCTCCTCATCGCCCCACCACAGCACGCCCGAAATCCCCTCAACCGTTTCCAGAGCTTCCGCCGCCAGTGAACCGGTGGCGCGGATCGCGGTGCCGCCCAACGCCTCGACCGCCTGTGCCTGTGCCGCAACCGCCGCTGCCGTCGGCCCAAGGCAGAGGAGCGGCGGACGCGCCATCTCACTCAACCGGTTCGACTCGCCGGTCGGGCCGGGCAGGCTTTGCGTCCGTACCGGCGCGGGCGTGCCAGTCGCGCGGGGCAGGGTGGCCATCGGCGCGGCCCAGTCTGCCGCCGCCTGCTGCCGGTCCGGCGCACAGAAACGCGCCATGTAGTTCGGTCCGCCCGCCTTGGGTCCGGTGCCCGACAGGCCCTCGCCGCCAAAAGGCTGGCTGCCGACAATGGCGCCGATCTGGTTGCGGTTGACATAGATATTGCCCGCATGCACCGCCTCGGTCACATGCTGTACACGGTCGTCGATCCGGGTCTGCAGGCCAAAGGTCAGACCATAGCCGGTGGCGTTGATCGCCCCGATCACCTGGTCCAGCTCGTCCGAGCGGAAGGTGGCGACATGAAGCACAGGGCCGAATATCTCGCGCTCCAGGGCCTCGATGCCGGAAACCTTGATCAGGGTGGGGGCCACGAACGTGCCCTCGGGTGGCAGGGCCAGTTCCTTCAATACCCGTCCCTCGGCCCGCGCACGCGCCACATGGTCGGCGATGGTCTGGCGTGCGGCCTCGTCGATCACCGGGCCGCTGTCGGTGGACAGCGCCCAGGGGTTGCCCAGGCTCAGCGCATCCATCGCGCCCTTGAGCATGGTCAGCACGTCCTCGGCGATATCCTCTTGCAGGTAGAGGCAGCGCAGCGCCGAACAGCGCTGGCCCGCCGATTGGAACGCGCTTTCGATCACCGCCTGCACCGCCTGTTCCGGCAGCGCGGTGGAATCGACGATCATCGCATTGAGCCCTCCGGTCTCCGCGATCAGCGGCGTGCCCGGGCGCATGTTCGCGGCCATGGCGGCGCGGATCTTCTGCGCCGTCGCGGTCGAGCCGGTAAAGGCCACGCCGGAAACCCGCGCATCCGAGGTCAGCGCCGCCCCCACCGCCGGGCCGCCCGGCAAGAGTTGCAGTGCGTCACGCGGTACCCCGGCCTCGTGCAGCAACTCTACCGCGCGATGGGCGATCAGCGGCGTCTGTGGCGCGGGCTTGGCCAGCACCGCGTTGCCGGTGGCCAGCGCCGCCGCGATCTGGCCCGAGAAGATGGCCAGCGGAAAGTTCCACGGGCTGATGCAGGTGAAAGTTCCCGCAGGCGCCGCATCGGGGATATTGGCCGCGTAATAGCGCAGGAAGTCCACCGCTTCGCGCAGCTCGGCCACCGCGTCCATCAGGGTCTTTCCCGCCTCGCGATGCAGCAGCGCAAACAGCTCGCCATAATGCGCCTCGTAAAGGTCGGCAGCGCGGTTCAGCGTGGCGGCGCGCTCGGCGGCAGGGGCCTGCCACGGCTGGGCGCTGGCCAATGCCAATTCGGCGTCCGCCGCACTGGCGGCGGCCACGCTGCCCGGAATGTCGTGCGGATCGGCGGGGTTGACCACGGCCTCCTCGGCTTGCGGAGCGGCCTCCTCGGCCAACAGCGGCCCGGCCTGCCAGCGATGGGTGCGGAAGGGATCGCGCGCGGCGTCGATCGCATCCAGCGACGGCTGATGGCCCAGATCGAACCCTTTCGAGTTGGGGCGCTCGGGCGCGAACAACTCGGGCCCGCGCTTCAGCGGTTTGGCCGGTTTTTGCGCGGTTTCGAACGGGTCGGCTGCCACCACTTCGGGCGGGACGTTCTCGTCCACGATCTGGTTGACGAAAGAGCTGTTGGCGCCGTTCTCCAACAGGCGCCGCACCAGATAGGCCAAGAGATCGCGATGCGCCCCCACCGGTGCATAGATGCGGCAGCGGGTCTTGTTGGCGGTCAGCACAAGGTTATGCAGTGTCTCGCCCATGCCGTGCAGGCGCTGGAACTCAAAGGGCTGGCCGTCCCGCGCCATATGCAGGATCGCGGCCACGGTATGGGCGTTATGGGTGGCGAATTGCGGATAGATCCGGTCGGTCATACCCAAGAGCTTGCGCGCATTGGCGATGTAAGAGACATCGGTCACCGCCTTTTGCGTGAAGACCGGGAAGCCATCGACCCCCGCAACCTGGGCGCGCTTCACCTCGGTGTCCCAATAGGCGCCCTTGACCAGCCGCACCATCAGCTTGCGGTCATGGCGCTGCGCCATCTCGTAAAGCGTGTCGATCACCAGCCCGGCGCGCGGGCCATAGGCCTGTACCACGATGCCGAACCCGTCCCAGCCCTTCAGCGCCGGTTCCGCCATCACCGCCTCGATCACCTGCAACGACAGCGCCAGCCGGTTGGCCTCTTCGGCGTCCACGTTCAGCCCCATGCCGGCAGCCTTGGCCAAGAGCGCCAGCGCCCGCAGGCGCGGCACCAACTCGTCCATGACGCGGGCCTCCTGCGCCAGCTCATAGCGCGGATGCAGGGCCGACAGCTTGACCGATATGCCCGGATTGGCACGGATGTCACCATGGGTGCAGGCCTCGGCAATGGCGGCAATGGCGCGCGAATAGCTCAGGTGATAGCGCGCGGCATCCGCCTCGGTGCGCGCGGCCTCGCCCAGCATGTCATAGGAATAGGTATAGCCCTTGGCCTCCATCCCCTGCGCGCGTTTCATCGCCGCCTGGATGTTCTCGCCCAGCACGAACTGGCGGCCCATCTCCTTCATCGCGCGGGAGACGGCGGTGCGGATCACCGGTTCGCCCAGCCGCTTGATGGCGCCACGGAGCGCGCCCACGGGGCTTGCCTTGCGCTCGTCCAGCACCTTGCCGGTCAGCATCAGCGCCCAGGTCGAGGCATTGACCAGCGAGGACGAGGAATGCCCCAGATGCTTGCCCCAGTCCGACGGCGCGATCTTGTCCTCGATCAGCGCGTCGATCGTGTCGGCATCAGGCACCCGCAACAGCGCCTCGGCCAGACACATCAGCGCGATACCTTCGTCGGTGGACAGGCCATATTCGGCCAGGAACACCTCCATCATGCCTGGCGCGGTGCTGGAGCGGATATCGCGCACCAGCCCGGCGGCGGCGGCGCTGATTGCGGCGCGGTCGGCGGTGGATAGGGCGGCCTGCGCGACAAGTTGATCGAGCAAGGCGGATTGATCGGCATAGGTCTGGCTGTCGATATGGGTGCGCAGGGCGTTGGTCATGGTGCCTCCGGTTCAGTTGGCGTATATTACTGGGAAACAACGGGTGCTTTCGCCTTATCATCGCCAAGCCGCAGGCGGATCGACCAAAAAAAGGGGATCGTATAGTGCAAATGAACCTTCCGGACCTGGATCGTTATGATCGGGCGATTCTGAACCATCTGGCGGCGGATGGGCGCATCTCGATTGCCGATCTCGCGCGGCGAATTGGCTTGTCGAAGACGCCCACCCAGGCGCGGCTGAAACGGCTCGAGACGACAGGGATCATCACCGGTTACCGGGCGCTCGTCGATCCCATCCGGCTGGGACTTGATCACGTGGCCTTTGTCGAGGTGCGGCTCAGCGATACCCGCGAAAAGGCGCTGGCCGAGTTCAACGCCGCCGTGCGCCGCATCGGCGAGGTCGAGCAGGCTCATATGATCGCGTCGAATTTCGACTATCTGCTCAAGGTGCGGACACATTCGATGACCGAATACCGCGCTGTTCTGGCCGAGCGCATCTCGTCCTTGCCGCATGTCTCCAGCACCTCGACCTTTGTCGCGATGGAGGCGGTGAAGGAACCCGGAATGCTGGGCGCGCTCGAAAGCGTTACTTGACGCGAGGCCCGTTTGCGTCAGCATTGGCATATGAGACATATCGCCCTTGCCTGTTTCCTGCTCGTCCCCGGAGCCGCACTGGCGTCGGAATGCCCCGCCGCGCCAGACAACTCCGAGCAAATCGCGCATCTGATCGAAGACATCCGCGTTGCGCCCAACGAAATGCATGCGCGCACCATATCGAACCGGATGTGGGAGCTATGGGCCGACGCGCCGGACGAGGCCGCCCAAGCGATCCTCGACAATGGTATGTCTCGGCGACGTGCATGGGATTTGTTGGGCGCTCTTAATGAATTCGATCGGCTGGTCGCTTACTGCCCCGACTATGCCGAGGGATATAACCAGCGCGCTTTTGTCCAGTATCTGCGCCAGAACTATGCCGCCGCACTGGTTGACCTCGACCGGGCACTTGCCCTGTCGCCAAACCATATCGCGGCGATGAGTGGGCGAGCCCTGTCGTTGATGGGGCTTGGACGTTTGGACGAGGCGCGGGTGGCGCTCAGCGATGCGCTCGAACTCAACCCCTGGCTGCCTGAGCGAGGTCTTGTCGCCCCTGGCGGGCCGCTTGAACCCAAGGGAAAAGACATCTGAAGGCCAGAAACCCCCACTTTTTTCGCCTAGCGTGATCTGCGTCACATTGAGGTTGTCCCGCTATATGCTTAGAGGGAGGAGGATCCGGTTGGGGCCGGTGGTTGGTTAAAGTTTCTTACGAGTTTCAGGGCCTTGGCCTTGCTGTTTTTCCAAAGTTTGTTATCGAGTTCCACCTGGACCTGACGGTCGGCAGCAATGCCGGCCTCCCCTTCCGGATTCACGAGATGCGGGCGTGGTGGAATGGTAGACACATGGCACTTAAAATGCCTGGGCCGTATAGGCCGTGCCGGTTCAAATCCGGCCGCCCGTACCATCAATTCATCTTCCTTTGCTGGAGGGTATTGGCGCAAAACACTTGCCTTGGTGCCACCGGATGAATTTCTTAGCGATCCTCTGCTGAGCGGGAGTGGTATACTGGCTATTTGCTCAAGCAGAGGAAGCGACTGCGATTTGCGTGTCTTCTCGCATGACCTCCCCCCGCGGTTAGGGGCGGTTTGATCTGGAATCTTCCGGTTGGTTTGCAGTGTTGAGCGACAGTGTGGAGACCGCAAGGCGCCAACCTCATCCGGGTGGAACTGGGGAGCGAGGCCTGTGCTCTTGCTTCCCAGCGGTGCCAACGCGTTCACAGCGGAGCATCGGGCCCACGGCCGTGGCGCTGAAGCAGCAGAATGGTCGGCTCTACGGCGCGCTGGCCAATCACATCTGGGGTCTGGATGCACCGCCAGCGCAAACAAGATCAACAGTACATTCCTGCAGCCGTTTCTCATATATGCGACCGCCGACTCCTGGACGTTTTCGCTGAACACGAAGTCATCTTATGACTGGAAATCCAAGCGATGGACGGTCCTGGTCAAAACCCGGCTTGGAAAGGAAATCACCAACTCGATTTGGCTGCATCACTCTGCGGTATCCGATATTGAGGTTGAAGCTGACCAGATGGCTTTTCTCGCCAGACAAAGAAACTGCTCTTGTTCTCCGACAGTAAGGTCACCCAGGATTTCAGTCTGCAACCGCTCCACGATCGGGAGTATGTCTTCGTAAATCCGTTGGCCTTTGTCTGTAATCCTCACAGAACGCGCCCGCCGGTCCCGTTCATTGATTGTCCGCGAGACAAGGCCCTTTTGCTCCAACCTGTCGATGACGCCGCCAATTGTCGCGCGGTCATAGGCGATTTGGGCCGCGATGCCCGCCTGATCCAGGCCCGGACTCGACCACACTGCGTCAAGCGCGGCGAACTGAACAGGGGTCAGGTCGTATCCGGCCTCTTGCATCCGCTTCAAGAAAACCTTGGTGGACATCTGGTTGAGCCGACGGATCAGATGGCCCGCCATGTTGAAGAGGGTCAATTTTGGAATTTCCTTAGTGATCGTATGGGACCTGTGTTCGAATATCATAGTTTAACCCAAAAGGTATGTATGCATACCTTTTTTCCATCAGTATAGTGAGTATAGATACTAATAAAGGGGCCGAGTGCGCCAGTGCGGAGGAAAACCATGCAATATCATGTCGATGGGTTTAGGCCGGGGGATCCGGACATCAAGGCTCCTGCCCCGGGCCTCGATCAGCCGCAAGCCGATGCGATTCCAAAAGCAGTCGATGTTCTCATTGCCGGCTGTGGACCGGCCGGGCTCTGTCTTGCTGCGCAACTGGCCCGGTTTCCGGACGTCACGACGATGATCGTTGACCCAAAGCCCGGCCCGATGGAAAAGGGTCAGGCCGATGGCGTGAACGTGCGCTCGATGGAGATGTTTCAAGCATTCGGCTTTGCCGAGACGGTCAAGCGCGAAGCGTATTGGGTCAACCAGACCACCTTTTGGAAGCCGGATCCAACCAACACCGACCACATCACCCGCGTCGGGATTGCTCAGGACGTGGCCGACGATCAGTCCGAGATGCCACACACCATCGTCAATCAGGCGCGCGTCCACCAACTCTTTCTTGATGTGATGAAGAACTCTCCGACGCGGCTTGAGCCGTGTTACGGGCTTCGTGTTATCGACCTCCAGATCAATACCGGCAGCGACGACCATCCCGTGACCGCGACGCTGGAGCGCGTGACCGAAGTTGGCAGTGCGGGCGATACGCTCACGGTCCGTGCCAATTATGTGGTCGGATGCGACGGTGCGCGCAGCACTGTTCGCCGGGCGATAGGCGGCAAGCTGCATGGAGACGCGGCACATCAGGCATGGGGCGTGATGGATATCCTCGCCAATTCGGACTTTCCCGACCTGCGCCGGAAATGCCTGATCCAGTCCGCGCGCGAAGGCAACGTACTGATCATCCCGCGCGAAGGTGGCTATATGTTCCGGATGTACGTGGAGCTCGACAAGTTGAACCCGGATGAGCGGGTGTCGAACCGCAACCTGACCTCGGATCATATCATCGACGCCGCGAACCGGATCATGCGCCCCTACTCCATTGACGTGAAAGAAGTCGTCTGGTGGTCGATCTACGAGATCGGGCATCGCCTGACGGACAAGTTCGATGACGTCCCAGAGGATGAGACGGCAATCCGCAATCCTCGCGTCTTCACTGCTGGAGATGCCTGCCACACTCATAGCCCCAAGGCCGGCCAGGGCATGAACGTGTCCATGGGCGATACCTTCAATCTAGGTTGGAAGCTGGCACATGTACTGACGGGGCGATCGGACCCGAAGCTGCTACACAGCTACTCTGCCGAGCGACGCGAAGAAGCGAGGCGCCTGGTCGAGACCGATCACAAATGGGCGCGGATCATGAGTGCCCCTCCAGGACAGTCCGAGCTGGACGGCTCGGACATGCCGCGCTTTCAAAAGCAGTTCATTGAGAACCTGGAATTTACAGGGGGACTAGCCGTTCATTACGGTCCGTCGGATATCACCGCCGAACCAACGTATCAACATCTCGCCACCGGCCAGATCGTCGGCAAGCGTTTCCATTCGGCGCCGGTCCTTCGGCTGTCGGATGCCAAGCCGCTACAACTGGGTCACGTGGCTGAGGCGGACGGGCGGTGGCGCATCTACGCCTTTGCCGGACAAAACGACGTGGGAATCGAAGGCGGCGCGATCCACCAGCTCTGCGCCTGGCTGGAAAGCGATCTTGCTTCACCAATCCGGCGCTTCACGCGCCAGCATGAAGACATCGACGCGCTTATCGATCTTCGCGCTATATTCCAACAGGATTTCAAGACCTTGAGCTATGAAGAGATGCCCCTCTTTCTCAGGCCTGCAAAAGGGCGCTATGGGCTGCGCGACTTCGAGAAGGTCTTCTGCATCGATCACAAACTGGGCGCAGACATTTATAAGATGCGCGGGATCGACAGGGCAGACGGGTGCATGATCATCGTTCGGCCCGACCAATATGTCGCCCATGTTCTGCCCTTGAATGAATTTGATGCTCTCTCCAAGTTCTTCGACAGCATCTTCGTGCCAAGTATCGAAGAGTAGCGAAACCGGTAGATCGACTTGGAGCCGAACGGGAAATCTGAGGCGGCGCGGAACGTCATCTACCCAGTACTGTCCTGGTTCAAGCAAGGCTGTGAGCCGTTCAAGATCGCGGTGAATTCGGACCTGAACGGCTGCTACGGATCAAGCAGTTATGGCAAGTCGGTCCACGACGGGATCGCCCTGATCGTGGCGCTTGAACCCGATCTGGTCATCAGCACCGGCGATATGGTCGCGGGCCAGCAGGTCAATCCGCATCTTTCGAGCGACCAGATTGCCGCCATGCGGTCGGCGTTCGATGACTCGGTCATGATCCCTTTGGCCAGGGCCGGCATTTCCTTCGTAGTGAGCCCCGGAAATCACGATGCTTCTGCCTATCCCGGGTTGTAGGTAGAGCGGGCGATTTTGCCAGGGTCTGGGGCGACAGGCAACCTGACGGGACATTTGTGGACAAGGCCGATTTTCCCTTTCGATACGCCCTGTCAGTGCAGGGCGTGCTGCTGGGTTCCTTGGACGTGACCACCACCGGAGCCCTGTCGGAAAACCAGTTCGACTGGCTCGACGATCTGCTGGAATGCCAGGCCAGCCGGCACAAGTCTGTTGTCCTGTTCAGCCACCTGCCGCTCTGGCTGTTGCCGAAAAGCGGCGTGATGACGTGATCGGGGATCCAAAGTTGCACGACCTTCTGTGCGGCACGGTGTGGACCTCTATCTGAGCGGGCATCACCTTGCCTATTATCCTGGTGTCGCCGACGGCATCCTGATAGTCTCGCAATCCTGCCTTGGCTCTGGGCCGCGCGTTCTGATTGGCGCAAGCCGACCTTCGCCCAAAGCGTTGTCCTTGGTCGAGATCGCCGCGGATGGCACCAGCGAGGAAACCGCCTACCAGTTCCCCAGTTTTCTGAAGCCGGCAAGTCTCGACGATCTTCCTCGCTCGATCGGGCGACTTGTCCGTAGGGACCTAGTCGGCAAGTGCCCCGACATGGCGAAGCGCACATTTCGGAAGTGGCCGACCTACCATCCGGACGGTAGTCTCAAGACATTGGGTTTGAGTGAGGCAAGGCCGGCCCTTGGCCTCCGAGGCTGCGTCAGTAGGAACCCGGTTGAGGCGGGCAGGGGGGTGCCTTCGAATGGGGCTTGGGGCTTGAAGTCTCGTTGGCAGGCGCTCTTTTTTAGCGCTGTTCGGTCAAGACATGCAGGTATTTTCGAAGCCTATAGAGAGTTTGTCGTTCCCAACTTGACGCCCGAAAATCAATGGAATAGTACCGGTGAGCGCCGAGCGGGCGTTGTGTAATGGTAAGACCCTTGCCTTCCAAGCAAGAGATACGGGTTCGATTCCCGTCGCCCGCTCCAGAAATTCTTTTCCGACACATTACCCGCAAAGAATTTCAGAGGTGTCTTTTATCTCATTGATATTATGTTCTTTTGGGAGATTGGAGCGCTAGTCTTCTAAGCTGGTAAAGCGGGTTCGATACCCCGCCGCCCGCCACCCGCTCCAACGCATCAGACCCGACATGTCTGCTCGATTGCGTCATTTGGACCTTTTTACGGGGTCCGGGCGCGCTGATCGCTTGACCCTGATGGCTCTCGCCGCCATGAAGCTGGACCTAGCCTGGGTTCCCGGGCGCATCCGGACCCAAGGCAGGAAACCGCAACGCATGGCTCGCAGAACCACCGCCCCCGTCGCCAGCGAAGAGCGCGCAGGCTCGAAGAAGGTTGGCGTGCTCTCCGCGCTCTGGCCCTTCATGAAGCCCTACAAGGCACTGATGGCGGGTGCGCTGATGGCGCTGGTACTGACGGCCAGCATGTCGCTGGCCCTGCCGCTGGCGGTGCGCCGGGTGGTCGATAATTTCCGCATCGAAAATGGTGACCTGCTGGATGTCTATTTCCTGGCCGCGCTGGGCATTGCAGCGGTGTTGGCGCTGGGCACCGGCATCCGTTACGCGCTGGTTACCCGGCTGGGCGAACGCGTGGTGGCCGATATCCGCAAGGCGGTGTTCGACCGGGTGATCGGCATGAGCCCGGAGTTCTTCGAACGCATCATGACCGGCGAGGTGTTGAGCCGGATCACCACCGACACCACGCTGATCCAGTCGGTGCTGGGTTCCTCGGCCTCGATCGCGCTGCGCAACATGCTGCTGTTCGCGGGCGGTCTGGTGCTGATGCTGCTGACCTCGGCCAAGCTGACGGGGCTGGTGCTGCTTCTGGTGCCTGCGGTGCTGGTGCCGATCTTGGTGCTAGGCCGCCGCCTGCGCGCCATCAGCCGCGAGAACCAGGACTGGATCGCGGCCAGTTCCGGCAACGCGGGCGAGGCGCTGGGCGCGGTGCAGACCGTGCAATCCTATACCAACGAAACCGCCAGCCGGGCAGCATTTGCCGAGGTGACCGAGACCGCCTATGATGTCTCGCGCCGCCGGATCGCCACGCGCGCGGTGCTGACGGTGATCGTGATCTTCCTTGTCTTCTCGGGCATCGTCGGGGTGCTCTGGATGGGCGCCAACGACGTGCGCACCGGTGTGATGACCGAGGGCACGTTAATCCAGTTCGTGATCTATTCGGTGATCATGGCGGGCGCTGTGGCCGCGCTCTCCGAGATCTGGAGCGAGCTGCAGCGCGCCGCCGGAGCCACCGAGCGTCTGGTCGAGCTGCTGAATGCCGACGATACCGTCAATGATCCCGCGCAGCCCGTGGCGATGGCGCTGCCGGTTCAGGGCGAGATCGCCTTTGACAACGTGACCTTCCGCTATCCGGCGCGGCCCGATCAGGTGGCGCTTGACGGAATGAGCCTGACCGTGCGGCCGGGCGAGACGGTGGCCTTTGTCGGGCCGTCGGGTGCGGGCAAGACCACGGTGATCCAGCTGATCCAGCGGTTCTATGATCCGCAATCGGGCCGGGTGTTGCTGGATGGGCAGGACCTGACCACGCTGGCGCGCGCCGAATTCCGTCGCCACATGGCGCTGGTGCCGCAGGACCCGGTGATCTTTGCCGCCTCCGCGCGCGAGAACATCCGCTTTGGCCGCCCATCGGCCTCTGACGCCGAAGTCGAGGAAGCCGCCAGCGCCGCCGCCGCGCATGAGTTCATCGCCGCACTGCCGGAGGGCTATGACAGTTTCGTCGGCGAACGAGGCATCATGCTGTCGGGCGGTCAGAAGCAGCGTATCGCCATCGCTCGTGCCATCCTGCGTGATGCGCCGGTCCTGCTGCTGGATGAAGCGACCTCGGCGCTTGATGCCGAAAGTGAACGCGCGGTGCAACAGGCTGTGGAACGGCTAAGCGCCGACCGCACAACACTGATCGTGGCGCATCGGCTGGCGACGGTGAAAAAGGCCGACCGCATCGTGGTCCTGGAAGAGGGCCGAATCGTTGCCCAGGGCACCCATGACGAGCTGGTGGCGGGTGGTGGGCTCTATGCCCGGTTGGCACGGCTTCAGTTCACCGATGGTTTGGTGGCCGAATAATTCCCCTTACCTCTGATTGATCGTGTGCGCATCCTCGGAGCCAAGTGGAACCGAGGGAGAAACGGCATGGGTCTGTGGAGCTTTGTGAAGGATAGCGGCAAGAAGCTTTTTGGCGGCGGTGAGGAAGAGCCGCAGGCCGAAGCGCTGCAAAAGGAGATCGCGGAACTGGGCCTGGATGCAAGCGGTGTCGAGATCTCGGTCGAGGGCGATACGGTCAAACTGCAAGGCACTGCGGCCAGCGACGAGTTGAAAGAAAAGATCATCCTTGCGGTCGGCAATGTCGAAGGTGTCGGCGCCGTGGACGACCAGACCACCGGCGGCAGCGCCGAACCGGTGTTTCACACGGTTGCCAAGGGCGACACCCTGTGGGCGATTGCCGAAAAGACGCTAGGCAAGGGCAGCCGCTACAACGAGGTTTTCGAGGCCAATCGCCCTATGCTGAGCCACCCCGACAAGATTTATCCCGGCCAGATGCTGCGAATTCCGCAGGTCTGACACCACTAAGTGGCTGGGGGGGGAGAAGAGGCGGCCCATTGGGCCGCCTCTTTGCGTTTGGCTGCTTCAAGGTCGCGGGGCCGTAACGTCATCTCTTTTTCGCCGTTGCGTCACGGGCGCTTTCGCGGCGCCATCCGGTTATGCGCCAGCTTGCGCCGGGATGCGTTTCTTCGCATCTTGGGATCAAGGATGGAATGGCCCGGGAAACGGGCCCTTGGGGAGGATTGCTCATGCCGTTTGCCGGGCTCGAAGACCGCGCACGTGTCGAAAACGAAATGCCGTGGGAGGCGCGGGACGTTCCCGCCACGCTGCACAAGCTGCTGACGCGGACCGCGACACGGTTCCCGAACCACAACGCCATGAGCTATCAGCTGTTGTCGGGGCCGACCGACAAGGCCGAAACCCTGACCTGGTCGCAGCTTCTGTCCAAGGTCAACCAGGCCGCCAACCTGTTCCGCAGCCTTGGCATCGGCGAAAACGATGTGGTGGCCTATGTGCTGCCCAACACCAACGAGACGCTGATCACCATGCTGGCCGGTGCGGTGGCGGGCATCGTCAACCCGATCAACCCGCTGTTGGAGCCCGAGCAGATCGCGGCGATCCTGCGCGAAACCAACGCCAAGGTGGTGGTCACGCTGAAGCCTTTCCCCAAGACCGACATCGCGCAAAAGGTGGCCGAGGCGGTGCGCCACGCCCCGCATGTGACCACCGTGCTCGAGGTCGATCTGAACCGCTACCTGACACCGCCCAAATCCTGGATCGTGCCGCTGGTGCGACCCAAGATGGCGGACAAGGAGCATCTGGCCCACGCCGATTACCTCAGCTTCAACCGCGAAATGCGCAAGCATCCGACCGAGCTGACATTCGCGGATTCCGCTGGCGACCGGGTGGCCTGCTATTTCCACACCGGCGGCACCACCGGCATGCCCAAGGTGGCGCAGCACAAATATTCCGGCATGATCTATAACGGCTGGCTGGGGCATACGCTTCTCTTTACCGAAGAGGACACCATCATGTGTCCGCTGCCGCTGTTTCATGTCTTTGCCTGCCATGTCATCGTGATGGCGGCGGTGGCCTCGGGCGCGCATGTGGTGTTCCCGACCCCGGCCGGTTATCGCGGCGACGGCGTGTTCGACAATTTCTGGAAGCTGATCGAACGCTGGAAGGTCTCGTTCATCATCACCGTGCCGACGGCAATCTCGGCCAAGATGCAGCGCCCGGTCGATGCGGATATCTCCAGCGTCAAGACCGCGTTTTCCGGCTCGGCGCCGCTGCCGGTCGAACTGTTCCGCCGCTTCGAAGAAGCGACCGGAGTCACCATCATCGAAGGCTACGGCCTGACCGAGGCCACCTGTCTGGTGTCTTGTAACCCGGTGGATGGCGAGAAAAAGATCGGCTCGATCGGCATTCCCTTCCCCTACACGGACGTCAAGATCATCAAGGGCACGCCCGATGGCCCCGTCGAATGCGCGGTGGACGAGATCGGCGAGATCTGCATCTCGAACCCGGGCGTCTATGCGGGTCACACCTATACCGAAGAGGACAAGAACAAGGATCTCTTCTACTATGGCACCCACCTGCGCACAGGCGATCTGGGCCGCTTCGACGCGGATGGCTATCTGTGGATCACCGGTCGGGCCAAGGATCTGATCATTCGTGGCGGTCACAATATCGACCCCGCCGAGATCGAAGAGGCGCTGCTGGGTCACCCTGCGGTGGCCTTTGCCGGGGCCATCGGCCAGCCCGACGCCCATGCCGGCGAGGTACCCTGCGCCTTTGTCGAACTGGTCGAGGGCGGCAAGGTGACCGAGGCCGAGCTGATGGAATATTGCAAGGTGCATGTGCATGAACGCGCCGCCCATCCAAAGCATATGACCATCCTGCCGGAACTGCCCAAGACCGCCGTGGGCAAGGTGTTCAAGCCCGATCTGCGCAAGAACGCGATCACCCGCGTTTATAACGGCGCCCTGACCGAGGCTGGCTCGGCCGCGCGGGTGGTGTCGGTGATCGATGACAAGAAACGCGGGCTGGTGGCGCAGCTTGCGGCACATGGCGCGACCGAGGGCGAGGTGGCCAAGGTGCTGGGCGCCTATACCCGGCCCTGGGAATGGGCAGAGTGAGTGGCGAGGGACAGCCGGTAGATTATGACCGGCTGCTCGATGCCGAAACGTGGGCCTTTGTCAGGCGCACGGCTGAGAGCTACCCCGAGGATGCGGTCTCGCTGAGTATCGAGGGTCAGCGTCAGGTCTATGACGCCATGTGCCGCGCCTTTCATGCGGGCCGGCCCGAGGGGGTGCAGGCCGAGGATCGTGATGCCAACGGCGTTCCGGTGCGGCTCTACTGGGCCGGACAGCCCACGCGCACCGTGGTCTATGCTCATGGTGGTGGCTTTGTGCTGGGCGGGCTCGACAGTCACGACGATGTCTGCGCCGAGATTTGCGCCCGCACCGGCTATCGCGTCGTGGCGGTCGATTACCGGCTTTGCCCGGAATACCGCCACCCGGCGCAGTTGGATGATTGTCTGGCGGCTGTGGGATGGGCCGAGACCGAGTTCGGCGATCCCATCGTGCTGGCGGGCGACAGCGCCGGTGGCAATCTGATGGCTGCCGTGACGCATCGCCTGCGCGGCCAGCGCCGCGAGATTTGGGGGCAGGTGCTGATCTATCCGCTGCTGTCGGCCCGGCCCGAGGCGCCCTCGTACCGCGAACATGCCGAGGCGCCGATGCTGAGCACGGCGGATGTGGCCTTTTACCAGTCGGTCCGTTTCGATGGGCCAGTGCCCCAGGGCGATCCCGGCTGGGCACCGCTGTCGGACAGCGATTTCGCAGGCCTGCCACCCACCGTGGCGGTGACCGCCGGTTGCGACCCGCTGCGCGATGACGGGCGCGACTATTGCGCCGCCATCACCGCTGCCGGTGGCCGCGCCGCCTGGATCAACGAAGAGGGGCTGGTGCATGGCTATCTGCGGGCGCGCTCCAGTGTCACCCGCGCCGCCGACAGTTTCGAGCGGATCACCCTGGCGATCGAGGCGCTGGGGCAGGGGCTTTGGCCCTACGATTGAGGGGGGTGCGGGCTCAACCCGCGAAATCCCGGCACTGCTCGGGGATCGACAGGTCGAACCAGCCACCGCTCTTGATTTGCCAATCGGCGCTATGAGTGGTGACATAGGTCCAGCCGCCAACCGGGATATGGGCGTAACCGACATAGTCTCCCGGCAGGACCTGCCCGATCTGGGCGGTGCCATGGCCCGGCCCGGCGCGCAACGCGATCACCGGTCCCAGCCAGCCCAGACAGGCGCTTTCGAACTCGTCCCGCACCGGCAGAACCCAGAGCTGCTGCCGCCAAAACACGTCATCCAGATCTAGCCATAGCTGCCCGGTGTTCACCCGGCAGCCATGGCTTTGCTCCAGCGCGCGGATCTGCGTGACCAGTCGCTGCTCGGCGGCGCCCAGGCTAACGGATTTTCCGGTGCAACCGCGATTGTCGAACACCGCCTGACCCAGCGTCGAGCCGAAACAATACCCGGCCCGGTCCATGATCAGGTTGCGAGTGAACCACAGGTCGTGACAGCCGTCATCGGCCAGGACGGGCAGGGGCAAGAGCAGGGCAAAGAGCAGGGACAGCAGGCGGCGCATCGTAAATTCTCCGGTGACTATGCGGTTGATCGAAACACCGCCAGCCTGACACGCCCGGCTATTTCAGGAAAGACCCTGCCTTCATCGTCTCGGCAATCGGCGCGCCCAAACGATCGAGGATGGTGGGCGCCAGTTGCAGCTGATCGATCACGGTATCGGCGTCGGGCCCTTCGGCATCGCCAAAGTAGTAGAGCGCGGTTTCCTGCTGCAACGGGTGGCGCCCGCCGTGATGGCCACGCTCGTCCTGGCCATGATCGGCGGTGACGATCACGTCATAGCCCAGCTGCCGCCAGCGCGGGATGAAGGGGGCCAGCATCTCGTCCATCACGAAACAGGCGTGATCCATCTCGGTGCAGTCGTGGTGAAACCGGTGTCCCATGCTGTCCAGCGTGCAGGTGTGCAGGACGCCATAGGTCAGCCCGAAACGCAGGCACAGATTGGTGAGGGTCGCGAACAGGTCCACATCCGAGGGCGTCATCTGGTTGTCATGACCGTAACCGGTCATCGTATGGAACCGGCCATGGTTGATCGTGGCGCTGTCGGGCTCGTCATATTCGATGTCGCGCACATAATCGAACGGGTGGCGGTTGAAGAATTGCGACCAGAAACTGTGGGTGACCGCGCCGGTCACACCGCCGCCCGCGCGGACCTGGCTGAAGATATCCTTGTGTTCCAGCCGGAACACGTTGCCGTTGCCGGTGCAGCCGTGTTCCTGCGGGCTGACCCCGGTATGGATAGAGGCATAGCAACTGGCCGAGATCGAGGGCAGCACGGCGCGCAGCTTCCACATCCGTGCCTCGCCACTGTCCACCCAGCCTTCGAGATTGCCGAACAAACGCCGGAAGTTCCGAAAAGGGACACCATCGAGGATGATGAGAAGAAGCTTGCGGTCCATGAGATAACTCCGGTTTGGGACGCATTTTCTGGCACAGAAAATGCCTCAGATTTTTTGAAAAATCTGAGGCCAGACCCTGATACAGGGTCTGGATTTCAGTTGCCGGCGCTTTCCATCTTGCGATGGGCGACCACCTCTTCCAGCCAGCCAAGGCGCATCTCGGGCACCGAGCTGAGCAAGAGGTCGGTATAGTCGTCGAACGGCGGGCTCAGCACCTGGCTCTTGGGTCCGTAGCGGACCACCCGGCCCTGATACATCACCGCGATGGAATCCGAGATCGCCCGCACCGTTGCCAGATCGTGGGTGATGAACAGATAGGCCACGTCCTCGATCTTTTGCAGGTCAAGCAGCAGTTTCAGGATGCCGTCGGCCACCAGCGGGTCAAGCGCGCTGGTCACCTCGTCACAGATGATCATCCTGGGCTTGGCCGCCAGCGAGCGGGCGATGCACACGCGCTGTTTCTGACCACCCGACAGCTCGGCCGGATAGCGGTCGATGAACTTCTCGCCCATCTCGATCTCGTCCAGCAGTTCGATGATGCGCTTGCGCTTTTCGGCGCCGCGCAGACCGAAATAGAACTCCAGCGGCCGTCCGATGATAGTGCCCACGGTCTGGCGCGGGTTCATCGCGGTGTCGGCCATCTGGTAGATCATCTGCAACTCGCGCAGATCCTCGCGCGAACGCCCGGCCAGATCGCGGCTCAGCTTGCGCCCGGCAAAGGTGATCTCGCCCTCGCGCGGGGGCAACAGGCCGGTGATCACGCGCGCCAGCGTCGACTTGCCCGAGCCGCTTTCCCCCACCACGGCCAGGGTCTGGCCCGGATGCAGGTCGACGGTGACGTCATGCAGCACGTCAAAGGCCAGCCCCTTGTAGCGGGCCGAGATGCCCTTGACCGACAGCACCGGCTCGGGCGTCGGCTGTTTCTCCTCATGTTCGATCGAGCGGACCGACACCAGCGCCTGCGTATACTCTTGCTGCGGGCGGTTGATGATCTGATCGGTCTCGCCATATTCGACCATGTCGCCCATTCGCAGCACCATGATGTCGTCGCTCACCTGCGCCACCACCGCCAGATCGTGGGTGATGTAGAGCGCTGCGACGCCGGTATCCTGGATCGCCTCCTTGATCGCCATCAGCACGTCGATCTGGGTGGTGACGTCCAGCGCCGTGGTGGGTTCGTCGAACACCACCAGATCGGGCTCGGGGCACAGCGCCAGCGCCGTCATGCAGCGCTGCAACTGCCCGCCCGAGACCTGGTGCGGATAGCGCTCGCCGATATTGTCGGGATCGGGCAGGCCCAGTTTGGCGAACAGGGCGCGCGCCCGCGCCTCTGCCTCTTTCTTGGTGAACTTGTTCTGTTCCACCGCCGCCTCGATCACCTGTTCCATGATCTTCTTGGCCGGGTTGAACGAGGCCGCCGCCGACTGGCTGACATAGGTGACCTCGCCGCCGCGCAGGCCGCGCACATCCTTCATCGAAGTCTTGAGAATGTCGCGCCCGTTGACCCAGACCTCGCCGCCGGTGATTTTCACACCGCCGCGGCCATAGGCCATCGAGGCCAGCCCGATGGTGGATTTACCAGCCCCGGATTCCCCGATCAGCCCCAGCACCTTGCCGCGCTCGAGGTCGAAATCGACCCCGTGCACGATCTCGATGTCATGCGGCTTTTCACCCGGCGGATAGACGGTTGCGCCGATCTTGAGGCCACGGACCTTGAGAAGCGGTTCGCTCATCCCCGGCCTCCTTTCAGCGATGTGGTGCGGTTCAGCACCCAGTCGGCCACCAGGTTGACCGAGATGGCCAGGGTGGCGATGGCCACGGCCGGGTAAAGCGCCGCGCCGATGCCATAGACGATGCCGTCCTTGTTTTCCTTCACGATGCCGCCCCAATCGGCCAGTGGCGGCTGCACGCCCAGGCCCAGGAACGACAGGGTCGAGATGAAGAGCACCATGAAGATGAAGCGCAGGCCAAGCTCGGCCACCAGCGGTGACAGGGCGTTGGGCAGGATCTCGCGAAAGATGACCCAGGTGCGGCCCTCGCCGCGCAGCTTGGCGGCCTCGACATAGTCCATCACGTTGATATCGACCGCAACGGCGCGGGCCAGGCGATAGACACGTGTGGCGTCGAGAAAGCCCATAACCAGGATCAGCACCGGAATGGTCACCGGCACCATGGCCAGCACCACCAGCGCGGTGATCAGCGAGGGGATCGACATGATCAGGTCCACCGTGCGCGACATCACCTGATCGGCCCAGCCGCCCAGAACGGCGGCCAGAAAGCCCAGGATCGACCCGGTGGTGAAGCTGAGGATGGTGGCCATGGTGGCGACAAAGATGGTGGTGCGCCCGCCATAGATCATCCGGCTCAGCAGGTCGCGCCCGATATTGTCGGTGCCCAGCAGGTATTCGCTGCTCGACGGCTCCCACACATCACCAACGACTTCGGCCATGCCATAGGGGGCCAGCAGCGGCGCAAAGATGGCCGCGATGAAATACATTGCCGTCAGGACCAGGCCGATGGCAGCGGAAATTGGAATGTTCTTCATTTCGGATGCCTCAGTCTGGGGTTGGCCAGAATGGCAACGATATCGGCGACCATGTTCAGCCCGATATAGATCGCGGCAAAGATGACCCCGCAGGCCAGCACCACCGGCACGTCACGCTTGGTCACGTGATCGACCAGATACTGCCCCATGCCGGGATAGACGAACACCACCTCGACCACCACGACGCCCACCACCAGATAGGCAAGGTTCAGCATCACCACGTTGACGATCGGCGCGATCGCGTTGGGAAAGGCGTGGCGATAGATGATCTTGAAGTTGTTCAGTCCCTTCAGCTCGGCAGTCTCGATATAGGCCGATTGCATCACGTTCAGGATGGCGGCGCGGGTCATCCGCATCATATGCGCCAGCACCACCATGGTCAGCACGATCACCGGCAGGGCGATGGCGTTCAGCTTCTGCCCCAGGCTCATGCTGTCATTGATCATCGCCAGCGGCGAGAACATGCCCAGCTTCACCGCGATGAAATAGACCAGAACGTAACCGATCAGGAATTCGGGGATGGAAATGGTGGTCAGCGTCACCGCCGAAATCACCTTGTCGGGCCAGCGGTTGCGATAGCGCACGGCCAGCAGGCCCAGGAAGATCGCCAGCGGCACCGACACGATGGCGGCCCAGAAGGCGAGGAATAGCGTATTGCCCAGACGACCGCCGACCGATTCAGCGATGTCGAGCTTGTTGGTCAGCGACTTGCCCAGATCGCCTTGCAGAATGCCGCCCAGCCATTCGAAGTAGCGCGTCAGCGCAGGACGGTCGAGGCCCATTTCCTCGCGCAGGTTCGCCAGGGACTCGGGGGTTGCGGACTGTCCCAGGACGGCTTGCGCGGCGTCTCCGGGAAGGGCTTCGGTCAGGCCGAATATCAGGGCCGAAGCGCCAAAGAGGAGCATGAGTCCCAGCGCAAGGCGCTGGGACACAAGTTTCACGACGGGGTGCATGTTTGCGTGTCCCGGTGGCTCACGAGAACCACAGTTTGCGGGTCACCTGACCGTTCATCAGCTCGCCGTTCGGGTCGGTTTCCCAGCCCGACAGGGTGTTGCTGACCGCGTCGACGAAATCGTTGAACATCGGGCAGATCAGGCCGCCCTCATCCCGCAGCAGCATGCCCATCTTCGAGTAGATTTCCTTGCGCTTGGCCGGGTCCAGCTCGGAGCGGGCGGCCATCAGCATGGCGTCGAAATCGGCGTTCTTGAACTTGGTGTCGTTCCAGTCGGCGGTCGACAGATAGGCGGTCGCATACATCTGGTCCTGCACCGGACGGCCACCCCAATACGAGGCGCAGAAGGGCTGCACGTTCCAGACTTCGGACCAGTAGCCGTCATTGGGCTCGCGCTTGATTTCCAGCGGGATGCCGGCCTGGGCCGCCGTCTGCTGGAACAGCGCCGCCGCGTCCACGGCACCCGGGAAGGCGCCATCGGCGGTACGCAGGATGATGGGCGAGCCATCGTGACCCGACTTCTTGTAGTGCTCGGCCGCTTTTTCCAAGTCGAACTCGCGCTGCGGGATCGAGCTGTCGAACAGCGGATAGGCCGCGTTGATCGGCATGTCGTTGCCGACCGAACCATAGCCACGCAGGATTTTCTCGACCATCTCCTCGCGGTTGATGGCGTATTTCAGTGCCAGGCGCAGGTCCTTGTTGTCGAACGGCGCCTTGTCCACATGCATGATGAACACATAGTGGCCCCGGCCCGGGGTCGATTGCACGGTCAGGTTGGGCGCGCGGCTCAAGAGGCCCGCCACCTTGGGTTCGACGCGGTTGATCATGTGCACCTGGCCCGACTGCAACGCAGCGGTCCGGGCGGTGGCATCGTTGATCACCAGCACTTCGACCCCGTCGAAATGCGCATCATCGCCCCAGTAGTTGGCGAATTTCTTGTAGGCATGGCGCACGCCGGGCTCGTTCACCTCGACCTGATAGGGGCCGGTGCCGATGCCCGCGCCCGGATCGTCCATGCCGCCATCGGGCTGGATGATCAGGTGATAGTCGGCCATCAGATAGGGCAGGTCGGCGTTGGCATCGGTCAGGGTGACCGAGAAGTATTCGCCATCGGCCTTCATCGACTCGATGCCCTTCATGATGCCAAGGGCACCCGATTTCGAATCCTCGTTGGAGTGGCGCTGCATGGTCTTCAGCACGTCTTCCGAGGTCATGGTCTTGCCATTGTGGAATTCGACGCCCTGACGCAGCTTGAAGGTCCAGGTCTTGGCGTCGGCGCTGGCCTCGACGCTTTCGGCCAGACGATGCTCGATCGAGCCGTCTGCGGCCACTTCGACCAGCGTATCGCCGAACTGGCGGCCGTTGTGATAGGGCACCTGGCTGGCATAGGTCGCCGGGTCGAGCGAGTTGGTCGATTCACCGCCGACCGAGCCGATCTTGACCACGCCACCCTTTTTCGGGCCGGCGGCCTGGGCCGCCTGTGCAAAGATCGAGCTGGCCACGGCGGCCGACACGCCCAGTGCGGCGGCCTTGCCCATGAACTCGCGGCGGGTCATCTTGCCGGCGGTGACCCGTCCGGCCATATGTTCGAGTTGTTCGTTCATCTAAATCTCCCCTGTTGAGTGGTCGCGCGTTTTTACAGCGCGGTTTTTGTTGACTGACGAATCAAGGTTTGCGTATTTCGCCCCTTCGGGCAAGCGGGAATGTCTGGCGGTGGTCTCTCCGACGGTCAGAGCATGTGGCGCGGGATGCGGCTGGTCTTGACGTTTTCGTGTATCTTTATGTCGTTTTCATAGGCCTCAACCGAGGCTTTGAGGTGGAAAAACCCTGCGTCGGCCCACATTTCGCACCGTGTTTCGGTGCGCAAAGAAAGATCGCCGCGCCCGGTTTCCGCCGTCCAGTGGCAGCAGCCCCGTGCCGAAAGCGGATCGTCGGGGTGAATCACCCAGTCCTCGCGCGCGATGGTGCCAGAGCGCGCGCCATGCTCCATGTCCTCGACCAACCCGGCGTCGTCGATAATGCTCAGCCGAACATGGCCGGTGGCCTTGTCGATCTCGGTGCGTCGAATGTTCGACTCCTCGCGGAGGGTGCGGATCTTCCAGGGCAGGTCTGCATCTTCGGGCGGAAAGACCCATTCGTCCGTCTCGCTTGCCGGCCGCTGTGGCAGGTCGATGGCAGCCTCGTGCAGAGTCAGGCAGGTGCGCTCTGGCGAGGGCCAGATCATCGGCCAGTATGACGACGAGATTGCCACCCGGAGCCGGTGCCCGGCGGGAACGCGATATCCGATATGATCCAGGTCGAAGGCGATGTCATAGATCCGCCCTGGCTCCAGCGCCTGCGGTGCCGCATGGCTGTCGCGATGGGTCAGGTTCAGCACGCCCCAGGTGATCCGGGCCGAGGTGCCATCGGGCAGCACATGGTTCAGCCGCACCGCGATCTGCGCCTGCGGTTTGTCCGCGCTCAGCCGCAGCCGGAGGCGCGGGGCGCCGACGATATCCATGCGCTGGGGCAGGGGGGCGCTGTCGAAGGTCACCGACAGCGCATCGTCCAGCCGCTGGTCGCCCGGCAATTCCGGCCCGGCCCAGAACGACCCGTATTCGCCGCAATCCATGCCCGCGTGCAAGGGGGTGCTGACCTGCGCGGTCAGCGGTCCTTTGGGTCCCAGCCCGTCATCGCTCATATGCAGGGTTTCCATCGGGAGGTGGCGGGTCGAGCCCGTCTGTTCCGCGATCCAACGTCCGGGACGGAACAGGCTCTTGGTTTCGGGCGCGATGCCGTCCATCACATAGGCGCGATAATCGGGCTCATCCTCGACGCCGTTCTCTATGCCCTTCAGCCAGCGATCCCACCAGCGCAGCGCCTCTTGCAAGAACCCGATCCGGGGTCCGGGAATGGCGAAATGTGGGTATTTGTGAATCCATGGCCCGTTGATGCCCTTGACCACCGTTTGCAGGTTGTCGACCAGATGAGGCACCGTGTTCATGTAACTGTCGCCCCAGCCGCTGATGGCCAGCGTGGGCGTTTTGACCGCGCCGAAATCCTCGCAGATCGAGCCATGTTGCCAATACTCGTCGCGTGTCTGGTGCCGCAACCAGGTCTCGGGCAGGAAGGGTTGCGCCCGCAGACGCTCCAGCCACATCTCACGCCAGGCATCGCCCACCAGCGCCGGATCGGGCGGGCGGGACGAGAAACACCACATCGTGGCCCCCCAACCCAGATTTTCGTTGAGCAGGCACCCGCCCTTGAAATGGATATCGTCCGCATAGCGGTCGACGGTGGAACAGAGCGTGATGATCGCCTTGAGGGGCGCGGGCTGCATGGCGGCAACCTGGAGCGAGTTGAACCCGCCCCAGCTGATCCCCATCATCCCAACGGCGCCGCTGCACCAGGGTTGCTTGGCCAGCCAGTGGATCACCTCGACGGCATCGTCCAGTTCCTGTTGGGTGTATTCATCCTCCATCAGCCCTTGGCTGTCGCCGTTACCGCGAATGTCGACGCGTATGCAGGCATAGCCGCGCTTGGCCATCCACGGATGGGTCAGCGCGTCGCGGGCGCAGGTGCCATCGCGCTTGCGATAGGGCAGGTATTCCAGGATCGCGGGCACCGGATCGTCACCCGCATCGACCGGGCGCCAGACCCGGGCCGACAGACGGGTACCGTCGGACAGGGTGATGCCCATATCGGCCAGTTCTTCGATCTCGCGCAGGGTGTTCTTTTGCGTCATGCGCAACTCTCTCAGGCGGTCGCCCGAAGGCGGGGTTGGATTGCGACGTTTCAGGTGCGAAGCGCGACCAGAAGGTCCATTACGTTTGTGCCGGTGGGTCCGGTGACCAACAGCGCCCCGACCCGTTCCAGCCAGTTGCCGCTATCGGCTGCGGTGAGCGCCTCGGCAGCGCCCTTGCCCCAGGTCTGGCCGGTGACGATGGCGCCCGCCGCATCGGTGGGACCATCGGTGCCATCCGTGCCGCCGACCACAACCACCAGTCCGGGGTCACCCGCGATCTCTCGGGCCAGGGCCAGTGCCAGCGCCTGATTGCGACCACCCCGACCCGGATTCGGCGGCAGGACCACGGTCGGCTCTCCGCCCAGCACCAGCACACCCCGGGGCATCGCCCGCAGCCGTGCCCCGATCCGCATCGCCAGCGCCGCCAGATCGTCATGCAGGGACTCTTCGTCGCCCAGAACTTGCAACCCCAGCACGCGCGCATGATCGCAGGCCGCCGCCCGTGCTACCGAATTCGAGGCGACGATGCGTGTGCTGGCGGCAAAACCGTACGCATCAGGCAGCGCCCCGATGCCCGAGCCGATCACCATCATGTCGTCGCCCGGCACATCCGAGATCGCCAGCACATCGGCGCGCTTGCCCTTGAAACCGGCCAGCAGTCCGCCGCCCTTGATCCGGGAAATCTGCCGCCTGCGGGCGTTCATCGCGGTGATGTCCAGCCCTTCGGCCAGTATCGCGCGGTTGAGCGCCGCCAGATCGTCCAGCGTCTTACCCGCCACCAGGTCCTCGGCCAGCGAGGAGGCGCCGCCCGAGACCAGCAACAGCAGGTGACTGCCCTCGGTCATCGCCCCGACCGCCTGCCGCAGGGCGCGGCCCGCCATCAGGCTGCGGGCGTCGGGCACCGGATGCGCGGCCTCGATCAACTGGACAGAGGCGGGCAGCTCGGCGCCATGGCCGTCCTTGGTGACCACCAGACAGGGCAACGGTCCGAAGTGGTCGAGCGCCGCGCGCGCCATGCTGGCGGCGGCCTTGCCCACCGCAAGGATCCGGTCGGGGCGGGGCAGGTCGCCCAGCGCGGCGCGGGTGGCGGCATAGCCGCCAACCGCATCGACCCCGGCCTGCCATATCGCCAATGCCTGCTCGCAGGCCCGTGTCATATGTCCATCCAGATGGTGACCGGCCCGTCATTCAGCAGTTCGACCTTCATGTCGGCGCCGAACCGGCCGGTTTCGACCGGCACTCCCTGCGCCGCCAGTTGCGCGGCAAAGTATTCGTAAAGCCGCTCGCCCTCGGCAGGAGGGGCGGCGCTGGAGAAACCCGGACGGTTGCCGCTGCGGGTATCGGCGGCCAGGGTGAACTGGCTGACTACCAGCGCCCCACCGCCGATATCCAGGACCGAGCGATTCATCTTGCCCGCCGCATCCTTGAAGATGCGGAGCTTGGCGATCTTGGCGGCCAACTGGTCGGCTTGCGCCTCGCCATCGCCCGCCATGGCGCAGATCAGCACCAGCAGGCCGGGCCCGGTCTGCCCGACCACCGCACCGTCGACAGTGACCGAGGCATGAGAGACTCTCTGGATCAGGGCACGCATCGCGACACCTTATCCGCGCCAGTCGACGATTTCGTCGACTGCGGCGCGTTCGGTGCGAAAGCTGTTGGCCGGATGTTCGGTATCGGCATAGCCAAAGGAGATGGCGCAGAGGATCAGCCGATCCTCGGGGATGTCGAAGTAGCGGTGCAGGAACGGCGCATACGAGGCCACGGCGGCTTGCGGGATGGTCGCCACCCCCAGCGCTTGCGCGGCAAGGGTAAAGGCCGCGACAAAACCGCCACAATCCATCGCGCCATAGCCACCCAGCTCGGCCGGGCTGGAGATGATGGCGCAATGGGGTGCGTCAAACAGCGAGAAGTTCTTCATCATCTGTTCCGCCGACCCGGCCCGATCCCCTTTTTCGACGCCCACCGCCTCATAAAGCGCCCAGCCACAGGTGCGGCGGCGATCCTGATAGACGCCTGAATAACCGGAGGGAAAGGCAAGGTCGGGTCCGGGTGTGCCGGTCATGGCCTCGTTCATCAGCGCGGCGCGAAAGGCATCGGTCTCGGCCCCGCTGGTCAGCGTCACCTGCCAGGGCTGCGCATTGCACCAGCTGGGTACACGGCAGGCGGCAGCGACGATCCGCTCGATTTCGGCGCGCGGCACCGGATCGGCGCGAAAGGCACGGCAGGAGTGGCGCGCGCTGAGCAGCGCTTCAAGCTCGGTCAGGGTCATCGGACAGGTCTCCTCTTGCCGGCACAATGGCCGGGAGCATTGGCGGACGCAAGCTGATCGGCGGGCAATTTGCGCCGGATCAAGGAGGCGCGACGGCGGCTGTGTCAGAATCAGCTCAAACCATCAAAGGAGGACCGACAATGGTTGAAAAATCAGATCACGCTGGCCTCTGGCCGTCGCTTTACGATCCGTTCCGCAATTTCGGTGCGCGGCTGGCGGATTGGCTCAGCCCCGCGACAGAGGCCTCGGGCAATGACAATGCCTATGACATCGCCATGGAGCTGCCGGGCGTGTCCGAGGACGATATCGAACTGTCTGTGGAGAACGGGGTCGTGACCATCCGGGGCGAGAAGCGCACCCATGAAGAGAAGAAGGGCGACACCTGGTATTTCTCGGAGCGGCAATACGGCGCTTTCCGCCGCTCGTTCCGCCTTCCCGAGGATGCCGAAGGTGGCAAGGCCGAGGCAACGATGAAGGACGGGGTGCTGCATGTCCGCGTGCCCAAACGGGCCAAGGAGGCCCCGGCCGTGGCGCAGAAGATCGCGATCTCACGCGGTTGACCCTGTGGGTCCGGTCCACGCGGTGCGCGCGGGCCGGACCTTGCGGTGCCGAAGATTTTTCGACGAAAAATCTTCGGCCTCCTGCGGGAATGTTTTCGGCAAGTGGAATGAGGGGCGTTACTGGTTGAGAGCCATCACGTAGCCGACCGCCACCGCGATCAGAAGACCGAGCGTCACGGCAATGACGATCTTGATCGCCGACCAGGGGCGTTCGCCCTGAACACGCCCGGTGCGCCCGTTGACCACGAACCGATAGGTGGCGCCGCGGTACTTGTAGGCGGCGAGCCATACCGGCAGCAGGATATGCTTGAAAGTCACGTCCGACACCGTGGTGTCGATGGCATGGATGCGTTGCTGGTCGCCGCCGATATCGAAACGCACGTCGCGTTCGATGACGCGGGCCATTTGCGCGCGCGCCTCTCCATGCGCCTCGGCGAGGTCGACGGTATAGCCCTCGGCCCGGAACCCGGCCAGATATTCGGGCCGGTAGGGTTCGAGCGCGGCCAGATCCCAGGGTTCCAGCGCATCGGTGTGCGATTTCGGCAGCGAGCGCGAGGCGAGCACCAGAACGTCGTCGAAAAACCGCGCCACCCGGCCCGATTTCGGTGACCAGCGGATCTTGGGTACCTGTTCGGTCACGGTCTTGCCGTCGCGCACCATGGTGCGGGTCTCGTAATAGATGGTGCCGCGCTCGCCTCGGTAGCTGGATTTGGTGTCGGCGTCGAAGGTCCAGTAAGGCACATAAATGCCCTGCATCCGGCGCCCCTTGCGGGCATAGTCGCGCAACCCGTTCGGTGCGAACCAGAGACGGCCCAGCCAGTCGGTCATGGCTTGGTGGGCGCTGCGTTCATCCAGAGAGAAGGGCAGTACGCCGCGCGGTTTGATATGGCGATGGATGCCGGTATCGGTCACCACCGGTGTGGCGCAGAATGGGCATTCGGCGGCATGGGTGTCGGGATCGAACTCCACCTGCGCCGCGCAATTGGGGCAGGAGAGGACGCGGGTCTCCTCGATCTCGGCCTCGGGCAGGGCCTTTGCCATGGCGGCCTCGAAATCCAGCTCGCGCAGGCTGGCGCCCTTCCACGGGTTGCCACTCATGGGTTCGGTATGGCCGCAATGGTCGCAGACCAGCGTACCCGCGCCCGGATTGAACCGGTAGTCGGCGCCACATTGGGCGCAGGGAAAGCGGTGTTCCTGCACCGGTGCCGGGGCGGCACCGGGCGGTAGCGGGGGGAGATCGGTCATGCCTCAGCCCTGTGGTCTGGTGATCCGGGTCAAGCTTCCGTCCTTTTTGACATATTGATGCCAGATCGCAACCAACGCATGTGCCAGCGCCACCAGCATCAGGGCGCTTCCCACCGTCTCGTGCAGCTCACCCACGGTTTCGGAATGGGCGTTCCAGGCCACCGCGCCCAAGGCCGGCGTCAGCACCATCAGCAGATAGAGCAGGCGGTGACCCCAGGTGGCGGCCATCTCCATCAATGGCGTCGAGCCGGGCAGCGGGCCGGGGGCGCCCTGCACGCGGCGTACCACGATACGGATCAGCACGAGGACAAAGACCGTGATGCCCAGCCAGACATGCGGCGTGTTGCCCTCGAACCCGGTGGCGCCGGACTTGATCCGGCTTTCCAGGGCGCGACCCATGTTCTCATGCGTGAGCCAGGCGGCAAGGATCAGGATCGCGATGACCCAGTGCAGCGCGATCTGAAGACGGGAGTAGGCGGCGCGTGAGGTCATTTCAGAAGCTCCTCTGACAAGTCATGCCCGGATGCAACGGACCAGCCGGTGCTTTCCGTCGCTTCACGCTCCGGGCGGTGGTGGCGGCGGCGGCAGAACAGTGAAAAGCTGAGCCAGTTCGCGTACATCCTCGGCCCGTTTCCATCCGTCCTGACCCGGTGTCCAGACATAGGTTTCACGGGTCAGAGTGCCTTCGGTTGCCATTCGGCCCATCTTGGCCTTGGAAAACGGACCCGAGGTCTGCCCGTCGACCGCGATGTGCCAGACATGTTCGACAGGCGGCGGCGGGGGGGCAGCGGGCGCGGCCGTAGCGGGGGCAGCGCCCCAGGGGCCGGGCTGGGCCATCTGCTGGGCCATGGCCATGCCCATGCCGGCGCCAAGGCCGGCGGCCATCCCACCACCGGCAGGGTTGGAGGCGGCGGCCGTCATCGCCTCGGCCGCCGAATACTGGGTGAACTTGCCAAGGTCACCCGCCAGACCCATCGAGGTGCGCTTGTCCAGCGCGGCCTCGACCGCGGGTGGCAGGCTGATATTCTCGATATAGAATTCGGGCATCTCCAGCCCGTATTCAGTAAGTGGCAGCGCCACCTGCGCCGCGATCAGCTTGCCCAGATCGGCGGTGTTGGCGGCCATGTCCAGGACCGGAATGCCCGAACCCGCGATCACCCGCGAGAACTCCTGCACGATGATGTTGCGGATCTGGAAGCTGATCTCGTCCATGGTGAATTCGCCATCGGTGCCGACGATCTCGGAGAGGAAGCGCGCCGGGTCGGTGACCCGAGCCGAATAGGTGCCAAAGGCGCGAATACGGGTCGGTCCGAACTCCGGGTCGCGCAGCATGATCGGGTTCTTGGTACCCCATTTGAGGTCGTTGAACCGGGTCGTGTTGACGAAATAGATCTCGGATTTGAACGGCGATTTGAACCCGTGATCCCAATGGTTCAGCGTGGTCAGGATCGGCATGTTGTTGGTTTCGAGCATGTAGAGCCCGGGCGTGAACACATCCGCCAATTGCCCCTCGTGGACAAACACCGCCGCTTGCCCCTCGCGTACCGTCAGCTTGGCGCCGTACTTGATCTCGTGGCCCTCGCGTTCGAACCGCCAGACCATCGTGTCGCGGGTGTCATCGGTCCAGTGGATGACGTCGATGAACTGGCCGGACAGGAAATCGAATATACCCATGTCGAGTGGTCCTTTCTCAAGTGGGGGTCAGAGCGACAGCCCCAGTTTCTCTCGCGCGATGATGCGGATCACCGGGCGGGCTTCTTCGGCGCTCATGCCCGGCGTCAGGCGCGGATCATAGAGCATGGACAAGAGTTTCTCGTCCTGATCGGTGAGCAGGGCAAATTCGTCATCGTCGTTGAAGATCGACGGGCGTGCCGCCGGGCTGTCATTGGCCAGCCCCAGACCCTGGGCCATCTCCTCGTGCACGCAGCTGAGCCGCACCAGGTCGGGATGTTCGGCCCGGATCAGCGCCACCGCCCGCATATAGCCATAAGGCCGGTCGGGATCGGCGGCGGCGAAGACGAAACAATAGATATCGCGCGGCAGGTTCACGAACAGGTCAAGCTGTTGGTCGCGAATGCCTGGCACCAGATGCCGCAGACGCTCCTGCACGAAGGGGCCGTCATCCAGCCCGGCCACGAAGACGTGGAAATTAGCGCCGCGCGTCACCGCCGAGACCGGGTGCCCGGTCAGACGACCCAGCCGGGCGGCGTAGTTCTCGACCGCGCCCTTGTCCTTGGCGCGCTGGTCGAGCGGTACCGAGGGACCGAACTCGACCCCTACCTTCACCGGGCCGGGCCAGCGGCTGAGAAAGCCTTGCGACCGGCCGCCGGTAGGCAGACCGGCGCCGCTGTCATATTCGTTGAAGAAGGCGATGTTGATGAAGTTGCGCTCCAGATCCTCGGCATCATAGGGCGTGTCGGGGCCGCCCCCGTCGGTGCGCAACAGGCCGCGCGTCAGCAGGTCGTTCTGGACCGCCAAATAATAGCGGACCAGATCGGCGCTGGCGGCAGAGCGCGGCGTGACCTGATCGCCCGCCGGGGCAAGGTCCGCCGGACGCGACGGCGGCACCGGCGAGGACTTGGGCGGCATCTCGCAGCCCGCCAGCAGCGCAAGCGCCGCCCATCCGGCGGCGCAGGCTGTGGCTATGCGTCGGCCTGTCCTCACCCGATCAGCCCGGAACCGCAGTGCCGGCAGTGTCGCCGGTGCCATCGGCGCGGGCGCGGGCGGCGGCCAGCGTGTCGCGCAGCTCGGCCTCCATCTTCTTGAGCTCTTCCTCGGCGGCCGCGCGCTTGGCCTTGCCCTCGTCAGCGATCTGAAGGCTTTCCTGGATGGTTCCGATCAGGTCGGCATTGGCCTTTTTCACCGCTTCGATGTCGAAAACACCGCGCTCCATCTCTTGCCGGATCAGCTTGTTGCTTTCGCGCAGGTTGGCGGCGTTCGAGGTCAGAAGCTCGTTGGTCAGGTCGTTGGCGTCGCGCACCGCGGCAGCGGCCTCGGCGCTGCGCTGGATGGTGACCGCTTGCGCCAACTGGGTTTCCCAGAGCGGCACGGTATTGACCAGGGTCGAGTTGATCTTGGTCACCAGCGATTTGTCGTTTTCCTGCACCAGTCGGATCGAGGGCAGCGATTGCATCGTCACCTGGCGGGTCAGTTTCAGGTCATGCACCCGGCGTTCCAGATCGTCGCGGGCGGCGCGCAGGTCGCGCAGCTCCTGCGCCTTCATCACCTGTTCGCCTTCGGGGGCGGCATCGACAGCGGCGGCCAGTGCCGGGATGTCCTGGCTGTCCAATTCGGTCAGCTTTTCCTCGCCCGCCGCGATGTAAAGCGCCAGTTCGTCGTAGAACCGCAGCGTCTTTTCATAGAGCAGGTCGAGCGACTTGATATCCTTCAGCAGTGTGTGTTCGTGGCCCAGCAGGTTGTCGGTGATCTTGTCGATCTGGGCCTGGACCTCTTCGAACCGGGCAGTGAACTTGGCAAAGGGGGCGGCACGGCCGATCAGCCTTTCCCACCAGCTGCGTTCGCGGCGCACGTCCAGTTCGCTCACCGAGAAGCCGCGAATGGTGGTGACGATGCTGCGCAGGCTGTCACCTGCCGGTCCCACATCCTTGTTGCGGACATCGGCCAGCATGGCCTGGCTGATCTCCTGCAACTCGGCCTGCGCGCCGGATCCGAAACGCACGATCGAATTGGTGTCGCCCATGTCGATCTCGCCCATGCGGCGCCGGATCTCGGTTCCGACCGGTTCGTCGGCTTCGGCCAGCGGTACAACTTCGGCGCGGGGTTCGGGCAGGGTGACGGCGGTCACTTCCTCGACCAGGCCAACCGCCTCGGCCGCTTTCTTCTGAATGCTGTCGGACATCGGGGTTCCTTTCGGGTTGGTCCGGTCAGTCGAGCCGGACGCCTTCGCGCTGCAAGCGGTCGCGCAGCACGTCGATTTCAACGGTCAGATCGCTGCGGTCATCCAGCAGCATCTTGCGGGTGCGGGCGGTAAAGTTCTGCTCCAGATCGTCGAGCAGGGCCAGATAGTCGGCGCGCGCGCTGGCATCGCGGGTGCGGGCGTGGATATCGGCGAATTTCACCGTCGCATCGCGGGCACCGCGCAGGTAGACGGTGAGGTATTTGCGGGCGCCGGTCAGATCGCGTGGGTCCTCTTCGACGGTGCGAAAAAGTTCGCGCGCGGTGGCCTGAAACCTCTCGACCCGTGCGTCCAGTTGCCGATCACCGGCGCGACGGATCGCGTCGGACATCTCGCTCAGCATCCGCTCGGCCTCGCCCACGGCACGCGCGACCCGGTCCTGTTGAAAGGTGTCGACCCCCTCCATCCCCTTGTCGCGCATCGGATCGGCGCCAAAGGCCAGAAGATGCAACGCCGAGGCCGCGACCCCGAACAGCACACCTGCCAGGATCGACGCTTCGCCAGCCATCATCCCGGATTTATAGACAGCAAGCGCTGTGCCGAGACCGGTCAGCGCGGTGGCGAACAGCTTGCGAGGGATCGCCGGGCGGCGTGCGACCCGGCGCGCGTGATAGGCGGCCTCGGCCCTCAGACCTTCGCGCAAGAGCAGCGCCGCCCCGGTCCACAGACCGGCTGCGCCGAGCCCCAGAACCAGCCCGATGGCGCCATCGTTGAGCGAGGTAAAGACCAGCGGGATCGCGGGCACGAACAGCGCGTTGGCGCGGGCACCCGCCGGATCGACCCGGGCGCCGTCGAACTGGCCGCGCGGGGCCGGTTCGCTCGGTTGCTCTGCCTCGGGGCTGAATTTGCCACCGTACCGTCGTGCCATCGGGTCAGAGCCCTCCCAGCCAGCCGGTACTCACCCCGAAGAGCAGCACCAACAGCGCGGCATAGGCCAGTTTCTGCACACCGGTCTGCGACAATGGTTTCCCCTCCGAGCGGCTATCGACGCGAATCTAGGCGATGCGGCGCGGGCTTGCTAGGGGGAAGGTTACGAACTGCGGCTCAGGAACGCGGTTTGCCGCCGCCCGGGCGCCTGGGCGGTTTGCCGCCCGGTTTTGCGGCAGGCCGGGCGCCGGGGCCCGCGTTGCGCCGTCCTGTGCCGGGTTTGGCCGCCCCGGTCGCGCGCGGTTTGCCTGTCCCTTCGCCGCGGGGCTTTGGGAGGCCACTCGCGCGACCCTTTGCCGAAGAGCCTCCGCGAGAAGGCGCTTGTGTTGACGCCCCCGGCTTGCGCTGGCGTTGAGGCCGGGCGGGGCGTTCGTCGGTCGGCTTGTCCTCGGCATCCAGCCCCAACTGGTCACGCAGCACGCGACGGCGCACCTCCTCGACCTTGCCCGGTGCAAGGGTGCCCAGCTGGAACGGACCATAGGAGACCCGGATCAGCCGGTTCACCACCAGCCCGATATCCTCCATCGCGCGGCGGATCTCGCGGTTCTTGCCTTCGCGCAGGCCAACGGTCAGCCAGGCATTTGCGCCCTGCTGACGGTCGAGCGTCACGATCATCGGCTGGAACCGCTCGCCCTCAATCACCAGGCCCTGGCGCAGCGGCGCGAAATCCTCGTCCTTGGGCGTACCCTTGATCCGCACCCGGTATTTGCGCAGCCATCCGGTCGAGGGCAGTTCGAGCTGCCGCTTGATGGCGCCGTCATTGGTCAGCAGCAACAGCCCCTCGGAATTGAGGTCGAGACGGCCCACGCTCATCACCCGGGGCATCTCCTCGGGCAGGTCGTCGAAAATGGTCTTGCGCCCCTTTTCGTCGCGCGCCGTGGTCACCAGCCCTGTGGGCTTGTGATAGAGCCACAGCCGCGCCGGTTCGGCGGCGGCCAGCGGCGCGCCATCGACCGTCACGCGGTCGCGCTCGGTCACGTTCAGCGCCGGGCTGTCGATCACCTTGCCGTTGACCGCGACGCGGCCGGCCTCGATCATGCGTTCGGCCTCGCGGCGCGAGGCGACGCCCGCGCGCGACAGGATCTTGGCGATGCGTTCGCCGGGGGGAGGGGTGTTGCTCATGCTCGCGCAATAGACCATTTGCCGCGCTTGCGGAAGATGGATGATCGGGGCAGGGTCGGGCATGGTTTTCAGATCGCATATGGATCAGGCGCTGGCAGAGGCGCGCGCGGCCGCCGCGCGTGGCGAGGTGCCGGTGGGCGCGGTGATCGTGGCCCCCGACGGGCGCGTGGTGGCCGCAGCCGGCAATCGCACGCGCGAGACCTGCGATCCCACCGCGCATGCCGAGATCGTGGCCCTGCGCGCGGCCTGCGCCGCCGCCGGGTCCGAGCGGTTGGTGGGGCATGACCTTTATGTGACGCTGGAGCCGTGTGCCATGTGCGCGGCGGCGCTGGCTGCGGCGCGCATCCGGCGAGTGTATTATGGCGCGGCGGATCCGAAATCGGGCGGGGTGGCGCATGGGGCGCGGGTGTTTTCTCACAGCCAGGCCCATCACGCGCCCGAGGTCTATGACGGCATCGGCGGAGAGGAAGCGGCGGAGCTGTTGCGCGGGTTTTTCGCCGAACGGCGGGACAAGGGAGCGGAGTGAGATGGAATTCAGGTTTCGCGAGGGCGAAGAGGTAACGGAACTGCCCGAGGCCACCGACGCGGGCGTCTATTTCATCGGCCGCATCCGTACCCCCTGGACCGACCGCAAGGACTGTCCCCGGCAAGGGCGCGAGGACGGGCCGGAATGCCGGATCGAGCTGGATGCGCGCTGGGCGCCTGCTTTGCGCGGGATCGACGTGTATGAACGCCTCGACGTGCTCTACTGGCTGGACAAGAGCCGCCGCGACCTGGTCACCCAGAACCCCAAGAGCGATGGCAAGCTGTTCGGCACATTCGCCCTGCGCTCGCCGCAGCGGCCCAACCCGATCGGCCTGTCACGTGTGCGGCTGGAGCGGGTGGAGGGTACCACGCTGGTGGTGCGCGGCCTCGATTGCCTGGACGGCACGCCGCTGATCGACATCAAGCCCAACCGGTGCGAGTTCACGCCCAAGGCGCCGCCGAAAGAAACCGTACAGGGCTGAGCGCGCCGTCGTCAGCGCTCTGCGGGCATCAAAGCTTGGTGAAATCCACATCTGACGCTAATCAAGATCAGGGCATGCGAAAGGCGACACGATGCGCAGAAGAGATATCCTGCGGGCAGGGGGCGCGTTTGGGTTGATGGGGATGGCGGGACAGGCAGGTGCGGCGGGGGCCGGGTTTCATGTGCCGCCCGAAGAGGCGCGGCATGATCGGACCTTCATGCAGTGGCCGGTCAATCGCCGGGTGCATCCCGATCCGGTCTTTCTGCACATGGCGCAGCAGACCATTGCCGATATCGCCAATGCGATTGTCGCGTTCGAACCGGTCGTGATGCTGGCCGCCGCCGAGGATCACGCGGGCGCCCGCAGAAAGCTGTCGGACAAGGTCGCGCTCTGGGACATCCCGACCGAGGATCTGTGGTGCCGCGATGCCGGGCCGCTCTTTGCACTGGACGGGCGGGGCGGGCTGGCGGTCAGCCATATCCAGTTCAACGGCTGGGGCCGCAAGCAGGTGCATCGCCGCGACGCGCGCATCGCCGAGCAGGTGGCGCAACGCCTTGGTCTGCCGCTGCTGCCCGCCGGATTGCGGGGCGAGGCGGGCGGGGTCGAGCAGGACGGCCATGGCCTTCTTTTGGCGCATGAAAGCTCTTGGGTGAACGACAACCGCAATTCCGGCCTGTCGCGGGCCGAGATCGAGGCGCGGCTGTTGCGCGCCTATGGGGCGCAACGGATGATCTGGGCGCCGGGCGTCTTGGGCGAGGATATCACCGATTACCATATCGACAGCCTGGCCCGGTTCACCGGGCCGGGGCGGGTGCTGATCAACCTGCCCGACGATCCTGACATGGACGACCCGTTCCACCGGGCGGCGCTCGATACCCATGACGCGCTGGTGGCGGCAGGCCTGAAGGTCGAGGTCCTTCCCGAACCGCACCGGCGGCGGGTCAAGAGCATCGACTTTGTCGCCTCTTACGCCAACTACTACGTCTGCAACGGCGCCGTGATCGCGGCCGAGTTCGGCGATGCCGAGACCGACCGCATCGCCGCACGGGCGCTGGCGCGTCACTATCCCGGGCGCGAGGTCGTCACGCTGAACGTCGATCCGCTGGGCGAGATGGGCGGCGGCATCCATTGCGCCACCCAGCAGATGCCCGCCACATGAGTTGGTTTTCGCGACACGCGGCCTCGATCGAGGCATTGGCGGCCATGGCCACCGCCGCACTCGCGTTGGCGGCGCTGATCGGGGTCAAGATCCAGCTTGACGAGGCCGACCGCCTGCAACGCCAGCAATCCGCGCGCGAGGCGTTCCGTGCCCATCTGGCACTGGCCGCGACGCTGCCCGATTTTGCTGCGCCCGCAGACGAGTGCCGACTGCTCCATTCGGATCGGGGTGGCGCCTATTCCGCCTTTGTCGACCACCTTCTATATTCTGCCGAACAGATGCTGAGCGTCAGCGAGGGCTGGGAGACATCGTTCCTGGACCTCTTCGAACCACACCGGACCTATCTCTGCTCTGACGAGTCGCAGGGGGGCGAAACCGAGGAAACCGCCGCCCTGCTGGCGCGGTTCCGGGCCTCGACCTGCGCCGAAATACCTGCCTGCGACTGAGCCGGGTCAGCCCCTGACCACGATCCCGCGCGGGATATCGGCCAGGCATTTGCCGCCCTCGGGCGTGATGATAAAGCTTTCCGTGATCGCTACGCCCCAGTCCGGGGTCCAGAGGCCGGGCATGAGGTGAAAGGTCATGTTCTCGGCCAGCGGCGTGGTATCGCCGGGCCGCAGGCTCATGGTGCGCTCGCCCCAGTCGGGCGGATAGGAAAGGCCGATGGGATAGCCGGTGCGGTTGCCTTTGACGTATCCCGCCCGCGCAAAGCTGTCGTAGACGCAGGCCGCCACCTCCTCGCAGGTCACGCCGGGTCGGGCACGGGTCATGGTGTCGTCGATGGCGGTCAGGATCGCCTCTTCGGCACGGCGGATATCGGCGGGCACCTCGCCCAGATAGAGCGTGCGGCTGGCCGGGCAGTGATAGCGATGATAGCAGCCCGAGATCTCGAAATAGGTGGCCTCACCCCGAGCCAGAGGCCGATCGTTCCAGGTGATATGCGAGGCCGAGGCCTCCAGCCCCGAAGGGGCGATGGGGGCGATGGCGGGGTAATCTCCGGCCAGCCCATCGGGGCCTGCGACGCCCGCCGCCTGTACCTCGGCCACCAGCTCGTGTTTCGGGCGGCCCTCGCGGAACCCGTCGCGCAGGACCGAATGCATGTGCGCGGTCAGCACACCTGCCTTGCGCATCAGGTCCAGTTCGGCGGAGCTCTTGACCGCACGTTGCCAGTTGACCAGCCCGGTCGCATCCGACAGCGCATCGCGGCCAAAGGCGGCTTCGAGCACCGCGTGGGACTTGGCCGAGTAATAGTAATTGTCCATCTCGACCCCCAGCGCCCGGGTCCAGCCGCGCTCGCGCAGCAGGGTCACCAAGGCATCGACGGGATGGTGGTCGGGATGCTGGACATGTTCCTCGGGCCAGTCGAACAGGTCCTCGGGTGTCAGCCATGTGGTCTGCGCCGCCCCCGGCTTGTCCTGCGTCCGCCCCCACCAGAGAGGGTTGCCGCTGGCATGCAGGATGACCAGCTGCGGCACGTAAAAGCTCCAGCCGTCATACCCGGTAAGCCAGGCCATGTTCGACGGGTCGGCGACCAGAAGGGTCTCGACCCCAGCCGCCGCCATTGCGGCGCGGGTGCGGGACAGGCGGTCGGCGTATTCAGTGGTGGAGAAATCGCTGGCTGGCATTGGCAGGGTCCTTCCTACAGAGGTTCCGGGCGCCCGGTCAGGCGATAGAGGACATGATCGCCCTCGAGCCCCTTGAGCGGGGTAGCGATGGCATCGGAATAGTCGAAATCATGCTTCGACCCGACCATGTTGCGGGTTGCGTCAGACAACAGGATATCGCCCGCTCCGGTAAAAGAGGCGATGCGGGCGGCCTTGTTCACCACGATGCCAAAGAAATCGCCCCGGTTTTCGACCACTTCGCCGGTATGCAGGCCGATGCGCAGGGCAAGGCGCGAGCCTTGCGTCCCGGCCCGAATGGCCGAGGCCGCGCGGACTGCGCCGGTGGCGGATTGAAAGGATGACATTGTGCCGTCGCCCAGCGATTTGACCAACGTCCCGCCATGCTCGGTCACGATTGCCTCGACCCGGCGGAAATGAGCGTCGATCAGGCGCACCCATTCCGCATCGCCCATGGCTGCGGCCAGGGCGGAACTGTCGACGATATCGGTGAACATGATGGTGGCGAGCCCGCCGGTGCCGAACCGGTGCGATCCGGCCTGCGCCGCCGCGATCAGGCGTTGAAAGGCGGTGTGTTCGATCCCCAGCTTGTCGCGGTTCGAGTCGGCCTGCGAGATATGGTGCTGCACCATTTTCCAGGTGCCGCGTTCCAGCACAAAGACAAAGGTCACCCGATGCGTGCCCCGGCTGCCGGTGCTGGAAAAGGTGTAATGGCTCTGATAACTGGCCCAGCCGGTTTCACCATGCTCATAGGCCTCGATCTCGATGTCCTCTTCGATGAAATCGGGGACCTCGGCCAGATGGTCGGCGATGCCGTCGCGCACCAGCTGCCCACGCCAAAGCTCGCCAGCGGCGCTGCCGATATATACCAGCGCGTCGGATTGCGACAGGTAATGCGGCAGGTCGGCCACCTTGTGGCTGCGGATCAGGGTGGTCCAGCGGCGCACGATGGCCTCGATCTCGGGCGAGCGCTGGATCATGTCCGCCACTCCAGCCGGTGGACCCGGTGCAGGCCGTCGAAACCTTTGAGCGGGATGTCTGTCGGCGGGTGAATGACCACGCCCTCCACCGCGCCGGTCAAGTCGCGGGTATCGCCGGAAATCACGATCTCGCCCGGTGCCGCGACGGCGGCGATGCGGGCGGCCTTGTTGACCACGGTGCCAAAGAAATCCTCGCGGGTCTGGATCACCTCGCCGGTATGAATGCCGATCCGCAGGGCGATGGCGGGGCCGTCGGAGGCCTCGGTCGCGCGCAATATGGCCTGCGCGGCGCGCAATCCCTGTTCGGGTGAGGGAAAGCTCGACATGGTGCCATCGCCCAGCGATTTGACGAACTGTCCGCCCCGCGCCTCGATGATCTCGCGCAGCGTCTTGAAATGATGGGCCACCTCGGATGACCACAGCCGGTCGCCCATGGCCGAGGCGAGGCGCGAGGAATTGACGATGTCGGTGAACATGACCGAGGCGAAGCCCTCGCGCTGATCCAGCGAGAACCCCTGTTTCGCGGCGGCGACCAGATCGGCGATGGCCGTCTGTGCGGCACCGGTGAACTCCATGTTCGGGATCGGGACCGATCCATGGCGATGCACGATCTTCCACGCGCCGTCCTCGAGCGTGAAGATCAGGGTCGAACGGATCTGGAACACCCGGTCGGGCTGAGGGGCAAAAACCAGTTCATGACTCATGCAGGCCCAGCCGGTGCCGTTGTGTTCGTAAGCTTCGGCAAAGGTCTCGTCATGTCTGATCAGATCGGGAATGTCCCCGAAGAAATCTCCGATCCCCTCGCGTACCGATGGGCCGGCCCAGATCTCGTTCTCTCCGGTTCCGACAAAGCGCAGGTATTCGCGTTCGGTCAGCAGGTTGCGCAGATCGTTTGGCCGCCTGTTGGGAATCGCGTCGATCCAGCGCCGAGCAATGGCCAGCAGTTCGGGAGAGGCGACCACGCCACTCATCCGCGCCACTCCAGCCGGTGGATGACATGTTCGCCCGCGAGCCCCTTGAGCGGCGTGGTGACCGGGTCGGCAAAGCGAAATTCGCGGCCGCCGACCAGGATGCGGGTCGCGTCCGACAGCCGGATGTCGCCGGGTTGCGCGAGGCCTGCGATCCGCGCGGCCTTGTTCACCACCAAGCCGAAGAAATCGCCGCTGGCCTCGGTGACCTGTCCGCTGTGCACTCCGATACGCACGTGGAGGGGAGGTTCCGTTTCGCGCTCGGCCATCCGCTCCTGGATCGCCTGAGCCGCCATCAGCGCGGGACTGGCACCGTGAAAGGCCGACATGGTACCGTCCCCAAGTGTCTTGACGAGCTCGCCCTTATGCCGGGTTACGATTGTCTTGATCTCATGCACATGGTTCTGAACCAGATCGCTCCACGCCGCATCGCCGATGGTTTCCGTGATCACTGTGCTGTCGGCGATGTCGGTGAACATGATCGTGGCCAGCCCGGCTTGTCCGAGGTTTGGCCGGTCGCGCGCGGCGGCCTTTGCGATCTCGTCAAAGTTGCCCGGATCGTACCCCAGCGAGGTGGCGTTTGGGACCGGGTTCGAGTTGTGTAAATGAACGATTTTCCACTGGGCCTCTTCGAGGCCGAAAACGATGGTGCCCCGGAATTGGATTTTTGTGTCCGTATCCGGCGTGACCATTGTTGCGCTCCAGATCGACCAGCCCATGACATCCCGCTCGAATGCATGGATGTCGATATCCTCGTAGCGGAAGACGGCAAGCTCTTCGCGGGTTTCGGAAAAGAACCTGCGCAGCATGTCACCGGTGAACAACTCGCCTTCGGCGGATCCAAGGTAGAGCAGCGCGCTGCTTTGTGAGAATAGTCCGCTGGTAGATCCGTCGCGCCGGGCCGTGCACTGAAGAAACCGCCTGGTAATGGCGGCGAGTTCTGGCGAATTCTGGTAGCGGTCGGGCATGCAGAGCCTCCGGCCGGCGGAAAAAGGGACAACTGTTTTCTTTCTAAAGCCTCCGGCGGCTTTCCCGCAATCTCTTGAATGCGTGCTGGGCAGCCCGGGTGCCGGGTTCGGGCCGACGAGAAACATGCAAGGGGCAGGAAACATTCATGTAGTTTTCACCATCGAAGTCTTTCAGCCTGCGCAGCAGTCCTCGGGGTGAAGAAGGCAGGTTGGAAGAACTGTTCGGTTAGTCTCGCCACTCCAGCAGATGGGTCAGGTGGTCTCCCTCAAGCCCGCGCAGGGCCACGGCGGCGGGATTGGCAAAGACAAAACCGCCGCTGTCGCCGACCATCAGCCGGGTGGCATCCGAGACCCGGATTTCCCCCGGCCCGGCAAGGGCGGCGATGCGGGCAGCCTTGTTGACCACGGTGCCGAAAACGTCACTGTCGCCGGCGATCAGGTCTCCGGTATGCAGGCCGATGCGGATACGCAGCCGGGGTTCGCTCTCGGCCGCGGCCATTGCCGTTTGGGCGGCTGTGGCGGCCGACAGCGCGGCGCGGGCCGAGGGAAAGCTGGACATGGTGCCGTCGCCAAGTGACTTGATCAATGTCCCGCCCAGACCCTCGACCAGCTGCCTCATCTTGCCGATATGGGCCTTGACCGCTTTCGACCACGGCGCGTCGCCCAGGGCGACCGCGATGGCAGTGCTGTCGGCGATATCGGTGAACATGATCGTTGCCAGCCCGGTTCGGTCCGGTGTCTCGGTCCCGGACAGGGCGGCGTCCAACAGGTCGTCGAAGCGCGCAAGCTCTCGCCCCAGACCTTCGGTATTGGTTCGCGGGATCGAGTTATGGACATGCGCGATGCGCCACTGGCCCTGTTGCAGGTGAAAGATCAGGGTTGTGCGCACCTCGGCGGCGGTCCCATCGGGTGCCTCGGCCTCGTGCACCGTGATCGACCAGCCCGCCGGGCCACAGGCAAAACCGTCGATCGAAGTGAAGCGCAGGCGCATCGGGGGATGCGCCTCGACGAACCGGCCAAAGGCATGCCGGAACTCTGGCCCCCGGCCGATTTCTTCGGGGGCGGTGCCGACGTAATACAAAAGCGCGTCGTCCGTCAGCAGGTTAACCATCGTGGCGCTGTCACCGCCGGCATAGGCTTCGTGCCAGCGCCGTGCGATGGCGGCAATCTCGGGGCTGGGCTGGATCGACACGCTCACTCCCGCCACTCCAGCCTGTGGGTCACATGCCGCCCGTCCAGTCCCTTCAGGGCGACTTCGACAGGCGGCGAGAACCGGAACCTCCGGGCGCCACCGACCATGATGCGGGTGGCGTCCGACAGACAGATTTCTCCGGGTGCGGTCAGTGCGGCGACCCGTGCGGCCTTGTTGACGACGGTTCCGAACATGTCGCCGTCCTGTTCGACCAGATCGCCCGTGTGCAGGCCGACCCGGATGCGCAACTGCGGCTCGTCCTCGCTGGCGGAGATGGTCCGTTGCAGCTCTGCGGCCGCCGTCAGCGCGCCCGAGGCCGAGGCGAAGGCCGACATGGTGCCGTCACCCAGCGTCTTGACCAGTGTGCCACCATGATCTGTCACGATGACTTCGACCTGTTTCAGGTGCCTGCTGACCGCGACCGACCAGCTGGTGTCGCCCAGGGTTTCGGCCAGCACCGAACTGTCCGCGATGTCGGTGAACATGATCGTTGCAAGGCCTGTGCGCGTGAACTCGGCGGGGGTGGCAAGTGCGGCTTCGAGCAGGTCCTCGAAGCCGCGCGATTCGTATCCCAGCGCCTCCATGTTCGAGACCGGGTTCGAGTTGTGCACATGCACGATCCGCCAGACGCCCTGTTCCAGGTGCAGCACAAAGGTGGAGCGAAAGGTGATCTCCTTGCCGGTATCCAGCGACACCCTTTCACCGAACCATTCGACCCAGCCCAGTTCACCGCATTCGAAACCGCGAAACTCGTCCCGGTCCCAGGCAAAGCTGGGGATGTCCTGCATATAGCGTGCCATGCCCCGGCGCAGTGTGTCGCCGCGCCAGATCTCCCCATGGGACGAACCAATGTAACCCAGCGCCGGATCGTCCGAGAACAGGTTGGTCACGGTCACGTTGTCCCCCGACGCATAGGACCGCAGCCATCGGCGGACGATGGCACCAAGCTCGGGCGAGGGGGTGATGGCGGCCATGGTGTCAGACGTCGATGGATTGCATCACCTGTGGCTCGATTACGTCGACACCGGGCAGACCGTCGATCAGGGCTTGTGCCGACTGTTCCAGGATCGGGAAGGTGCGGTAGTGGCAGGGGATCACCGTCTTGAAGTCGAAATAGCGCTTGGCGGCATAGGCCGCGCCCTGCATGTCCATGGTGAAATGGCCCCCGGCACTGAGAATGCCGATATCGGGTTTGTAATAATCCCCCATCCAGTCCATGTCGGCCATGATGCCGGTATCGCCCGACAGATAGACCACATGCCCCTCGGCGGCGATCATGTAACCCACCTCGGACCCGCCGCTGCGCAGCCCCTCCGGCGTGGTGAAGGTCGAGCTGTGCGAGGCCGGCACCATCGACACCCGCACCCCGTTCAGGGTCACCGTGCCGCCCTTGTTGAAGCCCACGGTCTCGATCTCTTCGGCCTCGCTCCAATAGCCCATCAGGTCGTATTGACCCACCACCGGCACCTTGAGCAGACGCGCCAGCGGCAGCACATCGACCACATGGTCGAAATGGGTATGAGTCAGCAGGATATGGGTGGCGCCCATGACGGCGGCGTCATGCTGATCCTCGGGCAGGGAAGGGTTGCCATTGAGCCAGGGATCGACCAGCAGCACGGCGTCGCCGCTCTCGATCCGGAAACTGCCATGTCCCAGCCAGATGATCTTCATGTGTCTTTCTCCCTGATATGTCTTGGTTTCACCCTAGCATCCGCTAAATGAAAATCCATGGATTGGTTGCGCGAAATCGACGGCTATTGCGAAAGGCTGGGGCCGGGATACTGGGCCGAGCCGGTGAACGCTGTGACCAACCTTGCCTTTGTGCTGGCGGCCGTCCTGATGTGGTGGCGCACGCGGGGCGCGCGTGACCGGATCGAGGCGGCACTGATCGCTGTACTGGCGCTGATCGGGCTGGGTAGTTTCCTGTTCCACACTTATGCTCAGGTCTGGGCCGCACTGGCCGATACGCTGCCCATCGTGGCTTATGTGCTGATCTACATCTATGCGATCAACCGCGCCGGATGGGGCCTGCGCATGCCGCAGGCGCTGCTGCTGACGGGGGGCTTCTTTCCGTATGCCGCTGCCACGGTGCCGCTGTTCGGGTTGTTTCCGGGCCTCGGCGGGTCGGCGGCCTATGCGCCGATCCCGTTTCTGATCCTGGTCTATGCCGCCCTGTTGCACCGCCGGGCGCCCGCGCTGGCCCGCGGTCTGGCGCTGGGCGCGGGGATTCTTGTTCTTTCGATCACGTTTCGGGCGCTGGACGATCCGCTGTGTGGGGGATGGCCTCTGGGTACCCATTTCCTCTGGCATCTGTTGAACGCGCTCATGCTGGGCTGGATGGTCGAGGTCTATCATCGTCATCGGCGCGGGATCCGAGCCTGAGTTTCCGGGATTGACGGAACCGGTTTGGACCGCCGATATGGGCCGCTGAAACGGGGAGAGGCGGATATGGGCGATCTGACGGCAGATGTTCTGGTGGTCGGCGGCGGCACCGCGGGCTTTGGTGCGGCGGTGACAGCGGGACGGCTGGGGCTCGATGTGGTGCTGCTCGAGGCCGGGACCAAGGTGGGCGGGGTCATGGCGTTCTGTCCCGGCATGCCCTGGGGCGCGGCCTATCCGCAGGATGAGAGCATCGGCGGGCTGATGCAGGAATTGACCGACCGGCTGATGGCGATGGACCCGCCGATGGCCGAGAAGCGGCCCTGCACGCTGGAAAACTTCGGCCCCGAGATCCAGTACGATCACGACGCCGCCACCACGATGATGTTCGAGATGCTGGAAGAGGCGGGCGTGCGGGTGTTCCTGGGCGCGGTGGCCTTTGCCCCGGTGATGGCGGGGGATCGCATTGCCGCGGTCGAGTTCTTCGACCGGCGCGGACCACAGCGGATTGCGGCGCGGATCGTGATCGACTGTTCCGGCGATGGCGACATCTCGGCCAAGGCGGGGGTGCCCTTCACGCTGGGCGACGGGCAGGGCAACATGATGGCGGTGACCCTGTCCTTTTTCATGGAGGGCGCCGATTGGGACCGGGTATTTGCCGAGAACGATCCTTATTTCCGCCGTTACGCCGCCAAGGGGATTGCCGAGGGGCGGCTGCATCCACATCTGGCGCAGCTCTACCTGATGAAGGGGTTCCATCGCGGCACGGTCTTCTGCAACTCGGTCGCCATTCGCGGGGTGGATGGCACCAACCCCGCCGATGTGACCCGCGCGACGCAAGAGGGGCGGCGGCGTTGCCTGCAACTGGCCCAGTTCCTGCGTTCGGATGTGCCGGGCTTCGAGGCCGCGCATATGTCGCAGCTGGGTCCGACCGTGGGTGTGCGCGAAACGCGCAAGCTGGAAGGGGTGTACAAGGTCACCGGCGCCGATCTGGCGGCGGGCACCAAGTTTGCCGACGGGATCGTCGCCTGTGACAATCCGATCGACGATGTGATGCGCACCTCGGATCAGATGACCCATGACGCCATGGTCGAGCGCGGCGGCTATTACACCATCCCTTTCCGGTCGCTGTTGCCGAAAGCGGTTGCGAACCTGATGTTCGCGGGGCGCATCCTGTCGGCCGATCTGGTGGCCTTTGCTTCGGTCCGGGGGATGCCGCAATGCATGGCGATGGGACAGGCGACCGGAACGGCGGCGCATCTGGCGATCCGCGATGGCATTCCGGTTCAGCAGGTGGATCGTGCCGAGCTGGTGGCAATGCTGATCCGGCAAGGGGTTTCGCGCCTTGGGTGACTGGTTGGAACGCAATAAGCGTTCAGAAGCATTCTAAAATCTGTATTTTCCATCTTTGATTGATCAAAAAGCTTTGCCATTCGTTCAGTTGTTTGAACGATTGGTCATGGTGATTGAACGGGTGAACATTCACGCCGGGCGCGTTGTGATGCAGTTTCCTGACACACCCGCCAGTCAACTGGCCGGGCGATATCAGTCAACTGAAAGGAAACCAAACGATGCCTCGCATGATCACCTTTACCGCAGCCGCCCTGTCGGCCCTGCTCGCCTTTGGCCCGGCCATGGCCGCCGACGAAATCAACGTGGTGCCCGGCCTGACCGCCGCTGGCGCGCCGCTGGGCCTGCATGGGTCGGACCCGGTCGCGCTGCTCGACAAGGGCAAGAACCGCGAAGGCAGCGCCGCGCATACCGCCGTGCATGACGGCGTGGCCTATTATTTTGCCTCCGAGAAGAACCTCAAGGCGTTCCAGGCCAACCCCGATCACTACTCCGTGCAGAACGGCGGCTTCTGCACCTTTGGCGTCTCGGTCGGCAAGAAGTTCGATGGCGACCCGAACTATGCCGCCGTGGTCGACGGCAAGCTCTATGTCTTTCTGAACGAGGAAATCTACAAGATGTTCGAGCAGGACAAGGCTGGCACCATCGCCAAAGCGGCGGCCAACTGGACCAAGATCGAGCACAAGGCGGCCAAGGATCTCTGATCCCGCCCGCACCCCGGACCGGCCCGTGCGACCTCTCGCGCGGGCCGTTTCGTGTTCGGTCGCTTGACCTTTGCTGTGCGCGCCGGTCATCTGCGCGGACGCATTGGGAGTGAGCGATGACGGCGGCGGTTATGACCGACAAGGCGCGGCGCGCCGGGATCGCGGGCGCGATAGCCTGCACCACCATCTTTGCGCTGACCGTTGGCCTCAGCTTTCCGCTCTTGTCGCTGGTGCTGGAGGATCAGGGCACCAGCGAGGCCGCCATCGGGGTCAACGCGGCGATGACGCCGCTGGGGATCATGATCGCCTCGCCCTTTTACCCGCGCCTGATCGAGCGATTCGGAAGCTGGCAGGTGGCCGTCGGCTCGCTGCTGCTGTCGGCGCTCTTGATCGTGGCGCTGGGGCTGACCCGGTCCTTTGGAGCCTTTCTGGTGCTGCGGCTGGCGCTGGGCATGGCCGATGTGGGCATCTTCATCGTGTCGGAAACATGGATCAACCAGCTCGCCCGCCCCGAGACGCGAGGCCGGGTGGTGGGCATCTATGCCACCGCTCTGTCTGTGGGCTTTGGTGCGGGGCCGTTCACGCTGGCGCTGATCGGGTTCCAGGGGTTTGCGCCCTTTGCCGTCGGCGCGGCGTGTTGTGTCCTGGCCATCGGCGTGGTGCTGGCGGTGCGCGCCCATGCGCCGGATGTCTCGGACGAGGCGCCGGTGTCGCCGCTGGGGTTCCTGCGCCGGGCGCCGACCCTGCTGGCGGCGATTTGCGTCTATGCCTTCTGGGAGGGCGCGATGCTGTCGCTGTTTCCGGTCTTTGGACTGGCGGCGGGGCTGACGGTGGCGGTAGCAACCTCAGCCCTGTCGGTGGCGTTCCTGGGCAACACGGTGTTGCAGATCCCCATCGGATGGCTGTCGGACCGCAGCTCGCGGCGGCAGGTGATGGTTCTGTGTGCCGTTTTGACCGCGCTGGGCGCATTGCTGCTGCCCGGCCTGCCCGACCGGTTGCCGCTGTTTCTGGGCGTGCTCTTTGTCTTTGGCGCCACGGCTGGGGGCCTGTACACGATGGCGATGTCGGAACTGGGCGACCGGTTCAGTGGCAGCGACCTGGTGGCGGGAAATGCCGCCTTTGCCATCGCCTTTGGTATGGGCGGCATGATCGGCGGGCCGATTACCGGTGCTGCGATGCAACTGACCGGCAATGGCGGTTTTGCCGGGGTTCTGGCGCTGATTTTCGCGGCAATGGCGGCGCTGGCCTATCTGCGCAGGCGGCGCGGCTGACCATCGCCATTCCGTTGCCCTTGCGACCGCGCCCATGGGGCGGTAAATGCGGGCCTGACGCAGATGAGGGAAACCGATGTCGATTGACCAAAGCACCGCCGCCAAAGTGGCCAAGCTGGCCCGGATCAAGGTGGACGAAGACGCGCTGCCGGCGCTCGCCGCCGAATTCAACACCATCCTCGGTTTCATCGAGCAACTGAACGAGGTGGATGTCGAAGGCGTCGAGCCGATGGTCTCGGTCACGCCGATGCGGCTGAAGCGCCGTGCCGACGGGGTGACCGATGGCAATCAGCAGGCCAAGGTCCTGTCCAACGCGCCCGACGCGCGCGAGGGGTTTTTCGCGGTTCCCAAGGTGGTGGAGTAAGACATGAGCGATCTGAACACGCTGACGCTGGCCCAGGCGCGCGATGCGCTGCGCAAGGGCGAGACCACCTCGGTCGCGCTGACCGAAGCCTGCCTTGCCGCCATCGAGGGGGCAGGGGCGCTGAACGCCTTTGTCCATAAGACCCCCGAGATCGCGCTGGAGCGGGCAAAGGCCGCTGACGTGCGGTTGCAATCGGGCGATGCGCCCAAGATGTGCGGCCTGCCGATCGGCATCAAGGACCTGTTCTGCACCAAGGGCGTGCCGTCTCAGGCGGCCAGCCGTATCCTTGAAGGGTTCAAGCCGGAATACGAATCCACCGTCAGCCAGCAACTGGCCGACGCCGGTGCCGTCATGCTGGGCAAGCTCAACATGGACGAATTCGCCATGGGCTCGTCCAACGAGACCTCGTGCTATGGCAATGCGGTCAACCCCTGGCGGCGCGGCAATGACGACGCGGCGCTGACGCCGGGCGGTTCCTCGGGTGGCTCCGCCGCCGCCGTGGCCGCCGATCTGTGCCTGGCGGCGACCGGCACCGATACCGGCGGCTCGATCCGCCAGCCTGCCGCCTTTGTCGGCATTACCGGCATCAAGCCGACCTATGGCCGCTGCTCACGCTGGGGCATCGTGGCCTTTGCCAGCTCGCTGGATCAGGCCGGGCCGATGACCAAGGACGTGCGCGACGCCGCCATCATGCTTGAGGCGATGTGCGGCCACGACCCCAAGGATTCGACCAGCGCCGATCTGGCGGTGCCCGATTTCGAGGCGATGCTGACGGGCGATATCCGCGGCAAGGTGATCGGCATCCCGCGCGAATACCGCATGGACGGCATGCCCGAAGAGATCGAGGCGCTGTGGCAGCAAGGCACCGAGATGCTGCGCGCCGCCGGGGCCGAGATCCGCGACATCTCGCTGCCGCATACCAAATACGCGCTGCCCACCTATTACGTGATCGCGCCCGCCGAGGCGTCGTCGAACCTCGCCCGCTATGACGGGGTGCGCTATGGCCACCGCGCCAAGCTGGCACAGGGTGACGGCATCACCGAGATGTATGAAAAAACCCGCGCCGAAGGGTTCGGACACGAGGTGCAGCGCCGGGTCATGGTCGGCACCTATGTGCTGTCGGCGGGTTTCTACGACGCCTATTACAACCGCGCCCGCAAGGTGCGCAGCCTGATCAAGAAGGACTTCGAGGATGTGTTCGCTGCCGGGGTCGATGCGATCCTGACACCCGCCACCCCCTCGGCGGCCTTTGGTCTGGGCGAGATGGCGGATGCCGATCCGGTGCAGATGTATCTCAACGACGTGTTCACCGTCACCGTGAACCTCGCTGGCCTGCCCGGCGTGTCGGTACCTGCCGGGCTTGACAAGCAGGGGCTGCCCTTGGGCCTGCAACTGATCGGCCGTCCGTGGGAGGAAGGCGATTTGCTGAATACGGCCTATGCCCTGGAACAGGCGGCGGGCTTTGTGGCCAAGCCCGGAAAATGGTGGTAAACCTGTCACCAAAGCAAAAGAGCAGGACGGCAACAATGCGCGTATTCTATCTTGTCCCCGTGATCGGGGTGCTTGCGGCCTGTGATCCGGCGGTGCCGGATTCGGCGGCCGGGGTCGGTTTCAACACACCCGAATACCAGGCCCAGCGCGACGCGGTGCTTCAGGGCCAGACGGTGACCGGTGATCCGCTGATCCCGCCCTCGGCGGTGTCCAGCGAAGGTTTGCCGCCCGCCGGATCAGCAACGGTCGACCCAGCCACCGCGGTCCCGGTTCAGACCACCGCCCAGACCGCAGCCTATGTACCGCAATCTGGTGACACAGCGGACGATATCGCCCGTGAAACTGCGGCGGCGCTGGCCGCCGCCAATGGCAATTCCGGCGTCGCCCCGGTCGAGGCCAGCCCCTCGAACCCGGCGCCCGCACTGGTCAGCAATCCCGGTATCTCCGACGAGCAGGATTTCCAGGCCGTTGCCAGCCGCGAGTCGATTCAAAGCGATGCCGAACGCATCGCCCAGAATCGCGCCTCGTATCAGGTGGTCGCTCCCACGGCGCTGCCTCAGCGCGACGCGGATGGCACCCCAAATGTGGTGCAATACGCGCTGTCGACCAGCCACCCCAAAGGCACCCAGGTCTATAGCCGCGCCGGGTTCAACCTCGCCGCCAAGGCCGAGCGCAATTGCGCCGCCTTCCCCTCACCTGACCAGGCCCAGATCGAGTTCCTGTCCAACGGTGGCCCGCAGCGCGACCGCAAGGGGCTGGACCCGGATGGCGATGGTTATGCCTGTGGTTGGGATCCGGCGCCGTTCCGCCGCGCGGTACAGAACTAGGGCGGCGTGACTCCGCACTGGCACCCCTCTCCCAATTTCGGACCCCGCCGCGACGCGCTGACCCCGTCGCTGGTGGTGCTGCATTATACCGCCATGGACAGCGCCGAGGCGGCGCTTGAGCGGCTCTGCGACCCGGTGGCCGAGGTTTCGGCCCATTACCTGATCGGTGCCGATGGAAGGCTCTGGCAGATGGTGAACGAGGCCGACCGCGCCTGGCATGCAGGCGTAGGGGAATGGCAGGGGCTGGATGACATCAATTCACGCTCCATCGGGATCGAGCTCGACAACCGCGGCGATCACCCGTTCTCGGCGCCACAGATGGCCACGCTGGATGGCCTGCTGACGGATATCTTGCGCCGCTGGGCTATCCCACCCACAGGCGTGATCGGTCACTCGGACATGGCGCCCGGGCGCAAATGCGATCCCGGCCCGCGATTCGACTGGGCCCGCCTCGCCCGGCTTGGTCTCGCCGAGAGGTCGGGAAGCGAGACATGCTCAGACGACCCCACACCCGAGCAGCTGCGCGTCGCTGCCTGTGCGGTAGGTTTCACCGCGCCTGCCGATGACGAGACGTTGCTGGCGGCCCTGCGCTTGCGCTACCGCCCCTGGGGCCGTGGCCCGCTCTGCGCCGCGGATCTGGCCGCCTTGCCCCTTCATTCCGCTGAAAATACTCCGGGGTGAATTGGCCGCAGGCCAAGAGGGGCAGCGCCCCTTTTCCGCCCGCCTCTTGACCTCTCCTCCGCCAGCGCCTAACTGCGGAACCGCGCGGAGGGCCGGATGGCCGCGTGGGGGGGCGACCCCCGCGAGGAAAGTCCGGACTCCATGAAGCAGCGGTGCCGGGTAACGCCCGGGCGGGGAAACCCGACGGAAAGCGCCACAGAGAACAGTCCGCCGCGCAGGTCGCGGCAAGGGTGAAACGGTGGGGTAAGAGCCCACCGCGCCCCTGGCAACAGGGGCGGCACGGCAAGCCCCACCGGGAGCAATGCCAAATAGGACCCCCGCGCGGGACGCGTCGGTTTCGGCCGATACCTCCGCTAGGCCGCTTCAGCCGAGAGGGGTCGGGTTGGCAGCTAGAGGCGCCTGGCAACAGGCGCACCAGAGGAATGGTCATCGAAGGGGGCAACCCCGGAACAGAATCCGGCTTACAGGCCCTCCGCGCGCATTTTCCCGGGCTCGCCCTATTGACTCGGCCCACACGCCGGGTAAAAGCGCAGCCTCAGGACAGAATTCAACCGAAAGGCCCCTGCCTTTTCGGACGCAGGAGATAACCATGGCGAAGCCGACGACCATCAAGATCCGTCTGAACTCGACCGCGGGCACGGGCCACTTCTACGTGACCAAGAAGAACGCGCGTACGATGACCGAAAAAATGACCGTGCGTAAGTACGATCCGGTTGTGCGCAAGCATGTCGAGTACAAGGAAGGCAAGATCAAGTAAACTTGAGCCTTCGAAAAGCCGATGAGGGCCACTCTTTTAGGGTGGCCTTTTTCGTTTTGGCCGAATGGGGGGCTCTGGCCGCTTGCTTTTGCGACCCCGGCAAGGCTAGGCTTGCCGTGTCTGCCACCAAGCTCATGACGGTTATGAAGAAAATCCTGCTGCCCGCCCTTGCTCTGATGTCTCTGTCCGCCTGTGCCAGCCTGTGGCACCGCGAAGGGGTGGGGTTCACCGGTATCGACGGTGAGCCCAAGACCATTACCGAGAAGAGGGGGAGCGCCGATTACGTGGCGCGCCGTCTGAGCGTGCCGGCGGAACTTGCGGGCAAGCCTGTCCAGCGCCTGCAAAGCGAGAAAGGCGATATCGCCAGCCTGGCCGGGGTCGCCATCGGTGCTGGTGGCCGCAACCCGCAGACTGCGGTCGAGGTAGGGAGCGGTACCCTCGATTTGTATCTGAGCACGGTCGAAGTGAACGGAGTTCTTTTTGCGGTGCTGCGTACACCTGAGGACGGGATCGACCGGCTGGCAGAGGATGCAGGCGCCTCTTTTGCCCAATCGGTGCCACGCCTGACCGGCTGTTTGACCGGTGGCCAGGTATTTCGTTCCGGGCAGTCGAAGCGGTCCACCGGACTTGCGGTTCCCCTCGACTGTCGCTGAAGGCGACAGCGGGGCGCAACGGAACAGCGGGGCGCAACGGAAAAGGGCGGGGAATTCCCCGCCCTTCATTCGTTCTGTCAGTTGCTGACTTATTCGCGGTTGCCGAGGAATTGCAGCAGGAACATGAACAGGTTGATGAAGTCCAGATAGAGGCTCAGCGCACCCATGATGGCAGCCTTACCCAGCCATTCCTGATCGCCGGAATGGGCCATTTGCAGATAGGTGTTCTTGATGTTCTGGGTATCATAGGCGGTCAGGCCGGCGAAAATCAGAACGCCGATCGCCGAGATCGCAAAGGCCATGGCCGAAGACGCCAAGAAGATGTTGACTACCGAGGCGACGATCAGGCCGATCAGACCCATCACCAGGAAGGTGCCCATGGCGCTCAGGTCCTTCTTGGTCGTGTAGCCGTAAAGCGACAGACCGGCAAAGGCGATGGCGGTGATCAGGAACACCTGAATGATCGACTGGCCGGTAAAGACCAGGAAGATCGAGCTGATCGACAGACCCATCACAAAGGCGAAGGTGTAGAAGATCAGCTGTGCGGCGGCGGCCGACAGGCGGTTGATGGCGGCGCTGAACCCAAAGACAAAGGCCAGCGGCGCGAACATGATCACCCATTTCAGCGGCGAGGCGTAAAGCGAATAGCCGATCTGGGTCAGGTATTTGTCGGCGCTCAGCTGGGCCACGGCCGCGCTAGGATCGGTGGTCACCGCCAGACCCGAGATCGCCCAGGCCGCGGCAAAGGTGATCAGCATGCCCACGGACATGGTGCCGTAGACTTTGTTCATATGGGCGCGCAGGCCCTCGTCGATCTGGGCAGCGCGCGAACCGGCAGTAGTGGACCGGATCGTGTCGAATTGAGCCATTTGAGTCTCCCTGAAATCAAACTCGGGCCGCAAGGGCTACCCTGCGGCATTCCCGTCAAATATCGGAGAGCGAACCCGTGAATTCAAGTATTTCCGAGTCGGATTTAGGCTCAATCCACCCGAAAAAATGGCCCGCGCGGGGCGGGCCAAGGCAGGGGAAGAGCTGAAGCTGCTGTTCCGGCTTATTTCAGCCAGTGATGCGGGGCATCCCAGAACGGCCTCGCGGCCTCGGTCCGGGCCTCGGCGCGGGTGATCCCCATGTCTTCGAGCGCCCGGTCGTCGAGGTGCCGCAACTCCTGACGTTGGCGGCGCAGCGCCAGAAGGTCGTAGAATACGGCAAGCCGGGATCGGGGTGCGGGTCGGCAGGGGTGCGAGGCGGTGACAAAGGCCATGACGTGTCCTTTCTGATTTCGTGATGTGAGTTCGGGTGACAATCAATTTCCTTGATAGATATGGTGGGATGTGCTTCATTATGGAAACGAATGTTTTTGAACTCGTCCATCAAGGTTTGGAATGATACGCAATCTCGACATCACAACCCTGCGCAGTTTCGTGGCCGTGGCCGACAGTGGCGGTGTCACCCGGGCCGCAGGGTTCCTGCACCTGACCCAATCGGCGGTTTCCATGCAGATAAAGCGGCTGGAGGAACTCTTGGATCTGCAACTGCTGGACCGCAGCGGGCGCGGCATTGCGCTGACCGCCTCGGGTGAGCAACTGCTGGCCTATGCCCGCCGTATGGTGGCGATGAATGACGAGGTGATCGCACGGCTGACCGATCAGGCATTCGAGGGCGAGGTGGTGCTGGGCGTGCCGCACGATATCGTCTATCCGGCGATCCCGCGCGTGCTCCAGCAGTTCAACGCCGCTTATCCGCGGGTGCGGGTGCAACTCTTGTCCTGCTATACCTCCTGGCTGAAAGAGCAGTACGAACGTGGCGAATGCGACGTGATCCTGACCACCGAACCGGGGGGTGGCGATCATTGCGAGACGATTGCGGAACTGCCCCTGCGCTGGATCGGCGCGATGGGGGGCTCGGCCTGGCGGCAACGGCCGCTGAAACTGGCGCTGGGACGGCGCTGTCTGTTCCGTGCCAGCGTGATCGCGGCGCTGGATGCGGCGAATATCCCCTGGGAGCTCTCGGTCGAGACCGAGAACGACCGCACCATCGAGGCGACCGTGTCGGCCGATCTCGCGGTGCATGCGATGCTGGAAGGCACTGCCGCGCCGCATCTGGCGCAGATCGAGTCCGATGCGCTGCCGGTGCTGCCCTCGCACAAGATCAATCTTTACGGCGGCAAGGACGGCAAGGGACAGATCGTCGATGCCCTGGTGGACCTGGTTCGCCAGAACTTTGCCAAGATGGGTAACGGCCATCTGCGCGCGGTGAGCTGAGCGAGCGCTGGCAAGCGGTGCGCCTGCGGCGCAAGACGATATCTCGTCGTCGTGCCTCCTCCTCGGCGCGTGTCGCACCGCGACATGCCACCGCCAAGACAGTGAATGTGGCGGCGGTAGACGCCTCCGGCGGGAGTATTTGCGACCAGAAAGAAGCGGCTGTCAGGGGGTGATGACGACCTTGCCGGTGGCGGTTCGGCTGCGCAGAAGCTCCAGCCCTTCGGCGGCGCGTTCGAGGGGCAGGAGATGGCTGACATGCGGGTGCAGGCGCCCCTGCTGGTACCAGTCGAGCAGGGTCTGGAAACTGTCGCGGATCACCTCGGGGCGGAACTTCAGATAACCGCCGATGTAGAACCCGATCACGGTGAGATTCTTGACCAGCAGGTGATTGGCGGGGATTTGCGGCACCTCGCCGCCGGCAAAGCCGATGGGCAGCAGCCGCGCCTCGGGATTGGCGGCGCGGAAAGCGGCCTTGAAAACATCTCCCCCGATTGCGTCATAGACGACATCGACGCCGCCCAGGTCCAGCAGGCGGGCGCGCAGATCCTCATCGGCGTCGATCAGGATATCGGCTCCGGACTGGCGGGCGATCTCGAGCTTGTCTGCGCCACGGGCCTGCGCGATCACCCGCGCACCCATGAGTTTGCCGATCTCGACCGCAGTCAGGCCAACGCCGCCGGCGGCACCGGTGACCAGCAGCGTCTCGCCCGGTTGCAGGCGGGCGCGGTGATCGAGCGCCATATGGCTGGTGCCATAGGCAATCTGGAAGGCGGCGGCGTGTTCGAAACTCATGGCGTCAGGCAGGGGCAGGGCACGGTCCGCGTCGAAGACACCCTGTTCGGCAAGCCCACCCTGACCGGTGTAAAGGGCGATTCGGTCTCCGATTTTCAAATGCGAAACACCGGCGCCGAGGGCGTTGACTGTGCCTGCAACCTCCATCCCAAGTGTGAAAGGCGCGGTCGGTGTGTCCTGGTAAGTGCCCTTCTGCATCAGCAGGTCCGCGAAGTTCAGGCCACAAGCACGAATGTCGATCCGAACCTGGCCTGGGCCTGGTTCGGCTACCTGCTGATTGATCAGTTGCGCTGGGCTGCCGGCTCTTAGCACGGAGAATGAGCGCATCGGTTTTTCCTCTTGATTTACCGCCATAAAGACCGAGCTGGTGTGCTGAGTCAAACTGTGGCTCGGACGGCGAACATTGACTGCGTCACAGCGGCTCCTCTTTTGTCCTTGCAGTACCTTTCTGGGGTTGTATCGGTGGATTTCCGCCGCAACTTATGGTGCAGTTGAACTGCACAGGATTCAACCAACTTGAATTCAATTGCGATTTTCGGCATATTCATAGGCGGTGCGGTTCGGGTCGCTCAACGATATTAGGGAATACTTAATTGGCCGTGTCAGATGGTTGGGGCAGGCCGCGCCCTTTATGCCGATGCCCGGGCGGTTGTCAGTGTAACAGAGGAGAATTCGCATGACCCATCCTGTAGACGTTCACGTGGGGAAGCGTGTACGGCACCGTCGCTGGCTGATTGGTATGACTCAGCAACAGCTGGCCGAACAGGTCGGTATTAAGTTTCAGCAGATCCAGAAATACGAAACTGGAGCAAATCGCGTGAGCGCGTCCCGCCTTTGGGATATCGCAGAGGCACTCGACGTTCCCGTGAGCTTTTTCTTCGAAGGACTTGAAGAATCGGAGAAGGTTGCTGCCGAGAAATCGAGCGTACCCGCAGACCTGATGGGGGACAAGGAAGCGCTGGATCTGGTGCGGTCCTACTATGCCATTCCCGAAAATCAGCGTCGCCGCCTGTTCGAATTGGCACGCGTGCTGAGCGACGTGGCCTGATCCGAGCCTGCATATTGCAAAATGGTCTGACGGGTGGCAATGCATCGGCATGAAACCTGCTGACTATACCGATCTAGAGATCGCCGAAAAACTGGCCGATGCCGCCCGCGCGGCGATTCTTCCTTATTTCAGACGGCTGGATCTTGGGGCCGAAAACAAGCTCGACAGCGGCTTTGACCCGGTGACCGAGGCCGACCGAGCCGCTGAAATGGCAATGCGCGAAATCCTCGCTGAGCTGCGTCCCCAGGACGGTATTCATGGCGAGGAGTTTGATGAGGTTGAGGGGCGTTCTGGTCGCGTTTGGGTATTGGATCCAATCGATGGCACCCGGGGCTTTATCTCGGGCACACCGACATGGGGTGTGTTGATTGCCTTGTCGGATACCCATGGCCCTTTCCTTGGCGTGGTGGACCAGCCTTACATCGGCGAGCGCTTTGTCGGTACATCCGAGGGCGCATATGTGACTGGACCGCTTGGGCTGCAGGTACTGGCAACGCGGAAGGATACTGATCTGTCCGATGCGGTCCTCTTTACCACCTTCCCAGAACTTGGCAGTGCTGAGGAAGAGGCGGCATTCCGTGCCGTGTCGAGCCGGGTCAAACTGACCCGCTATGGAATGGATTGCTATGCCTACGCCCTGCTGGCGGCGGGGCTGGTCGATCTGGTGATCGAAGCTGGGTTGAAGGCAGTCGACATCCAGGCGCCCATCGCGTTGATCGAAGCGGCGGGCGGCATCGTTACAGATTGGACAGGTGGCCCCGCGCATGGGGGTGGGCGCGCCTTGGCGGCAGCCAATCCGCAAATACACAGCGCGGCGCTGGAACTCCTTCGTGGGGTGTGACCGCCTTGCAACCTGCCTCGGCTGGGCGTAACCTCTATTCAGCCGGTTCTTGAGCCCGTTTTCCGCCGGCCTGACACACTTCCTATGAAGCGGGCCCGACAGGGGAAGTGTGCACCATGACTGAACATCTGATTCGAAATGCCGATACCATTCTGACCATGGATGCGGACCGCAGTGAGCTGGTCGGCGCTGATATCCTGATCCGTGACGGGATCGTGGTCGCGATTGGCCCGAACCTCGCAACGATGGGCGAGGTGCATGAGGCGCGCGGCTGCGTGGTCACGCCGGGCCTCGTGAATACCCACCACCATCTGTATCAGAGCCTCACACGCGCCGTGCCGGGCGGGCAGGATGCGCTGTTGTTTGGCTGGCTCAAGACGCTCTATCCGATCTGGGCGCGCTTCGGCCCCGAGGAAATGTTCGTTTCGGCCCAGATCGGGCTGGCCGAGCTGGCGCTGTCAGGCTGCACGCTCAGTTCCGATCACCTCTACCTTTACCCCAATGGTGCGCGGCTGGACGATACCATCGCCGCCGCGGCCGAGCTGGGCCTGCGCTTTCACCCCACAAGGGGCGCCATGAGCATCGGCGAGAGCGCCGGTGGCCTGCCGCCCGATAGGCTGGTCGAGGGCGAGGCCGCGATCCTGGACGACATGATCCGGGTGGTCGATGCCTTTCACGACGCGGGCGAGGGCAGCATGTGCCGCGTGGGCCTTGCCCCCTGTTCGCCCTTTTCGGTCAGCCGCGACCTGATGCGCGACGCCGCCCTGCTGGCGCGGGACAAGGGCGTGATGCTGCACACCCATCTGGCCGAAAATGACGAGGACATCGCCTATAGCCTGGCGCAATTCGGTTGCCGCCCCGGCCAATATGCCGAGGATCTGGGCTGGGCCGGTCCTGATGTCTGGCACGCTCATTGCGTCAAGCTCGACGGGGCCGAGATCGATCTTTTCGCCCGTTCGCGCACCGGCGTCGCTCATTGCCCCTGTTCCAACTGTCGGCTGGGCAGCGGCATCGCCCCGGTCCGTGCGATGCGCGACGCGGGCGTGCCGGTGGGGCTGGGCGTCGATGGTTCGGCCAGCAATGACAGCGGCAACCTGATGGCAGAGGCGCGCCAGGCGATGCTGCTGCAACGGGTGGCGCGGGGCGCCGATGCCATGTCGGCCCGCGAGGCGCTCGAGATCGCCACCCGCGGCGGCGCCGATGTGCTGGGCCGCCCCGACTGCGGCCGACTGGAGCCTGGCAAGCGCGCCGATATCGCGGTCTGGGATGTCTCGGGCATCGACAGCGCCGGCAGCTGGGACCCTGCCGCGCTGCTGCTGGCCGGACCGACCCGGGTCAGGCACCTGTTTGTCGAAGGCCGCCAGATCGTGCGCGACGGCCAGATCACCACCATCGATCTGCCGCGCATGATCGAACGGCAAAACAGGCTGGCCCGGGCCCTGATGGGCTGAGCCTGTTCATCTTTTCGAAAATACTCCCGCCGGAGGCAAAGATTTTTCGGCGAAAAATCTTTCCCCGATCCAGAGGTGGTTCAGACCCGCCTGCCGCCGATCCAGACCTCGGCGATGGCACGGTCGTCTCCCATCATGATGGTCGGGAACAGCGCTTCCCACAGGTCGTCCGCCACCGCGCTGCGCTGGGCGATGGCGGGGGTCGAGGCGAGGTCTAGCACCACCAGATCGGCCTCCATCCCCGCCGCGACATTGCCGATCTGGTGATCCATCCGCAGCGCCCGGGCCGAGCCCTGGGTGGCCAACCACAAGAGCTGTGCCGCGTGCAGCGGCACGCCGCGCAGCTGGCCGATCTCATAGGCCGCCGCCATGGTGCGCAGCATGGAAAAGCTGGACCCGCCGCCGGTATCGGTGGCCAGCCCGATCCGCTGCCCCTCAGCCATCAGCCCGGCCATGTCAAAGAGGCCCGAGCCGATGAAGGTGTTGGAGGTCGGGCAATGGATCAGCCCAGCGCCATGTTCGCGCAGCCGGTCACGCTCGCGCTGCTCCAGGTGGATGGCATGGCCATAGAGCCCGCGCCCGCCCAGGAGCCCGTGCTGCTCGTACGTGTCCAGATAGTCCCGCGCCTCGGGGTAGAGCCCCTTGACCCATTCGATCTCGTCGGTCTGCTCGCTCAGATGGGTCTGCATCAGGCAATCGGGATGCTCGGCCCAGAGCGCACCCATCGCGTCGAGCTGTTCCGGTGTGGAAGTCGGCGAAAACCGGGGCGTGATTGCGTAGGAGATCCGATCGACCCCGTGCCACTTCTGCAAAAGCGCCCTGGACTGGTCATAGGCGCTCTGCGCCGTGTCGCGCAGGAATTCGGGGGCGTTGCGGTCCATGCAGGTCTTGCCCGCGATCACCCTTTGCCCGCGCGCCTGCGCCTCGGTAAAGAAGGCCTCCACGCTCTCGGGGTGGATGGTGCAGAAGCTGCACATGGTGGTGGTGCCATGCGCCGCCGTCAGGTCGAGATAGCGCGCGGCGATCTCGGAGGCATAGGCCGGATCGGCGAACTTGCGCTCCTCGGGAAAGGTATAGGTGTTGAGCCAGTCGATCAGGCGCTTGCCCCAACTCGCGATCATCACGGTCTGGGGATAATGCACATGCGCATCCACGAATCCGGCCAGGACGACACGCGACCCGTGGTCGATCTCACGCGCCCCCGGTGCCGCTCTGCGCATCGCCTCCAGCGTGCCGACGGACGCGATATGCGAGCCGTCGATCAGAACCGCCTCGTCAACCCGCACCGCATCCGCGGGCGTGTCTTCGAACGGGGAGCGGGCAAAGGACAGGACTTGTCCCCTGAGGATCGTCTTGCCGGTCATGGTCCGCATCTCCTTCGCTCGGTACAAAACGGACGCTACCCTAGAACATTCGCGCCGCGGCGGTAAATTGTGGCATTGTCATTGTTTTCTGATAGCTGCTTCTTCAAATTTGCTGCCAATTGGCATAGGGCGTAGCCATGACACCAGGTATCGACACACCCGATCTTGAAAAGCCCCGTGAAGAGGATGCTTATGAGATCGACCTCGATCTCGTGGCCGAGATTCTCGATGCGGTCGAAGAAGAAAATCGAGATCGCCTGATCGAGTTGATGGAGCCGCTGCATGCGGCCGACATCGCCGATCTGCTCGAGCAGATCAATAGCTTCGACCGGGCTCAGCTGATCCGGCTTTACGACCGCGAGTTCGATGGCGAGATCCTGTCGGAACTCGACGAGGGCATCCGCGAAGAAGTGGTTCGCCTGCTCAACCCCGACGTTCTGGCCGAGGCGGTGCGTGAGCTTGACAGCGACGATGTGGTCGACCTGCTCGAAGACCTCGAAGAAAGCGACCATGAAACCATCCTCGACGCGCTCGAGGATGCCGACCGGGTCGCGGTTGAACAGGCGCTGGCTTATCCCGAGGGCTCTGCCGGGCGTCTGATGCAGCGCGAGGTGGTGATGGCCCCCGAACATTGGTCGGTGGGCGAGGTCATCGACTTCATGCGGGGTTCGGACGACTTGCCAGACCAGTTCTATCACGTGGTCCTGGTCGACCCGCGCCTGCACCCGGTGGGCAATGTGACGCTGGGCCGGATCATGTCGGCCCGGCGCGAGGTGCCGCTGAGCACGTTGGCCGAAGAGACCTTCCAGATCATCCCCGCCGATCAGGACGAAGAGGATGTGGCCTATGCGTTCAACCAGTATCACCTGATTTCGGCCCCGGTGGTGGATGCCGAGGGGCGGCTGGTGGGGGTGATTACCATCGATGACGCCATGATCGTGCTGGACGAAGAGCACGAAGAGGACATCCTGCGCCTGGCCGGTGTCGGCGAAAGCAGCCTGTCGGATACCGTGCTGGAAACCACCAGACAGCGCCTGCCCTGGCTGGCGGTGAACCTGGCGACAGCCATCCTGGCCTCGCTGGTGATTTCGATCTTCGAAAGCACGATCGCCAACGTGGTGGCGCTGGCCGTGCTGATGCCGATCGTCGCCTCGATGGGTGGCAATGCCGGCACCCAGAGCCTGACGGTGGCGGTGCGCGCGCTGGCCACCCGTGACCTGACCGGGTCCAACCTGGGCCGGGTGCTGCGGCGCGAGGTTTTGGTGGGGCTGGTCAATGGCGCGGTCTTTGCGGTGGTAATGGGGATCGTGGGCCATGTCTGGTTCGGCCTGCCACTGCTGGGCCCGGTGATCGCTGCCGCAATGGTGGTCAATCTGGTCGTGGCCGGGCTTGCCGGGGCCGGTATTCCGGTGCTTCTTGAAAAGGTCGGGATCGACCCGGCGCTGGCCTCGGGCACATTCGTGACCACGGTGACGGATGTTGTCGGGTTTTTTGCCTTTCTGGGGCTGGCTTCCGTCTTTCTGCTCTAGGAGGGGTCATGGACGACCTGACCGCGATCAAGGCTGCCGCGCGCAAGGCCGCCTTTGCCCGCCGCAAGGTGGCATTCGATACCCGTCCGGCGGGGGCGGCCGGACGCCTGTCCGAGGTTCTGGCCGGTTATCGCGGCGTGCCTCTGTCGGGCTATATGCCGATCCGGACCGAGATCGACCCGCTGCCCGCCATGGCCGAGGCGGCGGCCCACGGTCCCGTGGGCGTTCCTGTCATTCAGGGCGCGGGTCTGCCCCTGCGCTTCTCCCGCTGGGATCCGGACGGTCTGCTGCGCGAGGGCCCGTTTGGCGCCATGGTGCCCGAAACGGATGACTGGATGGAGCCCGAAATCCTGATCGTGCCACTGGTCGCCTTTGACGCTCGGGGCGGGCGGCTGGGTTACGGCGGCGGCTTTTATGACCGTACGCTTGAGGGGCTGCGCGCCAAACGCGCCACGCTCGCCATCGGTTTCGCCTTCGACGCGCAAGAGGCCGAGGCGCTGCCGCTGGAACCCACAGACCAGCCGCTCGACATGGTGGTTACCGAAAGCCGCGTGCTGAGCTTCTGATCTTTTGCGAGGCTCTGCCTCGCGCTCCGGAGTATTTCGGACCAGAAAGAAGCCCGGTCCGCGCCGCTCTTCATTTCGCTGCAAATACTCCGGGGGAGACGCCGCAGGCGTCGGGGGCAGCGCCGCCTGCATTTTCCGGCTTGCCCTGAACCGCACCGCCTCATAGGACCGGGGACATGAAGATACTTTTTCTTGGCGATGTGATGGGCCGCGCGGGGCGCAAGGCCGTGTGCGAACACCTGCCGCGATTGCGGGCAGAGTGGAAGCTGGATTTCGTGGTGGTCAATGGCGAGAACGCCTCGAATGGCATGGGCTTGTCGGGCGAGCATGCCAAGGCGCTGCTGGATGCGGGCGCCGATTGCCTGACGCTGGGCGATCATGCCTTCGACCAGAAGGACATGCTGCAATATATCGAGACCGAACCGCGCATCATCCGGCCGATCAACTATGCCAAGGGCGCGCCGGGGCGCGGTCATCGGCTGTTCACCGCGCCGGGCGGGCGCAAGGTGCTGGTGGCGCAGGTGCTGGGCCAGGTGTTCATGAAACGCCCCTATGACGATCCGTTCTCGGCCATCGAGCCGGTGCTGAAATCGCATCCGCGCGGCGGTCTGGCCGATGCGGTTATCGTCGACATGCATTGCGAGGCGACCTCGGAAAAGATGGCGATGGGCCATTACTGCGACGGGCGCGCCAGCCTGGTGGTGGGCACCCACACCCATGTGCCGACGGCCGATGCGATGGTGATGCCCGGTGGCACCGCCTATCTGAGCGATGCGGGCATGTGCGGCGACTATCATTCGGTGATCGGCATGGACAAGGCCGAACCTATGCGCCGGTTCATCACCGGTATGGCGAAGTCTCGGTTCACCCCGGCGCTGGGCGAGGCGACGGTCTCGGGCGTCTATGTCGAGACCGCACCGCAAGGGGGCGCCGCCACCCGCATCGCCATGGTCCGCGTCGGCGGGCAGTTGCAGCAATCGAGCCCGTGATCGTCCATCCACGGGGGTGTACGCGCGGGCTTGCCCAAGGCTTGCCGATACGGGAAGATGCCAGCCGGCACTGTCGCCAGGCGCATTCGGGCAAGACTGACAAGAGATGCAATTCCTCCACCTGACCGATACCGCCGGCGCGCTGGTCACGCTGGCCATCGTGCTGACGATGTTCCTGCTGTTCCTGCGCGAGAGCTATCCGACCGAGGTCGTGGCCATTCTGGGGGTCTCGGCGATGCTGGTCACCGGCGTTTTGCCCTATGACGCGGCGCTGCCGGTGCTGGCCAACCCGGCCCCATGGACCATCGCGGCCATGTTCATCATCATGGGCGCGCTGGTCAGGACCGGCGCGTTGGATGCCTTTACCTCGATCGCACAGCGGCAGGCACAGACCAATGCGCGCTTTGCCATCGGCATGTTGATGGCATTCGTGGTGATCGCCTCGGCCTTCGTGTCGAACACGCCGGTTGTGGTGGTGATGATCCCGGTCTTCGTGCAGATCGCGCGCACCCTGAATGTGGCGGCCTCGAAACTGCTCATTCCGCTCAGCTATGCGGCGATCCTGGGGGGCACGCTGACGCTGATCGGAACCTCGACCAACCTGCTGGTCGACGGGGTCGCGCGCGCCCAGGGCATGGCGGCGTTCAGCATCTTCGAAGTGACGCCGCTGGGCATCGCGGTGGTGGCCTGGGGCATGATCTATCTGCGTTTCGTCGCCCCCCGCCTGCTGCCCGAACGTGACAGCATGGCGACCCTGCTCAGCGACCGGTCGAAGATGAAGTTCTTTACCGAGGCGGTGATTCCGCCCGAAAGCAACCTGATCGGGCGCGAGGTGACCGGAGTGCAGCTGTTCAAGCGGCCCGGCGTGCGGCTCATTGACGTGATCCGGGGCGACCTGTCGCTGCGCCGCAACCTCAAGGGGGTCGAGTTGCAGGTGGGCGACCGGGTGGTGCTGCGCACCCAGATGACCGAACTTCTGAGCCTGCAACGCAACAAGGAGCTGAAGCGGGTCGATCAGGTTTCGGCGGTCGAGACATCAACGGTCGAGGTGCTGATCACCCCCGGCTGCCGCATGGTCGGCCGTTCACTGGGCGATCTGCGCTTGCGGCGGCGCTACGGGGTCTATGTGCTTGCCGTACATCGGCGCAACCAGAATATCGGCCGCCAATTGGATCAGCTGGTGGTGAAGGTGGGCGATACGCTGCTTTTGGAGGGGGCACCCGCCGATATTCAACGGCTGGCCGCCGATATGGAGATGGTCGATGTCTCGCACCCGTCGGTGCGGGCCTATCGGCGCGGCCATGCGCCCATCGCCGTTGCGGCGCTGGTGGGGATCGTGGCACTGGCCGGTTTCGGGGTGGCACCGATTCTCATGTTGTCGGTGCTGGCCGTGGCTCTGGTGCTGGGCAGTCGTTGCATCGATGCGGATGAGGCGTTCTCTTTTGTCGATGGGCGGCTCTTGGCGCTGATCTTTGCCATGCTGGCCATTGGTGCCGCCTTGGAAAGCTCGGGCGCGGTGCGGCTGATTGTCGAGGCGATTGCGCCTGGGTTGAGCAGCCTGCCGCCGTTCCTGGTGATCTGGGCGATCTATCTGTTGACCTCGGTGCTGACAGAGCTGGTGTCGAACAATGCGGTGGCGGTGGTGGTGACCCCGATCGCCATCGGTCTTGCCCAGGCGATGGGGATCGACCCGCGTCCTTTGGTGGTGGCGGTTATGATCGCGGCCTCGGCCTCGTTTGCGACGCCCATTGGCTATCAGACCAACATGCTGGTCTATGGGCCGGGGGGCTACCGGTTCACCGATTTCATGCGGGTGGGCATTCCGCTGAACCTGAGCATGGGGATCCTGGTATCGGCGTTGATCCCGTTGATCTGGCCATTGTGAGGGCCGCGGTGGCGGACCGGGGCGCTGCCCCGGACCCCGAGGTATTTTCAAACAGAAGAAGCAGCGGGTTGACAGTGGCCTTTGTGGACTGTTGCCTTGGTGGAAACGTATCTTTCTTCCGGAGAAGGGGGCAGTCATGAGGATTTTACCGGGAATTGCGGCACTTTGTCTGGCCTGGGCCGCCGAGGCGGGCACCGTTTCGGGCAGCGCCGCATATCGGGAGCGGATCGCGCTGCCGCCAGATGCGGTGTTGCAGGTGGAACTGCGCGATATTTCGCGCCAGGACGTGGCGGCGCCGCTCTTGTCGGCGCGGCGCTATGCGATGACCCGGGTGCCGATGGATTTCAGCCTTGAGTATGACGATGCATTGATCGATCCGGCGCGGCGCTATGCGGTAACGGCGCGGATATTGCAGGATGAGAGGCTGCTCTTTATCACCGATACGGTGGCGCCGGTCCTTACCGGTGAGGCGGGAAACACGGTTGACCTGATGATGGTTCGGGTCTCTGATGCAGCTTCGGTGCTGGTGGGCCGCGACTGGGCGTTGCGCGAGATCGAAGGCGTTGGGACCGAGGGGCCGGGCGCGCCATCGATCGCGTTTGAACACGGCGGGCGGTTCTCGGGCCGGGGCGGGTGCAACAGGTTCCAGGGCCAGGCAGAGATCGGGGCCACGAACATGCGCTTTCCCGACAATATCGGCATGACCATGATGGCCTGTTCCCAAGAGGCCGAGGCGCTGGACCGGAGCTATCTGGCGGCATTGGCCAAAGTCGTCGCCTATGCGGTCGAGGGTGATGCACTGACCTTGGCCGGTGTGGATGGGCGCGTCGTGTTGCGCTTTGTTGCCGCGCGGTGACCGTTTGGCCGTGGTCTGGTGCTGCGGGTCAGGTGGCGCCATAAGGGAGGCCGCATGACAAGGCAGGATATTCGTGTCGCGCTGACGATCGTCGCGCTGGTGCTTGGGCTTGGCTGGGCGATCGGGTACGGGGTCGGCCTGATGACGCGCCCGGCCTCGGTGGTGCCCGAAAATCCGCCCTCCGAGGCCCTCAAGTCCCCGGCGCGCAAGGCGCCGCGTGCCGCGAGCACGGAGGGGAACATCCGGTATCCCGACTACGAGGATGTCTATGTCAACGACTATGCCGACCTGCTGGACCCCGCCGCCGAGGAGCGGGTGCGCGACAGGCTGATCGCGCTTTATGACCACAGCGGCGTCGAGATGACGGTGCTGACCATCGACAATATGGGCATGTACGGTCACGGCGGCCCCATCGAACCGTTTGCCACCGGCCTGTTCAACAGCTGGGGCATCGGTAACGCCGAGCGCAACGATGGCGTCCTGGTGCTGGTCTCGCGTTATGACCGCAAGATGCGGATCGAGATCGGTGCGGGCTATGACCGCTCCTGGGATAGCCGGATGCAACGGGTGATCGACGTTGGTTTTCTGCCCTATTTCCGCCGCGACGAGTATCAGCTGGGGATCGAGGCCGGAGTGGATGAGACCATTCGCGAGTTGACCGGCGCCTATCCCGGTGACTGGGACATGGGCACCGCGCAACGCGGCTGGAGCTGGCTGGCCCGCGCGGTGGACCGGGTGGGAGAATGGGTATTGTCGCTCTTGCTGGTGCCGCTGGGCGGCGTCGCGCTGTGGGTCAGGCGTTATCTGCGCAACCGGGACAGGCCCTGCGTCCAATGCCGCACGCCGATGCTGCGGGCGGGCGAAGAGGCGGATGACGAACATCTCGATGGCGGTCAGCGGCTGGAGGAATACCTGAAATCGGTCGATTACGATGTCTGGCACTGCCCGGATTGCGGCCATATCGACATCCACCGCTACAAGAGCTGGTTTTCCGGCTATGGTGCCTGCCCGCAATGCAACTATCGCACCTTGTCCACCACCTCGACCGTGCTGAGTGCTGCGACCAAGAGTCGGTCCGGTCGCAAGCGCGTCGACTATGATTGTGCCCATTGCGGCCATCACGACAGCGAGATCCGCACCATTCCCAAGATCAGCGACAGCAATAGCAGCGGCTCGGGGCGGTCATCCTTTGGCGGGGGCTCGTCCTCGGGCGGGGGCGCCTCGGGCAGCTGGTAGGCGCTCTGGTCTCACCCCGGTGGCTCTGCTAACAGGGGCAGGAGTTTCAGCGTTGCAAAGGGCAGGACCATGGGTATCACACGCATTCATACCGGTGAGCGGATGAGCAAGATCGTCAAGCATAACGGCGTCGCCTATCTGTGCGGCCAGGTCGGCAGCGGCGACAGCGTGGCCGAGCAGACCCGCGATTGTCTGGCGCGCGTCGACGCGCTGCTGGCCGAGGCCGGGTCGGACAACACCCGCATCCTTCAGGCCATCGTCTGGCTCGCCGACATGGCCGATTTCGCCGAGATGAACGCGGTCTGGGATGCCTGGGTTCCCGCGGGTCACGCGCCTGCGCGCGCCTGCGGCGAGGCGCGTCTGGCGCGCGATACGCTCAAGGTCGAGATCATCGTGACCGCCGCCTGCGACTGAGGCGCTCAGATCAGATAGCGCTGTTTGCGGGTCTGGCTGGGCCCTTCGCCGAACCGGGCGGCATATTGGGCCGAGAACCGGCCCAGATGGCTGAACCCGGCCGCCCCCGCGATCGAGGCGATGGTGACCTGCGGCGGGCTTTCACACAGCAGATAGCGGGCATAGTTCAGCCGCAGCACCCTCAGATAGGCCAGCGGCGTCATCTCGAGCAACTGGTTGAACCCCAGTTGCAGGTTGCGCGGCGAGGTGCCGGCGGCGGTGGCGATCTGGCTCAGGGTCAGCGGCTCGGCCAGATGTGCCTGCATGAAGTCGCGTGCCCGGCGCACATGGGGTGACAGCGGCCCGGTTTCGGGCCGCTCTAGCAGCGGCGCGATGGACGAGGGCTGCGCCCTGAGGAACCCCGCGATCAATTCGTCCTCGACCAGGGCGCGGCTGAGCGCCTGTTCGGGATCGAGCAGCGCGCCATGATCCACCGCCGACACCGCCCGCCGGAACAGCGCAAGCCAGCGCTGCATCTCGGGGCGGGCGCGGTCGATCTGCGGGTCGAAACGGACCGGGGATTGCAGGGCGGTGCCGGTCAGGGTCTCGGCCACGGCGGTCAGCCTGTTGCGGTCGATCTGTAGCAGCACCTGTTCGCAGCCGCCCAGCCAGCGCATCCGCGTATGGCGGTCGGGGTTCAGAACCGAGGCGGCGGCGCTGCCGGTCTCGACCTCGGTCCTGCCGTTACGGATCAGGGCCTGCCCCCGGATCGGCACCTGGATCAGGTAAAAGGACCCCAGCTCTCCGGGTTCGATTTCCACATCGGCGCCATAGCGGATGTAGTTGTAGAAGAGCCCGTTGCCGCCCGCCCGATGCTGGCAGGCGTCAAAGGCATCCTCGCGCGCCTGCCGCTCCAGCCGGTGACCGCAGAAATTGCGTGCGACCAGCGCCCGTGCCTCGTCCAGATCCGGTGTTCGGAACTGGCGGAACCGCGACAGGGGGGGGATATCGGGCTTGTTCTGCATGGGGTCAGCATGCGGCCCCGCGCCCTGATCACAAAGCAATTCCTGCATCCGGACCGCAAAGATGAGGCGAAAATTTCGCTTTTCGGATATTCGCGCCGCACGCGCCTTCCTAGGCTTGCGGGATAATTACCCAACAGGAGGAGGAACGAAATGCAGATGGACGCGGGAATCACCGCCACCGATGCCGGTCTCGAGGGGCTGGCCTGGAACGTGGTCGGGCAGGTCTATACCCCGAAACTGCACAGCGACAACGTGTTCATGTGGCATGCCGAAGTGCCTGCCGACACCTTTGTGCCGCCGCATGTGCACCCGACCCAGGATGAATGGATCCTGGTGCTGAGTGGCAATCTCGAGGTGGATTTCGGGTTCGAGACCGGTAACGTGACCGCCAACAAGGCGGAGCCAGGCGATGTGGTCCGGATGCCCAAGGGGGTGGCGCATGCGGTGTTCAACCGCTCGGGCGCGGGTGCGACCTGTGTCTTTGGGGTGGCGCCCTCGCGCAAGCTCTTCGATCTGTTCAAGGCGCTTGATGGCGTGACCGACCCGGCCGAGCTGGTGCGTATCTCGGCCCTGCACGAGGTCGATTTCCTGCCGCCGCCCGACGCCCAGTAAGGCGAGGGACATATCATGGTAAAACGCAAGAACGTCGCCGTCATCGGCGGCGGGGTGTCGGGTCTTGCCGCGGCAAAGGCCTTTGACGAGCGCGGGCACCGGGTCACCGGGTTCGAACGCAGCCACGATTTCGGCGGCGTGTGGGAGTTGTCGCGCTCGTACCCCGACGTACAGACGCAAAGCCCCAAGGATCTGTATTGCTATACTGATCTGCCGATGCCCGATGATTACCCCGAATGGCCCAAGGGGCCGCAGGTGCATGCCTATCTGCATTCCTATGCCGACAAGCACAATCTGCCGCGGCTGTTTCAGCTCAACACAAATATCCTGTCGATGGATCGGCGCGCCGACGGGCAACCCGGCTGGACCCTGACGATCGAGGCGGCAGGCCGCGTGCGCAAGGAAGATTTCGATTTCGTGGCCATCTGCACCGGCCAGTTTTCCGACAAGAACATCCTGACCCATCCCGGGCAGGAGGCCTTTGTTGCCGGCGGCGGCGAGGTGATCCACTCGTCGGAATATACCGACAGCGCAATGGCGCGCGGCAAACATGTGGTGGTGCTGGGCGGTTCGAAATCGGCCACCGACATCGTGGTGAACGCGGCCCGCAACGGCGCGAAATCGGTCACCATGGTCTATCGCGAGAATGTCTGGCGGGTGCCTTATTTCGTGGGCGGCATCAACTTCAAGCGGCTGCTCTACATGCGCGCTCAGGAACAGCAGTTCAACCAATGGGGCAAATCCCCGTTGCAACGGGTGATCGCCGCGCTGCTGAAACCGCTGGTCTGGGCCAATTTCCGGGGGCTCGAAACCCTGCTCAAGGCGCAACTGGGCCTGAAGAAATGGAACATGGTGCCCGACACCCCGATCGAGAAGGAGGCCTCGTGCTCTCTGCCGATCGTGACGCCGGGCCTGTTCGAAAGCTTCCGGGACGGAACCGTCAAGCCCATCCAGGGCACCTATGACCGTTACGAGGATGGCCATGTGGTGCTGACCACCGGCGACCGGGTGCCTTGCGACCTGTCGGTGCTGGCGGTGGGCTGGAAACTGGGCATTCCCTATCTGGCGCAGGACTACCGCGACAAGCTGATCGAGGCGGATGGCCAGTACAGGGTGTACCGCCTGGCGGTGAATCCGGACCTGCCCGATATGGGCTTTGTCGGTTTCAACTCGTCCTTCTGCACCATCCTGTCGGCCGAGATGATCGCCAACTGGCTGGTCCGCTTTGCCGATGGGCAATTGGCCCACCAGCCGAGCGCGCAGGAAATGAACGCCAATATCGAGATGATGCTGAACTGGAGACGCAAGGAACGCCCCGCCGCCCAGGTCTATGGCGGGCTGTGCTCTGCGCCGTTCCACTTCAAGCATTTCGACGAATTGCTGGCCGATATGGGGGCAGGGGTGCGCAAGCGCGCCAACCCGCTGGCCGAGCAATTCTCTTATCCCGATGCGCGGGCCTATGGTCGCTTCCTGGCCTCGACCCCGCAGTATCAGGCGGGCTGAAAGCCTTGCGCGGGCGGTGAGAGGCCGCCCGCGGAAAATCGTGTCTTACACTTTCCGAAACACGCATGTTAGCCTGCGCGAAACGAAACAGGAGACACGCAAGATGGTTTTGACGGTCAAGGACATGATGGCGGCGGCAAATGCGGCGGTGCCGCGTATCGACGGCGCCCGCGCCCAGCAACTGGTGGCCGAGGGCGCGCTGCTGCTCGACCTGCGCGACACGCCCGAGCTGGAACGCGCCGGCCGTGCCAGCGGGGCCCATCACATCCCGCGCGGCATGCTGGAATTCCGCGCTGATCCGGACACGCCGTTTCACGACCCGGAACTGCGCAAGGATCGGGTGATCGTGTTGCATTGCGCCTCGGGCGGGCGCGCGGCGCTGGCGGGTAAACTGCTCAAGGACATGGGTTATGACGAGGTCTACAATCTCGGCGGTCTTGCGGACTGGACCGGCGAGCGGATCGAACCGGTCGATCCCGGCATGTGATCCAGGTCAAAGTCAAACACATTCCGATAATTTTATATCATGGTTGGACGCGCAGCCATATCAGGAGGTCCGGCCATGATGCGCCTTGCTTCGATTCTTTACAGTCTGATCTCGACCGCGCTGGCAGGCACTGCGGTGATTGCGGTGCTCACGGCGGGCTTGGTTTCACTCAAGGCAATTCTGGCGGCGGCGGTGACAGGTTTTATCGTCGCGGCGCCAGTCAGTTGGATTTTGGCGCGGCGGCTCTACGAAGAAGAAGCCTAGAGTCCTGCCGGTCGGCCGGGGGCCAGCCCCCGGCCGACCGGAGTATTTTCGGCGAAATGAAGAAGATCGGGGCTTCTTTCTGGTCTGAAATACTCCCGCCGGAGGCGTCCCGGACGCACGGCAGGTGCAGAGTCAGAGGCTCAGGCATTCAGAAAGACACGCACCGCCGCTTCGAATTCGCGGGGTTTGTCGGCGTGTAACCAATGACCCGCGCCCGGTATCTTGGCAAAACGGGCGGCGGGGAACAGATCTCGGATCAGCGGGCGATGCTCGGCGCGCACATAATCCGATATGCTGCCGGTCAGGAACAGAGTCGGTCCGTCCCAATGTGCTGATATGTCGGGGAAGGACATGATCGCGGGCATGTTCGCTGCCAATCCGTCGAGATTCAACCGCCACCGCTTGCCGGGCAGATCAAGCGACTGGGTAAAGAAGCTTTGCAACGCTTTCTCGACCCCTTGCGCCGCCAGCATTTCTTCGGCATCCGAGCGGCGCTCGACCCGGCTCAGGTCGACGCCGCGCATCGCTGCGATGAAGGGCATTTGGCTGTGGGTATAAGTCACCGGGGCGATATCCGCGACCACCAGGCGGCGCAGCAGGTGCCCGTGGGTGAGCGCCAGCATCATCGCCGCCTTGCCCCCCATCGAATGGCCCAGCAAGTCGGCACGACCGCCATGGGCCTCGATCACCTCGGCCAGATCGGCGGCCATCGCGGGATAGTCGTGTGTCTCGGCCCAGGGGCTGTGACCGTGATTGCGCATGTCGACGGCGATCACCTGCCGTTCATCGGCAAGTCGCCGGGCGATCACCCCCCAGTTGCGGCCAGAGCCATAGAGCCCATGGGCGATGACAAGGGGTGGGGTGTCGGTCGGGGTGCCATGCAGGATCGTGGTCAGCATGCCGCCCTGATAACCTGACGCGATCGCCCCCGCCAGCCCCATTGAGCCTGCCCGGACCGCGCGATATGGTGCCCGCCGGGGGTATGACAGCCATGACCGATAGCGACCGGATCGAAGACCAGATTGCCGTGACCGTCGCGTTGCTGCGGACGCGGCTTGGGGTGCATGGAAAATCGCTCCGCCTCGCGCTCAGACGGGCCAAGCACCGACTGCCGCGTCGTATCTATCGCCGTGCGATGGAACTGGCCCGGGTCGAGCCGATGATGGCGCATCCGCGATTGCGGATGACGTTGAACGCCCCTTCGTTGAGTGCCGCCGCACGCGAGGTGCAGGCGCATCTGCGCGGCATCGACCTGGCCGACCGGCGCAAGGGCTGGTGGCTGGGTATGCTGGGGGCGCTGGTCTTCAACCTGCTGGTATTTGCCGCGTTGTTGCTGGCCTTCCTGGCCTGGCGCCGGCTGATCTGACGAGACAGCGCCGTGCGGAACGCACGGCGCCCGGCCCAACGCATCTTTGCGCCGCATCTTCGATGCGGTCACATGGGGCGGGAACGACCCTTGGCCGGAGCCTCCTCCAGCGCGTCGCGCATCACCAGCGTGACCGTGACGAAGCTGACATAGAGCAACAGATACCAGGATCCCATCTTGGCCAGCCGCACCATCTCTCCGGCGATCTGCCCGGAATAAAGCCAGGTGCGCGTGGCGGTGCCCACATTCTCGGCCAGCCACAGGAAGAACGAGCTGAAGAAGGCCGCCAGCGGCAGCGGCATCCAGTAGCGGTGATCGCCGATGCGAAAGGTGATCCGCGTCCGGGCATAGAGCGCGACCGTTGCGGCAAACAGGGCCAGCCGTAGGTCGAACAGGAAATGGTGAGCAAAGAAATTCACATAGATCGCAACCGCCAGCAGGACCGACAACCAGAAGGGCGGGTAGGGCGCAAACCGCATGTCGAACAGCCGGATGGCGCGCGCCATGTAGGACCCCACAGAGGCATACATGAAGCCCGAGAACAGCGGCACGTCCCAAAGCTTGATCAGGCCTGGGCCGGGATAGGTCCAACTGCCGGCCTGGACCTTGAAGATCTCCATCACGGTTCCGGTTAGGTGAAACAGCAGGATAACCCGGACCTCGCGCCAGCTTTCCAGTCCCAATGCCAGAAACAGCACCTGCAAGCCCAACGCATAGATCAAGAGCGCGTCATAGCGGGCGAGCGCCCAGTCCTGTTGCCAGATGCGGTCGCTGACCATCAGGCCGATCAGCAGCGATGCGCCGAACAGGGCGGCCCAGCCCTGTTTGAGAACGAACATGACGAATTCCGCCAGCACATGGGGCAGGAGGGCGCGCATCCAGTCGCCAAGCCGCCGTTCCAACTGGCGCGTCCGGTTGCCCCGTATCCTGGTCAAATGGTCTGCCCGAAAATGAAAACTGCCACCGGGATGACCGGTGGCAGTGATGATGTCAATCCGAAACGTTATTATTCATCAAAGGTTTGGATAGATCGGAAATCTGGCGCAGAGGTCTGCGACCTGGGCTTTGACCTTGTCCTCGACGGCGCCGTTGGCGTCTTCGCCATTGGCGGCCAGGCCATCGACCACCTCGATGATCCAGTC